>JASHOU010000019.1 GCA_030038475.1 Terriglobales bacterium | reverse complement strand
AGTCGAAAGCGCTCGCTGCCCGTCTTGGCGCTGCTAAAACTTAACACCGGGGGGCGGACTCGTAACGGAGTAGACGGGGTGGTGCCACGTATACTTAGCACGTCAGTGATTGACCAGACAATCTCTCACTACCCTGTCCTCAGCAAGCTGGGCGGCTGCGGTATGGGCCGACATTTAGCAGCCGTGAGCGGCCAGGTAGGCGTCGAAGTTGGCTGTAAGCATGTTGCAGAAGAGTTGTCCTTGCTCGATGGCATCGTCGAGCGCCACATGCGTATGAGGCACGGGATCGAACCACTCCGGGGGCATCGACCGCTTGCCGCACGCTCGATATGGTTTGCGCAGCAATGCCATCGCATAGGTCTTAATATCAATTGCCGAATAGCCGAATGGGTTCTCGCCCGCGAACTCGGTGAGATACCAATAGACGAAGGAAAAATCGAAAGCGGCCGGGTACCCGACAAACACTGGCCGTCCGCCAAACGCCTCGAGCCAGGCAACGTAGCGTCTCACGGCGGCGGCAGGCGCTTCGAGATTTTGCCGGCAGGCCGACCATGCTTCCGGCTGTGTGGCCCACCATGCGGCGGTCTTGGGATCCGGGGCCAATGCGGGAAGCGTTTCCAAGTTGGCGGAGAACGTCCCCAGCAGCTCTTTGTCGGCCAGATAGGCTGCCGATCCAATGCTCAGCATGGAGTGTTTTCCCGCGACCGGTCCGTCGGTTTCTATATCCGTGCTGACGTAGATCTCAAGCAATGATGATTCGCTCATGGTTTGCGATGACAGATTGGAGCCGACAACCATGTCCACAAATCTCCCAATTGCAAGCGGCCAGACACAGTAGCCTTTATTCTCAACTAAATCAAGGTCAAGCTCGATGCGCCACACGGCGCAGCTCATCGTAAACGAGCGGCATCAAGGCATGTAGCGCCTCTTGATCGCCACTTTGCCACTTGACTAGCAACGCACTGACGGGCTTTGCAGAACTCCTCCCACACACTCACCCCATCAAACCCACCTTGGCGGCAAAGCATACTTCGCAACTTGCGCTCAGTCAACCGGCGGTTCAGGCCCTCAACCTTGACGGTCACAGCTTCGGCAGATTTGTGTCCAACAATTTGTCTTTATCCCACTTCGAATGCTTTGCAAGCACCGGAGTAAAGACGCTACTTAACGCCATTTTCCAGCATACAAAAAGGATCAGTTGGGAACGGCGTGGCGACCACTCCCATGCGAAAGCGGTTGTCAGGTTATGCTCGATAAGAGCTGCATAGGACACAACAGAGCGTCAAGGTGACGCCTTCGCCCCTCTCAAACAACGACCTGGGTGTTTCGAATTGAGTCTTGCTTTGAGCGTTTTCCTAAGGCTCCTTGCAAAACTCTCAATGAATTCGTTTCGTTCGGTATTGGCTTCGTCAGACCTTGCAGGCGCCACCGCACGCACGTCCTACCTCGGGGTGGCAATTCGCACTAGGAACACGTCGTGGCGGGTCAGTTCCAGCGGCATGCCCTCAGTCAATTCCATGTCTTTGCTGGTCCACAGATCCCTGGCGTGCTGCGGGCTGTGCAATCCCAAACGGTCCAAACTCAAGTGGAAGGGATGCGTAGAGTAGCGGTCACCGCCGACATTGAGGACGGCCACGGCCAGCGCGCCGCCGGTCAGATGCCTCGTCCACACCTCCACTTCGCCGTCAGCGTAGACGCGCCCGCCTTGCTTGCCCAGCTTATCCTGGTCAATGGCGATCACTTCGCGATTCGCCAGGATGGCCTTGATCTCGGGCTTCATGTGGAGCAGATCGTTGCCCGCCAGCAGAGGCGCGGCCAGCATGGCCCACATGGAGAAATGCGAGCGATTCTCGGCCAATGTTAGTTCGCCGTTACCGACTTCCAGCATGTCGGGGTCGTTCCAGTGACCGGGGCCGGCGTAGCTCGCTAGTCCAGCCTGCTGGCTCAAGATCGTGTAGATGTGGTACACGTCGGGCGCAATGTCGCCGGTGGTGCGCCAAAGATTGCCGCCCACTGATGGTGCCCACTCCCACACGGCGTCAAACCCGTATTGGCAGAAGGAATAAACAATCGGTCGGCCGGTGGACTGCAGTGCCTTGTGCATCTTTTCATAGGCACCCTGCATGAGGCGCATCTGGGCAGCACGGTCGTTGGGGGCTTGCTTCTCCATCACTTCTGAAATGAAGCTGCAGAGGTCATACTTGAGATAATCGATGCCCCAGGAGGCGTAGAGCTTGGCGTCCTGCTCTTCGTGGCCCAGAGAGCCCTCATAGCCAGCGCAGGTCTTGGGTCCAGGTGAGGAATAGATGCCGATCTTCAGCCCCTTCGAATGCACGTAGTCGGCTAGCGCCTTCATATCGGGAAATTTCGTGTTGGTGTGCAGCATGCCGTTGGCGTCGCGCTGACCCTCCCACGTATCGTCGATGTTGACGTAGACGTAACCCGCGTCCTTCATGCCAGTGGCCACAATCTGGTCGGCTGCCTCGCGCACGTCCTTGTCGTCCACTTTCTCGGCGAAATAATTCCAACTGTTCCAGCCCATGGGCGGAGTCTGAGCCACGGCCTGAGCCTGCGAGGGCCTCGGTTGGAGAGTGGAAACCAGAGTCCATGCGATCACCGCGAGCGGCAACGAAGTAGCAACGCGCATCGGGAAATCCTCCTGAAGACATCTAAACCGCACTCAATGTCGTGCCGCTGTCTGAAGCACCGCAACATCATACTGCTGCAACGTTAGACGCCTGACCTTGCTGTCGTGCAGAATGTCCGTCATTTCCGATGGGAGATCCACCGTTTCAGTCTTCTTCCCGAAGTTGACCAGGATATACACCAATCTATCGCCGCCCGAACGCGGGTAGACGTCAATGCTCGCAGGCACGGGACCCAGGGCGCGGGTTACGCCACTTGTTCTGACCATCCAGTTTGCAGCCGCTGCCATGGCCTTGCTGTCGAGCGATGCGCCGATATAGGTAATGCGGCCTTTTCCCACTCGGCGAGTGATGGCCGCGGGCTGACCATCAAGCCAGCCATTGCTTTTCGCATAACGCAATAGGACTTCGGTATCCGGCGCTTTCACGCTCAGTTGCTCGGCCCAGAGGTTGGCATATTGTTTCGCTCTCATCGATGCCGGTTGTCCGAAATTTCCCAGCACCTCAACTGGCGCTTCCAGCGCGTAATATTGTTCCACGCGGCCTCCGAGTAGATCGGCGAGCGGACCCGGCTGCCGCTGCGGCCAGAGAGCGTTATCCGCATCCTTCATGCCGCTGCGATCGCCGAGCACGAGATGCCCGCCACCACGCACATACGCGATCAACTTTTGCGCGGTTTCTTCCGGAATCACATTGAGAGCCGGCGCTACCACGAGCTTGTACTGAGATAGAGGCGCGTCGGGTGAAACAACGTCGATCGACTGCGCATAGTCGCGCAGCGGGCCGTAATAGCTGAGCAGTTCTTTCACGGGATCGTAATCAGAGTTATGCCGTTGCCAGTTGATCGCCCAACGGCTTTCATAGGAATGCAAGATGGCAACTTCGGAGTGCACGGAAGTCCCTGCCAGTACCGGTCCGGCTTTGGCAAATTCTCGTCCGAGTTGGGCAACCTCCGCATAAAGTGGCGTAGGGGTTCCATCGGCTCCCACCAGCGTACCGTGGTACTCTTCCTGCCCATTCAGCGCACTGCGCCATTGCCAGTAGCTCACGGCGTCGGCGCCGTGGCCAAGATCGTGCCACGCCATGGCGCGCACTTCTCCTTTATTTAATGTGTTGTTGACCTTAGCCCAGTTCACGAATCCGGGTTGCGTTTCCATGACCCAGAAGCTTTTGCCGAGAAAGCCGCGGGTCAAGTCGTGCGCCGCTCCATTGCGCACTGGGTCGAGATGCCCTTCGCCCACATAATCATCCCAGGCGGCAAGATCAAGCTCCGGCGAGACGGTGTAGTGGTCGTATCCGCTGAACCAGCCCATCATGTTAGTCGTGATGAACTGTCGCGTGTCGGCATGGGAGCGAATCGCGTCAATCTGATTTTTCTGATAGCTGCGCCATGTGTCGCTCACGAAAAGCTTCCAATTGAGAAGCAATCCCGGATTCCCATAGCCGGTTTCGATCGGAATCTGGTTCCAGTCCGTGTAAGTTTGGCTCCAGTAAGCGGTTGTCCATCGGGCGTTCAGCGCATCGAGAGTTCCGTAGCGTGATTTGAGCCACTGCTGAAAACGCTGCCGGTCATCGGGCCCATAGGATTCCTCGGCATATTCATTGTCGATCTGCCAGCCAATTACATTGGGATTGTGGCCGAAACACTCGGCCATTCTGGAGGCAATGTCGTGCGCCAATTCTCGATATTTGGGATCTGACCAGTTGAACTGCTGGCGGTTGCCATGTTCGTCCGGGCGACCATCTTCATTGATGCGAAGTGTTTCAGGATACTTTTGCGTCAACCAGGCGGGCGGCGCTGCGGTCGGCGTTCCCAGCACAACTTGAATGTGATGTTTTGCTGCCAGCGCAATCGCGCGTTCCAGCCAGTCGAACTTATATTCGCCTTCAGCGGGTTCCATGGTGCTCCAGGCAAACTCGCCAACGCGGACAAAGTGGATGCCCGCGCTCTCCATGAGTTGCAGATCGGGCTCCCATCGCGCCTCCGGCCATTGCTCGGGATACCAGGCGGCTCCAAGAAGCAGGGGCGCTCGTGATTCTGACGATGATGATCGTAACGGTGTAGGAGAAGCGGCAACCTGCGATACTCCGGTGAAGACGGTCGTACTGAGACACAATGCGACCAATGCGGAGACGGACCAGCTCCAATTCCCGTTTCTAGGCGTGCGCACGCGGGGTTGACCTCCTTGAGAGAATTCAGGATACAACTTTGACCCCCTGGCGACACATGGTGCAGGTGAACCATGTCGGGCGGATTTTTCCAGGCACGGTGCTGAATTGGTGAGCTAAACCCGGCGCGCTAACGAGCAGGGCAGTATCGCATCCGCGAGAAATGCAATGATTTGAACTCGTGGTGATTGACCTCGCGACGATTGACTTTATAATCTTGCGTCCTACAAGGAGCTTCGCCTGAACCTCACGCTCATCGACTGGATCATTATGGGGACCTATTCCCTGTTTGTGCTCGGCATCGGTGTCGCCTTGAAGCGCTACATGAAGACGAGCGCGGATTTTTTTCTTGCGGGGCGTTCCATTCCGGCGTGGGTTTGCGGCCTGGCTTTCATTTCCGCCAATCTCGGCGCGCAGGAAGTCATCGGCATGGGCGCTTCCGGCGCCAAGTATGGCATCTCTACCAGCCACTTCTATTGGATCGGCGCCATTCCCGCGATGGTGTTTGTCGGCATTTTTATGATGCCTTTCTATTACGGTTCGCGTGCGCGCTCGGTGCCCGAGTATCTGCGGCTTCGCTTCGATGAAAAAACGCGCGGCCTGAATGCGATCTCCTTTGCCACGATGACGATTTTTTCTTCCGGCATCTCCATGTATGCCATGGCGAAGCTGATTCAGACGCTGCACATTCTGGATGCGCCGCTGCGCGCCCTGGGCCTGCCACTTTCGGCGAGCTTTCATTGCAATGTCGTGCTCTCGGCCGTGGTTGTGCTGATCTATATCGTTCTCGGCGGCCTGGTCAGCGCCATCTACAATGAGGTGCTGCAGTTTTTCCTGATCGTGGCTGGCTTTCTGCCTCTCGTCTTTCTCGGCTTGAAGGATGTCGGGGGATGGAGCGGCATCAAGGCGCAGCTTCCCTCGGCTTACACACATTCCTGGCAGGGCATGGGTAGCGCGCATACCAATCTGCTGGGAGTGGAATGGTTCAGCTTGGTGATGGGGCTGGGATTTGTGCTCTCGTTCGGCTATTGGTGTACAGATTTTCTGGTGGTGCAACGCGCGATGGCCGCGGACTCCATGAGCGCTGCGCGCCGGACGCCTCTAATTGCTGCGCTTCCGAAGATGGTCTTCCCATTTCTCGTCATACTTCCCGGTCTGATCGCGGTCACTTTGCCGATTCCGCAGGCCGACCTCACGCGGGCTGGCGTGGCCGGGACGGCCCGCAGCGAAGTGTTTGCCGCCGGACGCGGCCTCATCCCGCCCAAAATTAACGAGACAACCGGTCTCCCGGTTCTCGACGCGAACGGCGATGCCGTTCTCGACTACGATCTCGCCATCCCCAACATGCTCGTGCATTATTTCCCGACTGGGATGCTGGGTCTGGGTCTTACTGCGCTGCTGGCCAGCTTCATGTCCGGCATGGCTGGAAATGTGACCGCGTTTAACACCGTCTGGACCTACGACATTTATCAGGCTTATCTCCACAGGAATGCCAGTGATCGACACTACCTTTGGATGGGCCGAATGGCGACGGTGTTCGGGATTGCGCTTTCCGTCGCCGCGGCCTACGCCGCGACCCGGTTTAATAACATCATGGATTTTTTGCAACTCGTCTTCGCGTTTGTGAACGCTCCACTGTTCGCTACTTTTCTTCTGGGAATGTTCTGGAAGCGAACAACGGGACATGCAGCGTTTGCCGGATTGCTGTCGGGAACGGCTGCTGCAGCCATACATCAAGGTTTGACTCTGCCCGCCGGTGCGACTGCGGGTATAAAAGGTGGTTGGCTAGCGGTAGTTCATATTTATCCCAGCGAAATGGCTCAGAACTTCTCGACTGCCATCTGGGCGTGGAGTATGTGCTTTCTGGTGACGATCCTGGTGAGCCTGATTACCAAACCGCGAAAAGAAACCGAGCTTACGGGACTGGTTTATTCATTGACCAAGCATCCTTCTGAGGGCCACTTGGCATGGCACCGCAGGCCGGCGGTGCTGGGAGTTATCGTGCTCGCTTTGGCCTTGCTACTGAACATTATCTTTTGGTAGGAGTCTTATGGGCCTGGATATCCGCTTGCCGATCGGCTTGCTCTTCAGCGTGCTCGGGCTGCTGCTGTCTGGATTTGGCGTTTTCAGCGACCGAGCGATCTACCAGCGTTCGCTTGGACTTAACGTGAACCTGGCCTGGGGAATCGTGTTGCTGGTCTTCGGGCTCATTATGGTTGTGTTTGGAAATCGCCGAAGTGAAAACCAGCACAACTCCGCTGACGGCACGGGCCGTTCCGCAGGTGGGCAGCAATGATCTTCGGCACATGATCTCCTGAATCTGTCTCCGGCATGTCAACACCCAAATCCACCGACGATCTGTTGCTGACGCGATTCCGGGAAGTGTTCGGCGAAGCGTCTGGTAGAAACGCGCTCATTTTTCGCGCGCCCGGCCGCGTCAATCTTATCGGTGAGCACACCGATTACAACGACGGCTTCGTCATGCCGATGGCGATCGGGTTTTACACCTGGATCGCCGTCGCTAAACGCCAAGACCGGATGCTCGAAGCTTACTCCGAACACTTCGACGAGAAGATCGCGCTGTCGCTCGATTCGCTCTCCGGGCCGCCTCAAAAGCACTGGAGTGACTTCATTCGCGGAGTCGCCGCGTCGCTTCAGGAAGCAGGGCACCGGCTGTCGGGCGGCAATCTTGTCATTCACGGCGAGATTCCTCTTGGAGCCGGTCTAAGTTCGTCGGCCGCTCTGGAAGTGTCGACGGCTTTAGGTCTGACGTTGATTGCCGGAGTCGCCGTGCCCGCCTTGGAGCTAGTAAAACTCTGTCAGGCCGCCGAGCATAAATATGTCGGCACGCGCTGCGGCATCATGGACCAGTTTATTGCCGCTTTCGGCGCGACCGGGCACGCACTGATGCTCGATTGCCGTTTGCTCGAGTATCGATTGCTTCCGATCCCAAAAGATGTTCGCGTGGTCGTTTGTAACAGCATGGTGCGGCACCAACTGGCATCGGGAGAATACAATCTCCGTCGCGCCGACTGCGAAGCCGGGGTAAGAGTTCTGCAATCGTTTTTCCCTGAGATCCATGCGCTGCGCGATGTTGGAATCGCCGACCTTGAAAAACATAAACACGATCTGCCGGCGACCGTCTATCGCCGCTGCCGCCACGTGGTCACCGAGAACCAAAAAGTGCTTGCGGCCGCTAAAGCGCTCGAGTCCGGTGACAGCGATCAGTTTGGGCATTTGATGTACCGCTCGCACGCCAGCTTGCGCGACGATTACGAAGTGAGTTGCAGGGAACTCGACCTGCTGGTCGATCTGGCCTCGTCGAGGCGCGGCGTCTATGGCGTGCGGATGATGGGCGGCGGGTTTGGCGGATGCACGGTCAACCTGATTCGGTCGGAGTGCGTAGCGGCATTCCAAGCCGATATTGCGCAGATGTACGCGGAGACGACGGGCATCACTCCCGCAACTTATATCTGCGAGCCGGCACAGGGGGCGGAGACCCGGCCGGTCGAAGGGAGCAGTCAAGCTTGAACACTCCCGCGAACGCCAACGAGCTTTCCAATCACCTTTACAAGCAACCCCACCGCCGTTTCAACCCGCTCACGCGCGAATGGGTGCTGGTGTCGCCGCATCGCTCCGAGCGGCCGTGGCGTGGACGAACGGAACCCGCCGTCTCACCCGCGACCGTCGCATATGATCCTGGCTGCTATTTATGCCCCGGAAACGAGCGCGCCGGTGGCGCGAGTAATCCCAATTACACCTCAACGTTCGTCTTCACCAACGACTTCGCTGCCCTGACTCCCGATGTTCACCCACCCGATGTTCCCACCAGACACGATGAGGGCGGGCGCGCGCTGATACTTGCCGAATCGGAGGCCGGAATCTGCCGGGTGGTCTGCTTTTCGCCTCGCCACGACCTGACCCTGGCTCGCATGAGCGTCGAGGAAATTCTCCGTGTGGTTGACCTGTGGGTCGAACAATATTCTGAATTGGGATCTCTGCCCTACATCAACTACGTGCAGATTTTTGAGAATCGCGGCGAAATGATGGGTTGCAGCAATCCCCATCCCCACGGCCAAATCTGGGCCAATCAGACGATTCCCAACGAACCGCAAAAAGAGCAGGCGGCGCAGCAGGCCTACGCCGAGAAAAATGGAGTTTGCCTGCTATGCGACTACCTGCAAATGGAGGCACAAGCGCAAACGCGAGTCATATTCGAGAACGAACACTTCACGACGCTTGTGCCCTTCTGGGCGATTTGGCCTTTTGAGGTAATGGTGATCTGCAAACGGCACGTGCGCGATCTGCTCGCTCTGGATCGCCCAGCGCGCGCCAGTTTGGCCGAGATGCTGAAAATGCTCACCACGCGCTACGACAATCTCTTCGAGACCCCATTTCCGTATTCGATGGGTTTCCACCAGGCGCCTACCAATGGCAACGCGCACCCGGAGTGGCATCTGCACGCCCACTTTTATCCGCCGCTACTGCGCTCTGCGACAATTCGCAAATTCATGGTTGGCTATGAGCTGCTGGCCAGCCCGCAGCGCGACATTACGCCAGAAGCTGCCGCTGCCATGCTCAGGAATCTTTCTGAAACACACTACGCCGAACGAAGATAACGCTGAAGCACGGGCTTACCGGATGAACCCGATACCGAGTCAATTTGGAGTGCTATCCCTACCTAGAATCCTGTGCGGTACGCTCGCGGTCACTGAGCCCCTTGTAGGGCGTAGACACTACGTGGGAAGCGAGGATGACGGTGCTGGCAGCCCGCAGACGGTGCCGCTATCGGGCGCAGGCGGCGCTGACACCGGCCAGCTATACCTTTTAAGGAGACCGAGGTCGGCGATACCAGCGCGGCGCACAATTTCACCCTGAAAAATAATCTGTCCACAACTCTGACCGACATCTCGTATTCGGCGACGGCTCCATTCGCGGTCTCGACGTCGACTTGCGGAACGACACTGGAGTGCTCCAAGAGCTGCACCATCAGCGTGACGTTCACGCCCAGGCAGACCGGCGAGGCAACCGGCACGTTGAGCGTGACCGACAGCGCCACAACAGCCCGCAGACTTCCAATCTGACCGGCACCGGCACCGGCGACTGAGTGCGTTAGACCTGCTGTGACAAGCCCTGCGGAAATGCGGGGCTTTTTCTTTCCCACATTAAAGGACCATGCTCGTAACTTCCCGTAACAGGCGATTACACTCACTGAGAGTTGGCCGCGGATGGTGAACGCGCTGCGGCGGCGATGGTTCCCACTTTCCGCAAATTGCGCGTAAGGGTGGGGCACCCGGTTTTAGGCATTGCTCAGACGACTGCGGACGAACTCCACAACTTCCGGGGTCACGTAGTTGGGCGGGCGAATGGCAAAAATGGGATGCTCGATGACTGGCTTGAGCGAAACCCGCTCCCAGGCCGGCTCCTTGGAGTTTGCAGAGTGCAGCAGCACGGCATCGGCGCGGTCGAGATAGGTTTGCGCGGAAGCTTTGAAGTCGGCGGTCTGCGGGTCGAGGACGGTCAGATAGAGATCGGGTTTCAGGAAGCGCAGGATGCTGTTCGATTCGATGATGGCGTTTTGCGTGGCGGCAAGAATGTTGCGGATGCGCGGCATGGCTTCGGCGAGATGGCCTTGCTCGGTGCGAACCCACCAGGAATGATCGGCTCCGGCGACGAGGAAGCGCGAGGTGTCGGACTCGCCGGAGCGGTCTTTCTCTTCGGAGACGGCCCAGGAATGGTCGGCGGTCGCGCAGTCGCAGGGCGCGCCGTTGGCGGAGCAGACGCCGTGCCCGTATTGGGTGATTTTCAGGGCAGTCCAGTGGAAGGCGGGCAACGCGGCGATGAGACCGGCGACAACGCTGGTTTTGCCGACGCTGCGCGTGTGTCCGCCGATGACGAGGATGGGCATGGGAAAACAGCTGTTAGCTTTTAGCTTAAAAGCCAAAACCTCCTCTAACTCAACGTTCCTTCTTGGTCGCGCGGGATAGGAACGCCAACTCCTTAAGATACTCCCGAATGGGGCGCGCGGGAGTTCCCCAAAAAACCACGCCCTTACCACGAATCACTTTTTTGGTGGGTATGCCGCTTTGCGCGCCGAGGATTGCGCCGGCCTCGATGCGCACGTGATCGGCGATGCCGACTTGTCCGCCGATGATGACGTTATCTTCGACGACGGTGCTGCCGGAAAGACCAGTCTGCGCGGCGATAACGACGTTCTCGCCGATCGCGACGTTGTGGCCGATGTGCACGAGGTTGTCGATCTTTGTGCCGCGGCGGATGCGGGTTTCGTCGAGCGCGCCGCGGTCGATAGTGGAGTTGGCTCCGATTTCGACGTCGTCTTCGATGACCAGGCGGCCGATTTGCGGGAATTGTTCGTAGCGTCCGGTGGCGGAGTCGCGGACGTAGCCGAAACCTTCGCTGCCGAGGACGGCTCCAGCCTGCACGATGACGCGGTCGCCGAGAGTGGTGCCGGGGTAGATGGTGACGTTGGCATCGATGCGGCAATGGCTGCCGAGGACGACGCCGCCGCCAATGACCGAGCCGGCTGCGATGGTGGTTTTGTCGCCGACTTTGACGTGTTCGCCGAGAATGGCGCGGGCTCCGATGGTTACATTGCTGCCGAGTTTGGCGGAGTCGGGAACGATGGCCGAAGGATGGATGCCATGCTTCGGTGGATGCCCGCGCAGGAGCTTTGCAGCGCGGGCGAAGGCGAGGCGCGGCTGCGTTGAGATCAGAAGCGGCTTGCCGGAGTCAGTATTTGCGGCCGCGAATTCTCCGGCGATGACGGCGCCGGCAGATGAGCGGAACGTAGTGTCGAGATGCTGGGCGTCTTCGACGAAGACGAGGCTTTGGCTGTTCGCCGATTGCAAGCTGGAGACAGCGGTCACAGAGATCGAGCCGTCTCCGATGAGACGGCAGTTCAGCTTCTCGGCGAGAGCACGGAGGGAGGTTTTCATGGCAGCATCATTGTCGCGTCAGCGAGGATGCGAAGCAAATGGAGAAGGGCGGTTCGGGCGTTTTAGGGCATGTTAAGGTTTTGAGCGTTATCGCCTGATTTCGACATTTGAACTCTCTTCCTGATGGAGGTAGATTGTGCCTATGAAATCTGTGGCCCTCGGAGCGGTGCTATTGGCAGCATTGACTTTGACTGCATCAGACTCGCGTTCACAGTCCACCACAGACGTTAGAGTTCCTGATTCCGCAACCGCATTAGGGATTGCCGAGCCCGCTTTAATCAAAACTTACGGGAAGCGGCGGATCGACGGCGAGAGGCCGTTGACGGCGAAACTGGATAGCGGCATATGGACCGTTTACGGAACGTTGTGCTGCCCCGATCGCTATGGCCATCGCACCTGCGAAGAAGGCAAGTGCGTGGGTGGAGTGGCAGTCTTGAAGCTACGCCAAAGTGACGGAAAGATTTTGTCAATCATTCACTACAAATAGTCTTTGTTGAAAAATCCCGTTTACGCTCAAAATACTCGTCTATCGGTGACGGCAGTTCCCCGCGGCCAGGGCTAATACACCGGCGACTGCCCTGGCGGACGCGTTTTCCAGCGGCGGTGGACCCAGAGCCACTGGTCGGGATAGCGGCGGACGAAGTCTTCGATCACTCCGGTAAATTTGGCGGTGTTGGCGACGATGTCGGCCTCGTTGTCGCCAGTACGAATCAACTCTACGGCGGGATCGAAGCGTAGCGTATATTTGCCGAGTTTTGCCTGCCACACGGTGAAAGCGGGAACAACGGCGGCATCGGTGCGCAGGGCGATGCGAGCGAGGCCGCTGGCGGTGCAGGCGGGAATGCCGAAGAAATCCACGAACACGCCTTGGGGCGGTGTCATGTTGGTATCCATGAGAATGCCGACGCTTTGGCCGGAGCGCATGGCAGAGAGCAGGCCGCGAATGAAATCGTCTTTATCGACGGTGCGATTGCCGTGCAGGGTGCGATAACGCTGCAAAAGCCGGTCGATATAGGGATTGTCGAGCGGGCGCATAACGATGGAAAGAGGATGACCGTGGAGCGAATGAGCGAAGGCCGAGAGTTCCCAGGCGCCGAGGTGCGCAGTAAGAAAGAGAACGCCTTTGCCGCGGGCGTAGGCGCGCTCGAAGTTTTCAAAGTCGTCGTAGACGACGACGCTCTCGATGTTTTCGCGCGTGTAACGAGGGAACATGCAGACTTCGGCGAGCTGGCGACCAAGGGAGATGAATTCTCCGCGCAGAAGGCGGCGACGCTCAGAGTCAGGCATTTCGGGGAAGGCAAGAGCCAGGTTGCGCCGGCCGACGCGGCGCAGGCGGCCGTGGAGGGCGTAGATGGTGAGGCCGATGGTAATTCCGATGCAGCGCGAAATTGGACGAGGGAGCAGGCCAAGGATTTTCATCCAGGGCCAGACCAGAGCGTACTCAAGGCGTTCACGCACTGTGCGCGAGTGTAGGGGGTAGAGGCGTGGTGATGCAAGGTGCGTGGCCTTAACTTGAGGTTCAGATTCGACCCGCCCAGAAGTTGATGTCGCCAGTTCCAGATTGATGGATCGAGTTTTCTTTCGCGAAATCTACCCACGCCATCGCTCGTGTAAAATAACCCTTTGGATATGGACCTGTCCGCCATCCAGCACGCCTTGCGCGAGCGCAACATTGACGCCTGGCTTTTCTACGATCATCACCATCGCGACCCGATCTCGTACCGCGTTCTGGGCTTGCCCAATGAGTTGATGGTGACGCGGCGCTGGTACTACCTGATCCCGGCAAAAGGCGAACCGGTCAAACTGGTGCACAAGATCGAAGCCGGCCACCTGGACAGCTTACCCGGAACGAAAACGCAGTACGCCGGGTACCAGGAATTGTTCGACGGCTTGAAGCAGATGCTGGCCGCGCATCGCGACGTGGCCATGCAATACTCGCCCAACAATTTCGTCTTCACCATTTCGATGGTGGATGCGGGCACGGCGGATATGATTCGCGGGCTGGGCAAAAACATTGTCAGCGCCGCCGACCTGATTGCGCAGTTTGAAGCGACCTTGACCAACGAACAGATCAAGTCGCACTTCGCGGCGCGCGACGTGATCGATCCGCTCACCGCCGAGGCTTTTAAGGAGATTGGACGGCGCGTGCGCAACGGCGGCGTGCATGAGCACGAGATCCAGCGGTTCTTCCTGGAAGCCTTCCAGCGCGAAAACCTGGTCACCGACGATCCGCCGGTCGTGGCGGTGAACGCCAATAGCGGCAATCCGCATTATGAACCAAGCGCGAGTCGGCCGGTCGCGATTCGCGAAGGCGACTTTGTGCTGCTCGATGTGTGGGCTAAGCAGAATACTCCGAGCGCGGTTTATTACGACATCACGTGGGTGGGCGTTGTCGGCAAAGCTCCGACGGAGCGGCAGCGCGAAATTTTCAAAGTAGTGAGCGAGGCGCGCGATATTGGGGTGAAGACGGTGCAGAACGCGGTTTCGAGCGGCGGCGCCAAGCCGATTGCGGGTTGGGAAGTGGATCACGCGGTGCGCGGGCACATCAAGCAGGCGAAATACGGAGACTATTTCATTCACCGCACCGGCCACTCGATTGGCACCGAGGTGCATTCGAACGGCGCCAACATGGATGACCTCGAAATTCACGACGAGCGCCGCATCCTTCCGAATTCGCTCTTTTCCATCGAGCCTGGCATTTACCTGCCAGAATTCGGCGTGCGCACGGAGGTGAACGTGCTCGTGCGGCCGGGCAGCGCCGAAGTGACTGGTAAAATCCAACGAGAGATCGTGACCATCTGAATGGCCAAGCCGACAACAGAGAAACCAAATTCCGCGGCAGTGACAGTGAGTGAGCCGGAATATCCACTCACCACGATGGCGGTGGTTGCGCCGATCGTGGGCTGGCTGATTCCGGGCGGCGGGCATCTGCTTTTGAAGCGCTATGGCCGCGGCCTTCTGCTGCTGATCTCGGTAACGGCGATGTTCTTGATTGGGTTGGGAATGCAGGGACGGATTTACCAGCCGAATGGCGGGGACATCCTCGATATTCTGGGATTCGTGGGCGACGTGGGCGCGGGATTTCTGTACTTTCTGGCACGAATCATGGATTGGGGCAACGTGATGGCCGCGAATGCCGTTGCGGATTACGGAAAGACATTTCTGATCGTATCGGGACTTTTGAATTTCATCGCGGCGGCGGATGCGCACCACATTGCGCTGGGGAAAAAACCGTGAGCATCAATTTGTCGCACTTCTCGGCCGCGGTGGTCTTCGCTCTGTTCACGTCGATCGTTTTTGGCATCACCCAGCGCAACTCCACCCGGGACCAGATACGCTATGGGCTCTATTGCTTCGCTATGTTCGTGGGCGGAGTTTTTGTGGCGGGCTGGTTGATGGCGTTGATACGGCGGTAAACGATCGCTGTTAGCTTGCGGCGCCGGCTTGTGTTCCTCGTTTCGCGCCGGCAACTTCTCATACATATACTTCAAAAAAACTACCGGCTCGTTCCAAGGCACCCTGGGAGAAGCTTTCAGGCTATACTTCCCCCAAAAAGTTCGGTGGATGGGCGGGGGAAAACCATGTTGGATACGCTGCTCGGGAAAATCCAGAAGTACACGGCACTGGTCCTGGCTGGAATGCTCGTAGTGGTGGTGGTGCTCTCCACGGCGCATTTGGGCACGCTGATTGCGCAAGAAATCTGGAGGCCACCCCGGTTTCTTATTCCGGTGGAGGGCTTGCTCGACATTTTCGGACACTTCCTGCTGGTGCTGATCGGAGTGGAATTGATCGAGACGCTGCGAATGTACATGAGAAAGGACGTCATTCATGTGCGGGTTGTATTGGAAGTGGCGCTCATCGCCATGGCGCGGAAGGCCATTGTCCTGGAATCCGCCACTCTAACGAGTTCGGCCTTGCTTGGGATCGCGGCCCTGATTCTTGCTTTGGGAGTTGCGTTTTACTTCGAGCGGCAGTCGCAAGGATAAAAGACAGCTGCAAGAATCTCTTCTTCTGCAGTTGAGCGCGCGTGCTATTAAAACGGGGCGAGAGGCAGGCGAGCGACGCCGTTGAGGATGGCGCGTTCCTGCGGCGTGAACACGCCTCGGAATTGTTGGCCGTTGATAAACTGGTCGCGCTGTTCGGGAGTGAGGCCGCGCATCTGGCGAATGGCGCGGTTCACAACCTGGCGGCGATCGGGCGGCAACTGCTTGAACTGCTGAAAGAGTTGGCGTGCCTGCTGCTTCTGGTCAGGAGTCAGGTGCTCCCAGGTTTCCATGCGGCTAAGCACGCGCTCCTGCTGCTGCGGAGGCAGACTGGAGAAACGCTGCAACTGCTGTCGCAGCCGGGCTTGCTGCTGCGGAGGAAGCTTGCGGAATTGGGGATCGTTCTCGAGGGCGCGGCGCTGCTGCGCGGGCGGCAGATCCTTGTAGCGACGCAGCCAGTTGCCAGCGTGGCCGGGCTGATTCAGCGGAGGATGAGCGTTCTGATGTGCTTGCGCGGAGGGATGCGAGTGGAACTGATGCCACTCCTGCGCGAACACGGCCGGGGCGAAGGAGATCGGGAGCAGCAGAAGCGCCCCGACGAAGCTGATCATTTGCGCCCGGCCCGGCATGAAGTGGTCCTTATCAGTGTCAGTATCAGTTCCAGCTAACCATTTGCGTCTACTACCACGGCTAACCTTTACCACCCCGGTGGCAGAGTAACGGCCGGAAACCCAGTTATGGATTCTCGGTTACGTCATCCTGCACTTGCAGGTCATCCAGCACATCGAAATCGGCATACAACTCGTCGTTCCGGGCGAGCGCCTGCAGATCGCCGACGGCAGTTCCCGGCTCAACTGGGAGACTCGGGGATGGCGGTTTGGTGGCGATGGTTGCGGACTGATAAAGATAGGACCTGTTGCCGACCAGCAACGCTCCAGCAAAGACGAAGGTAGCGAGCGACATGGCCCACGCCGGACGCCGCAGCCAACCGAACCAGACCGCGAGCGGACGCGCCATTTCTTCGGCTCTTGCCTGGCGGAGCCGCGCCTCAAGACGGGTATCGAAATAAGGCGACGGCTCGGGCGCTTGCCACTCATCAAGCAGCGCCATGGTTTTCTGCAAGTCGCGCAGATGCGTGGCGCACTCGTTACAAGACGTAATGTGCTTTTCGACCTCCGGCGTCGCAGCATCCATGCCAGCGGCCAGGTCCGGCAACAGTTCGCGAATCTGATTGCAATTCATACAGCTCTCCTACTCCCCAAAAAGTTCTGCTACTTCCCCGAGACGAATTCTTTTAACTGCTCACGTAAAGTTTCATAAGCGCGAAACAACAACGACTTAGTGGCGGACTCACTCAGTTTCAGCACGGCGGCAATCTGGCGGTAATCCATCTGCTGATACTTGTGCATAATGACCGCCATACGCTGGCGCTCCGGCAGCGCATTGACTCGGCTGCGGATCGCGGCCAGACGCTCCCGCTTCAAAATCTGCTCTTCGGCCGTCAGTGACTCATCGGCTAGGTCGGGCGTTGTGCCGGTCTCCCGGTCAGGCTCGTCGAGCCGGACGGTATTTTCGGCGCGCTCGTGGCGCGTGTCGCGCGCGTGGTTGACGGCCAGGTTGGTCGCGATGCGATACAGCCAGGTGGTGAACTTCGCGCTCGGCTCATAACTCGTGCGCGACCGATACACGCGCAGGAAAACTTCTTGCGTCAACTCCTCGGCCGTCGATGGATTGTGGCACAGGCGGTACATGAACCCGGCCATCGGGCGGCGGTATTTCTGTACCAGATAAGCGAAGGCCGACTCGTCGCCCGCTTTCGCCCGCAGCATCGCCTCGACATCGGCATCAGCTGGGCGGGAGTTGGCTCCAGTGTTGGATCCCGCAAACTTCAGCAATCCCGCATCGAGCACACTGCCATTAACTCCGCCGTTCAACGTTGCCCGGCTAAGCAAGCCGCGATTAATGGCCACACTGCTCACACCATTAGAAACACGATCCTCAGCCGAAAGTTGCGTCTCGGAGGGGTGGCGTTTGGGCGCGGAAGTGTTTTTCCCTGAATCGTTTAGGGGTCGACCTTCGGGAATGTCAGAAGAGGCCATCGAACAGCTCTGAAAAGAGGCTATCGAGACCGGTGCGACCGGTCAAGGCCCGCCCGATGCCGGAAGTACCCATGTAGGGCTCATGGCATCTTCGTAGCGAGGCGCTTCGGAAATCCTGCGGGGATCGTTCATCCGAAGTCGCATCCCGGTGGGATGTTCCGGAGCGGCTCCAGCAGGCAAGTCTGTTTTCGTGGTAGCCTGCAAAAGCTATGCGCCTTCACCGCGGTTTGTGCTTCCTGCTCGCTCTTCCGTCAGTCTTCGCCATGTCGATCTTTGCCACGTCAATCCTTACCACGTCAGTCTCGGCCCAAAACCTGAAGCCAGTGGCCGAACGCGTCGCTGCGCAGAACGCCCTTTTTGACGAACAATATGAGTCCGATCTGCGCTATTTTCCAGAGCGCGCGACTGCCTACGGCGATTACCGCTACAACGACAAGCTGGCCGAGTACTCGCTCGAAGCGATTGCCGAGCGCGAGAAGACCAACGAGGATTTTCTGGCCCGGATTGGGGCCATCCCGACGACTGGTTTTTCAGACCAGGACCAGCTCTCTCACGATCTGATGGTTCGCGTTTTGCAACAGCGCGTCACCGACTACAACCTCAAAGAATACGAGATGCCGATCAACCAGCAGGGTGGCATCCATACCAACCTGGCAGATATGCCGCTTTCCATGCCGTTCGACATGGTCAAGCAGTATGAGGACTACATCTCACGGCTGCACCAGGTTCCGCGCGTGCTCAGTCAGACCACTGAAGTGCTGCGCGCCGGAATGAAAGACAAACTGATGCCGGTGCGGTTCCTGGCCGAGAAAATTCCCGATCAGTGCCAGGGCATCATCGACTCGGACCCGTTTCTCCGTCCGACGAAGAAATATCCAGCGAGCATTTCCGCCGAAGACCAGAAACGCCTGACCGAGCAGATTACCGAGGCCATCAACAGCGACGTCATTCCCGCGTATAAGACGTTCGCCGAATTTGTGCGCACCGAATACGCTCCCGAAGGGCGCACCACGCTTTCGATCACATCGTTACCAGACGGCGAGAAGCGCTACGAAAATGACATCTACGCCCGCACGACCACGCACATGACGCCGGACGAAATTCATCAACTGGGCCTGCGCGAGATGGACCGCATCGAAGGCGAGATGCTGGTGATCGCCAAGAAAGAAGGTTTTGCCGACCTCGCATCGTTCCGGGCTTCGCTGAAGACCAATCCTAAATACATACCGACGTCGGCCGACCAAATCCTCGACGATTTCCGCCACTACATTGCGCAGATGGAGCCGAAGCTGCCTCAGTTGTTCACGCTGCTTCCGAAATCGCCGGTGACGGTCGAAGCGATTCCGAGCTTTCAAGCAGCGGCTGCAACCCACTATGTGACCGGCACGCCGGATGGCAAGCGTCCCGGCCGCGTGGTTGTCGCTACCTCCGATTTCGCGCATCGCTCTCTCATCGACGACGAGGCCGTTGCTTACCACGAAGGTATTCCCGGGCATCACATGCAGTTGTCGGTGCAGCAGCAACTGACCGGATTGCCAAAGTTCCGGCTGCATGGGCTTGGCTTTAATGCCTATATCGAAGGCTGGGCGTTATACGCGGAAGAACTCGGCAAAGAAGTCGGCTTCTATCAGGATCCGGTCTCCGATTATGGCCGCCTGTCTTCGGAGTTGTTTCGCGCCGTGCGCCTGGTGGTTGACACCGGAATCCACGCCAAGGGATGGTCGCGCGATCAGGTGGTCGATTTCTTCCGCAAGTCGGGAGCGGTCGATGAGCCGACCATCCAGTCTGAAACCGACCGCTATATTTCCTGGCCGGCGCAGGCGCTCAGTTACAAGCTCGGACAACTCAAGATTCGCGAACTGCGCGACCGCGCACAGAAAGAGTTGGGACCGAAGTTCGATATCCGAACTTTCCACGACGAGATTCTCGACGGCGGAACTCTGCCGCTCGACCTGCTCGAAGCGCGGGTGGACAAGTGGATCGCGGAACAGAAGTCAAAATGAGGTTTGGCGGCGTGGGTAGTGTCGCAGTTTGAAAAGTATTCTTCCAGCTTGCTTTCCACGATTTTCACGCGGTGGTTCACTGTCCGATAACTGCCAAATGGGGTAACTTGGCCTACTTTATTGGTGAGCTGGTATGACTGTAAGTGAGGTTACATTGGGGTGCCGTCGATACACCGAGTTCGTAATTGGCAGGTCAGGTTCAAGTCCCGATCGGCCCCCATTTTCGGGCGAGAGCGTACAATGTCTGACAGTTCGGAGGGACCCCTATGTTCAGGACCCTTGTTTCCCTCACCCCGCTCCTTCCCCTCATCGTATTCTTTTCCCTCTCCCTTGGAGTAAGCGCGCAGTTGGTCGGTGGTGAGCGAGGAACCGTTGTCACCAGTCCGGCGGAGTCAACCGGGATGCTCAGTCCGGGTACGCCGAGTTCGTTTTTGTTGTCGGGGAAAGTAAGGGTGGACGACGGCACCCCGCTCACCGATTCTGCCGTCATCCAGAGCAACTGCAAAGGTCGCATCCGCACCGAGGGCTTTACCGATTCAAGGGGCAATTTCAGTTTCGAAATCAGCAGCCTGTCAGGGAACGCGAACGCAGACAACGATGCAGCGAGTGAATTCTCAGAAATCGGACGAAGGCGGGACCCTTTAGCAGCCGCATCCGCGCAGATGCAGCTCTCCCCGGATTTGTTGAATTCCTGGAGCGATTGTGAGTTGCAGGCAGTGCTGCCAGGATTCAGTTCTCAGGCAGTTGACATGGCAAGGCACTTACCTAGTTCAGGTTTTACCGATGTGGGCACGATCGCGCTGCATCGTCTGGTTCAGGTGCAGGGATTCACGATCAGCGCCACGAGCGCTCGTGCGCCGACAAAGGCCAAGAAGGAATACGATAAGGGCCTCGAACTCGAGAAGAAGGAAAAATGGGACGCGGCGCTCGCGAGCTTTCGGAAAGCGGTGGAGCTGTATCCGGAGTATGCGGTTGCGTGGTACGAGATGGGCCGCGTGCAGGCGCATGAAGGCGACTCGGTGGCCGCCCGGCAGTCGTTCCATCGCTCCTTATCGGCCGATTCCAAATTTGTCAGCCCATATCAAGAGCTGGCGCAATTGGCGATGCGAGATAAACAATGGCAGGAGGTCGCTGACGATACCGATGCCTTGCTCAAACTCAACCCCATCAACTTTCCTCAGGAGTGGTTTCTGAACGCAGCCGGAAATTTTTATCTCCAGCACCTCGATGTTGCTGAAAAAAGCGCTCGCCGCGGCCTGGAAGTCGATGGACAGCATCGAATTCCCAAGCTGGAGTATCTGCTGGGAATAATCCTGGCGCGTAAGCATGAATATTCCGAGGCACTCGAGCACCTTCGCAATTACCTTCGCCTGGCGCCCCACGCCGCTGATATACAAATCGCGCAGAAACAGGCGGACGAGATCGAGAGACTCTGGTCGAAAACAACTTTGAGTAAGTGAGCTGCCTACGAGGAATGCGCTGGAGATGAATCCGCCCGGAAGACCTTATTGAATCTTGACGACAGCGTGGTCCTATTGGAATACGCTGGCACCGATTTAGCCGACTTGCACGCGTATTATAAGAACGTGGCTCAAACGAACAACCTCTCGGCATGGCCCCGGTATGTCAAGCCTGGTGATGTACCTCGGATTCTCCGATGCAGAGCTGACGGCGCGGCCCGAAATTGGTCGGAAGTATCAAGAAAGCAAAAAATTTGGTACGCTTTGGTACGGGAGTGGTTGAGACGGTCCGCAAGTGATTGTCCCGCAAGGATTGGGCGCTTAACTCAGCGGTAGAGTGCCATCTTCACACGGTGGAAGTCATAGGTTCGAATCCTATAGCGCCCACCATCTTTTCAACAGCTTGCGTGGCGTCACCTGCCGTTCACCTGCCGTTGAGCGCAAGACCCACAATTTTGCCGTGTGCTTCGCGCATGTCAGGCGTCACAGCATCGCCGTAGATGTTCATGGTTGTGCGGATGTCCGCATGACGCATGAGCTTTTGCTGTACTCCGACCGGCGTACCGACCGAATCAAGCCAAGTGCGGTACGTATGACGGAAAGCGTGGCTGCGGAGGTGACCAAGGCGGGCGGCATCAGCGGCACTTTGGAGCACCTGCTTTACTCCCGTGTAGGAATACGGCAGGCGACCAACCTGGACGGGTGAAGCGAAAATCCAATCCTCTGTGGTGGAGAATGGAGTCGTTTGCTTCCAAGCTTTGAGCACGTTCAGTAGTTCATCAGAAATTGTGAGCGTCTTGCGTGAATCATCCGTTTTCACATCGTCCACAACCTGTTGCACGATTCCGCGTTCCACTGTGAGGTTCCCATTCAGCCAATCAACGTCACCCCATCTGAGCGCGAGAGCTTCACTGATGCGAAGACCAAAGCACACGCACAAAAGAGCCATGGTGTTGAATGGCTCTTTCAGATGCGACACAAGCAGACGGAATTGCTCAACCGTAAGACTACGCGGTTGCCGTACGCGCTTGGACGCGCCTTTCACGGTTACCAAACTGATTGGGTTGACCTGCATTGGAAGGTCTTGCTTCCACATCGCGTAATTCCAAAGAGCGCTGATAATGCCGCGAATGTGGACCTTGCTTTTTGGTGCCAGTGCCAGAGAATCTAACCACCGCTCCACCGGACGCGCCTGTAGATTCGTGATTGGGTCATGCTCCCACTTCGGAAGGATGTAAACCCGAAGCCACGATTCATAACTACTCCTTGTGTCATGTCGCGTTGGCATCTTCTCCTGCCTGTACTGTTCGACCAACGTTTTCACAGTTGGCGCTGGGTTGCTAGGATTGATTTGCCTTTGGTTTTCGACCGCATCACGCTGCGGCTTTGCTGCCCGCCATGCGGATGCCTTCGTAGGAAACTGGCTCTTGGTACCGATTTTCTTCGAGCGCCGTTTGCCGTTTTCCCACCAAAAGAAATTCCAAGTGTTGATGCGTCGGTCTAGAACTACACTTCCACTTCTATTCCGTTCTCTCACTGAATCCTCCCTTTCGTGAGAGCAACAGACGGCAACTGCATCGTAGCATCCAAATCGGAGCGCAAAAAGCGCCAGGTCACCCGTCGAATCCCAGAGAGAATATGACCCTTAAGGTGCCCCTTGCGTGCCCACAGCAGGATTGTTCGCGGTTTGACGCGGAGATAATTCGCGGCTTCCCTGGCTGTCAGCCATTCGGATTGAAGAGTATTCATCGTACAACTCCTAAGAAAAAATGCTCGCATGTCGCCCTGGCAACTTTCGCCGCCCCAAGCAAAAGTGGCGGGGGTTGGGCGGGGTACCGACCTCGACAAAAATCGTAAAGTAGTACCGTCCGGAAACCGGACAAGCCAACACCACCAGCCGCACGCCGGACGAATTCGTTTCCGTCCGGTTCCAGGGCTGTTCTGAGCGTGCTCTGGGCGTGCTCTGGGGCAGCTCTGAGCGTGCTTTGAGCCTGTTGCGGGCGTGCGCTGAGGATACCTCTGTGGCTCGGTTGCGTTTCACAAACAAATGATTCTGCAATGAGAGAACAGCTCCAAACCCCCATTGATTGCAAAGAGGTTACACCCCTTAATCGAACAGGGTTTTTGCAACGACGCACCTCGCTTCGAAGCAGAGCACTTCGCTGAACTAGGTAAACCCGCGACGAAGCTCTGTTCCATCGCTGCCCGTTTTTTGATTCTCAAGTAGTGCATGTATCCATGACCGCTTGCGGTATCTTTCAACTCCCTATCGGAAACTCACTAACGTCAACTACTTCGGCTACTTCAGTCGAATGGACCCGCCCCGAACCGTGCAAAGATGCAGCTCGATGGAGATGCGTGGACCTAACACGCTTCGAGCCACACGAAACTGACACGGCACTATGTGATTAAGCTCTGCGCATCTTGCGGGCAGGTTTTTCGCAAATACTCCAGAAAGTGGAACCCGACGTTCCTCGGCTGCCTGTGCCTACCGACACCGGAACGAAACTCGTTAAACCGCGCCACAAGGTCGGCGTCATCAAGACCGCTCTTGCGGTATTCCCTGATCTGAAATTCTTTGAACTTCACCCGACCCCCACTTGCCGCGTAGAGTTGTTGGCCGAGCGGATCGCCTTCGCCGCTCCACGGGAACTGAATTTTCTGAATGCATTTTCCAGGGTTTCTCTGTGCCCAATCGCTATGCAGAACGACGTTATAAATGTTGGTGTCGAATTTGCCGTACTCCAGCAGCTCAAAAAAACCTAGTTCGCTCAACTTGTGAAACGCCCGCAAAACGGTCGTTCTATGAACATCCAGAAAGCGCGCCACACTGATGGCAGAACAGGCAAATTTTCCTGAGTTCTTAGAGATGCGCAACGCAAACGGATAGACGAGCGCAGCCGTTGGGCATTGCAGACGAGCGAGGTGCCATTCCGATGAACAATGAAAGTTGGACGGTTCCTCGTCAAGCACCGGGTCTGCGGCCAACTCTTCTTGGGAGTTGGGTAGAGCAACATCGTGAACGGATTCCACTTCAGCCTGTTTCAGGTTCTCCATACTTGCCTCTGTTAGGGTCTGGCTTTTTGTCCCTTGACAAAAATCTATGCTCGACCATATGATCTATTATATTAACGAGCGTTTAAACGAGCAAATGGACTAGCTAAAAAATGAGCATGAATCAACGAGCAACGCCGGATCGGGAAGCACTGTTTGCGGCACTGGAATTATTCGTTAACTGCGGAGATACCAAGTCTGACTTGCATAGCTTTCGGCTTCAACATCCTCACTTCTTCCAAGCGGAGTTCTACGACCAGTCGGAGCAACTGGCGAAAGCCGGTAAGAGAGACAATTTCTTTAACTGGCTAAAGGGGCAGCTCCGCGCCGTTTGGGAAGGGCGTGATCCAGCCGGAACGCACCTGGGGGTTCTGTTGGGAATTCAAAGCGTGAGCTATGCGGGTTTTGGCGGTGGGGATTTTCAGGCGGAAGTAACCGAACACATGGCGATCTTCGGGGATTTCATTGACCTGTGTAAGCCGCCAAGCGAAGAGCACGCTATGGTCGGCGCTCATATGCTGTTCGCGGCTCGCATCACTCCAGACTGGCAAGGCAGCACGCTGCAATACGAGCCAACGATTGATTTTCAGCACGCCGTCTACATGCTGATGAATGAGAGCTGGCGAGCCAGGGTGTGCCCAATTTGCCGTCGATACCTGATCGCTGACAAACCAGCGAACATCTATTGCTCCACGAAATGCTCGGGCGTGGCGCGACAAAAGCGCGACCTGGAGTATTGGAGAAGTGAGGGTAAAGCGCGACGATCGAAGAGAACAAAAGCCAGCAAGAAAAGGAGCTCATTTCAGAGGTGAGAAAATGCGCGTTTGCATCTACAGCAGGGTTTCGACGCACGAACAAACCACAGCAGGTCAGCTCGACGAACTGCGCGCCTACTGCCAACGGCGACAATGGGAAATTGTGTCTGAGTACACCGATGAAGGTGTCACCGGCTCTAAGGAATCAAGACCAGGGTTAAATCAATTATTGGCGGATGCTAAACGAAGAAAGTTTGACGCAGTTCTGGTTTACCGATACGACCGCTTCGCACGCTCGCTCAGGCAGCTCGTCAATGCATTGTGTGAGTTTGACGCGCTCGGCATCCACTTTGTAAGCCTGCACGAAGGCGTGGATACTTCGACGCCAAACGGACGGCTGGTATTTGGCATCTTCGCCAGCATCGCGGAGTTCGAGCGGGAATTGATCCGTAGCCGCGTTCGCTCAGGCATTGCGGCAGCAAGGGCGCGAGGTAAACGGATCGGGCGTCCCGCTGCGAAGGTCTCCAATATAGAAATCAGCAAACTACTGGCGAGCGGTGCTTCGATGCAGAGCATCGCAGAGCAATTGGGCTGCTCATCTGCAACGGTCTGTAGACGAGCACGATCATTTGCGTCCTGAACATCGTCTCAGCGAAAAACTCCAACCAGCTTCACGCCGCTCTATCTCTGTCCAGGTTTAGGTTCGACGCCAACCGATTGCAAGCATTTGCTCGGAACGCCGCCGTGCGTGTCATCTCCAAACGCGGCTCTTGCCGCGAAGGTGCTGCAAAGGACACGAAGCGCGGCTTCCGGCTTTCCTGCGATCAGAAACATGCGTGCAAGATCTCTCTTGTCGCAATCGGAACCAGTTTCGTTAGGATTGCAAACCGCAACCGGACCACTAACGATGGCGGCGTCTGCAGGAGTTGGCTTCGTGTCCGGTTTGTCTTGAGCCATAACCGGAATAGATAAGGTCAATGCAATTACCACTGCGTATTTCATGCGTTCTATTTCCTTTCTTGTGCGAGATTTCAAAAAGTTAGATGGCACTGACCGTCCGCTTTCGTGGTTTGTTTGTATCTGAAGAAGCTTCTCACAGTCGCGCTTTTTGACAGAGTAACAGCAATCGTATAGCCTTTCCGCGCCTAACAATTCAGTTTATTTTGCTGGATGCGGAGGTCTAAACGTGAGTTCAATTTGGATAGGTATAATCTTGGGCATTATCACAGTATTGACGGGCGGATTGGCGGGTCATTTGGCTTCCGAAAACAAAGTTCACAGGTATCTTTTTTGGGGTGCAGCATTGGTAAGTGTTGGCCTTCTCATTTATCAGGGTGTCGTCATTCAGCGAGAAACGAAGGACGCAGAAGAGTCCTGGAAGGCATCCTTCAAAAACCGCAGGTTGTCCCCGATGTACGTGTAGGAGTATTGATTTCGTGAGCTATTCCGGCTGCGAGCTGCCCGATTGATTCCAGCTTCTGCGTCTGCAAAAGCTGGCTCTGCAACCACTTGCGTTCGGTGATGTCTTCCGTCATTCCTTCGTAGCGGACCACCACGCCATGCTCGCGAATGGCCCGCGCGTTCGATACGAT
>JASHOU010000216.1 GCA_030038475.1 Terriglobales bacterium | reverse complement strand
ATGCGGCCAAGTTGCCGATTTCGCTTACGGCGTACACTCCGTGTTTTCGCAGCGAAGCGGGATCGTATGGGAAAGATGTGCGCGGAATCATCCGGCAGCACCAGTTTCAGAAAGTTGAGCTGGTGAAGGTGTCGCGGCCGGAGAGTTCTTACGATGAGCTCGAAAAGCTGACCCATAACGCCGAAATCGTGCTGCAGAAGCTCGGTTTGCATTATCGCGCGGTCGCGCTGTGCACCGGCGATATGGGATTCTCTTCGGCTAAGACTTACGATCTTGAAGTGTGGCTGCCGGGGCAGAATCTGTTTCGCGAAATTTCTTCATGCTCGAACTGTGAAAGCTTTCAGGCGCGGCGGGCGAATATTCGCTATCGTCCCGAGGGCAAGAGCAAGACTGAGCTTGTCCACACATTGAATGGCAGCGGCTTGGCGGTGGGGCGGACGTGGGTTGCGATTGTCGAGAATTATCAGCAGGCCGATGGCAGCGTGCGCATTCCGGAGGCGTTGCAGCCGTATATGGGTACGGACCGGATAGAGGCGGCATCTTAGTAGCTGTGGAGAAACGAGGTACGCGGAGATTTGATATCGCATGAATTCACCAATACACTGGCAACAATCGGAAGCAGTCGCGACGGCGCTTGATAACGCCGTCTCTCCCATGGGCGCAGTGTGGCGCACAATTCGCGGATACATTCTTTGGTCGTATGAGCGGGGCAGTCTTCACTATGACGTGATGGTTACGCTCATCCTGCTTTTTGTTTTCGTTTCTCCGCATTTCATCAACTTCAAAGACAAACCGATCGAGCGCAATCCGCATCTCACCGGGGTCGTCGTGATTGCGGGCGACAAAGGCGGATTTATCTATCAGATTCAGGCATCGGCGGTGAACACGTCGGCGGGCGCGGACGATGTTCGCCGGCAACTTGAGCAGATCATTGAGCCAATTTCGGGAGCGGTCAACGTTACGAAATACGAGACAGTGAAGGATGCTTCTGGACGCACGCAGAGTTACAAAGTTTGGGTGGAAAAGGAATAAAGGCAACGTTTCAAAGTTTCAGAGTTTCAAGGTTTCAGAGTTGGCCCATGAAAGCCGCACGCCAAACGCTTGTTCTGGTTCTAATGCCGATCGCGATCGGGTGGTTGCTGGCTGCGACTGCGTGGGGACAGACCGATCAGCCTGGATCGGATCTCGAACGCGTTCTCGCCCGAATGGATGCGGCGGCGAAAAGTTTTGGCCCTGCCGAAGCCGATGTGGAGTGGGACCAATACCAGAAGGTGGTTGACGAAACCGATACGGAAAAGGGCAAGATTTATTTCCGGCGCGAGGGCGGCGAGGTGCAGATGGCCGCCGATTTCATGGAGCCGGAAAAAAAATACGTTCTCTACAGCGGCGGCAAGGCTCAAATCTACCAGCCGAAGATTGACCAGGTCACGGAATACAACGCTGGCAAAAATCGAGCCGATGTCGAGAGTTTTCTGGTGCTTGGTTTCGGCGGCGGGGGCCATGATCTGCTGAAGTCTTACGACGTAAAATTCGTGGGATCAGAGACGATTGGCGGGACGAAGACTGAGAAACTGGAGCTGATTCCGAAGTCGGCCCATTTGCGCAACAATATCTCGCGCATTCTGCTCTGGATCGACCCGGCGCGGGGAATTTCTGTGCAGCAGCAATTTTTTGAGCCGGAAGGGGACTACCGGCTGGTAAAGTATTCCAATATAAAGATCAATCAAAAACTGCCCGATAACGTCTTCAAGCTGAAAACAAACGGGAAAACCAAGGTTGTCTCACCCCAGGGGTAACTATTACTGCATCTATTAAGTGCCCAGTTGCGCCAAGATATTCAAACCAACAGAAACAAAGTGAAAAAGAATGCATCCGCCTATATACTGACGCAGAGTCCCCGAAAGTTGAGTGCGCATGGCTAGAGTGTTTACGATTACCGTCCCTCCCGACTTGTCTCGCAGGAAGCGTGAGCGCCACACCGATCCTCGCTATGTGGACGGCCAGAAGATATTGGTAGAGGCGCTGAAGTATCTGGCCAAAGCCGATCCAGTGGCGAACCGCGGAGCTATCGAACTGCTTTCCGAGCATGTGCGCACCCGTTTCCGCATGACCGACTCGCCGCTGAGTTAGAAACTTTTCCTGCCCGGGGCGGAGACTACTGTCCGCCAAAAGCAGATATCGTTGAGATCCTCAGCCGTTAGGCGGAGGTCCGTTTGCCCGGTCATGCGCGGTTTAATGCTACTGAGGGACGGCAGAACGGTTTTGCGTCGCGTTGCATCCATCATTCAGCGTCGCGTGGAATTCAACGGGCAAGGGCCGGCCCTTTGAAATTACGGCAAAATTCGAGAATCTCGAAACTCTTCCGCAGGCGAACGAGATTTCCACATTACGCTCAGACACCCATTTCACGGAGAGTCCGGAGAAGTCGAATCCGTGGAGGAAGCACTGCCCGCTGTCTGTCGGAAACTGGCCGCTGGCGACGTCAGCGACACAGATGTCTATGTTGCGAATGCCAGAGCGATGAAACTCCTGAGACCGGACATCAACCTTAAACGGCCCGTTCTTTACTTCGGTCAGAATTTCCTCGCTAGGCTTCCCGCAGGAAGTCAGCCCGAGTGAAAGGGTATAAGCGGTAAGAATCGCTAGTCTGCGCATCGTGCAGTGTGTCCTGCCGGAACTTGTACCCCGGCACTGGAGTCCATCCTCCAAGGCCGATTGACGCTGCTGGCACCCATTAACCTTACAACTCCTCGTCAATCCC
Source organism: Terriglobales bacterium (assembly GCA_030038475.1). GTDB lineage: Bacteria > Acidobacteriota > Terriglobia > Terriglobales > Acidobacteriaceae > Acidiflorens. The sequence goes on along the minus strand of JASHOU010000216.1, from coordinate 156,953 downwards.
GCTGCCGCAATAACGATGATAACCGGATAACATTCCAGCGTGTAGCGAGGTTCGGGATTCTCGAGTGTTCCCAAGAATGCGGAGCGCAGCAGCAGAAAGATAACGAGCAGACCCAGCCAGCGGATTGTGGAATGCCGGCTGAATAAAGTTGCTAAGGCCGCGGCTGCGAGGGCTGCTGCAACATACGCCAGATTCAGCAAGCCGAAGCCGACGGCGATGGCCGACATTTTGGGCTCGTCGTTGAACTCCCACCAGCGCGGATCGCAAGGAAGAAGCTCGGTGCGTGGGCGCAGCCACATATCGGCGATGCGCAGCAGAGGCAGCGCGACATAATAACGCAGCGGATGGGCGTGGATACTCTCGGCGGCTAACTCGCCGAAGCGCGCATCCAGTTCCGGCGTCATGTCCTGATCTTCGTTGTAATCGGCGATGAGGGCGAGGGTTGCATCGCGCTGCGCGGCATTATCGAAGGCGCGCGCGGGCAGCTTTGCTGCGTCAATCTTGTCGCCGGGAACATTCCAATAGATTTCTTCCACCGACACATAGTCCGCCATCCAGGTTTTGATCCAGCGGTTGAAACCGCGAGGGACGAATTCGTCCCGGTCGTTGGCGTAGCGCGGAACGAGCGGCTGGAAGTGGTGGAGGGTATGAAGATTGCGAAGCGTCCAGGGAGCGAGCGGCGCCAAGGCGAAGACGAGAAGGACTATTCCGGCGACGGCAACCTCTGGCGGATCCGCTTTGCCGGGGCAGCGCTTCCAAATCACGAGCTTTGGGTGAAGTAAAATCAGATAAAGAAAAGCAAGATAAAGCAAAACTGCTGCCAGTAGAATGCCGCCATCCGGCCGGAGCAGAATGCAAGCGGCAATTGCCAGCCCGGTGCCGGCCCAAAGCAGGCGCCCGCTGGATTTTTGCGTATCCGATACTTGCTTATCTAATCTTTGTTTACCGGCGATTGGTAACGCCTCCATTGGCTCGTCATTTCGTTCATCCATTCGGTTCAGGGCGGCTGCGGCGCAGTCGAGAGCGAGGGCGGTAAAGAAAAGCTCCAAAGTCTCGGTGAGCACCGCGGCACAATAATTCGCCAGGAATGGACAGAACGCGGCGAGAACAAAAGCGATTCTCGATGCGCGCGCGGAAACGGCTCGTCGCGCAAAGTCGGCGACAATGAAGCACGTTCCCAGGTCGACCAAAATCTGCGCCAGCATTACAGCTTTGAAGTTGCCCGGTCCAAACACGCCAAAAATCAGCGCGAGAAACGCAGGATATCCCGGCAGGCGGGTATCAACCGGCAGGATTTGATTTCCTTGCGCGCCAGCCCTCGTTTGGCCACCCAGTGTCTGGCCGTAGATGCCGTGGTGCAGCCAGTTGGTGGCGAGATCTGCGTAGATGCGGGAGTCGTCGGTGACGGCTGGGTAATAAAAGAAGAAAAGCAGACGTAGTGCCAGGCCGGCCAGTGTCACACTTAGAAAGAAACGCCGAGATTCGCGGATCAGGCCGAGCACGTTGGCAATATATCGCGAAACGTCTTATCGCCGAACCTCCGATTTGCCCGCCATTTGACCGACTGCGCCTCTCACCTTACGATGAAGAAGCACAAGAGATGGCCAAACAGGTCTTTTACGATCCTTTGCAGGCGCGCTGGCGCCGGGTTCGCAGCGTTTTCGACGCTGCCGCTCTGGCGTTTTCTTTGCTCGTAATTTTCTTCATTTACAGCGCGCTGCGCAGCGAACCTTTACCCGATCTTTCCTGGCTGATCGAAAAGAAGCCCTACCACGCTCTGAAAGAGGATGAAAAGGCCAAAGCAAAAGAGAAACGCCGCCTGGCCACGCTGGCCCGCACGGGTCACCGCCACGCCTACCACAAAACTCCGTCACAACTGACGCTCAACTCGGAGCAAGGAGTGCGTGCGGCGTTTTACGTTTCGTGGGACGCGGCGAGCTTTTCATCTTTGCGCGAATATGCCCGGCAGATCGACTTGCTCTTTCCAACATGGTTGCAGGTGCTGAGTGGCGACGGCCATCTGCAAGCGGTCGATCCCGAAACCAACACCATGTTTGACGTGGTTCGCGGGCAGTCGGTCCATCCCGTCGATGACAAAGTGATGCCGTTTCTGAAGGCCGAAGACACCGACATGGAAGTCTTCCCAGTGGTACAGAACTTCGACGGCATCGATTTCGTTCCCGGCATTGTATCTTTCCTCAACAATCCGCAGGCGCGTGCCAGGTTTCGGCGCGAAATCGAGCTTTTTCTCGCTACCGACCATTACCGCGGTCTGATGATCGATTTCGAGTCGTTCCCGAAAAAAGGCCAACCGGGATACGTAACCTTGCTCAACGAACTTGCCTCCGATCTGCACGCGAAAGGGATGAAGCTCTATGTGAGCGTGCAGGTGCGCAACGAGGATTTCGATTACAAAGCCATCTCGTCGGCCGTCGATGGCGTGGTCATCATGAACTACGACCAGCATTTTCCCGGCGGCACTCCCGGCCCGGTGGCTTCGCAGGATTGGTTTACCGACAACCTTGAGTCGGCAGTCAAGGAGATTCCGAAGCAGAAACTGATTTGCGCCATTGGAAACTACGGTTACGACTGGCCCCAGCGGACGAAGAACGGCAAGATTCCTCCCGGACAAGCCGACAAGAGCGTTTCTGTGCAGGAAGCCTGGATCGGAGCGCGCGATTCCGAGGAAGACATCGACTTTGACGGCGATGCGCTGAATCCCCACTTCAGTTACATGGACGACGACAATTTTCGCCACGACGTTTGGTTTCTGGATGCAGTGACTGCGCTGAATGAGATGCGCGCCGCGCAAACCTTCGGCATCCAGACCTTTGCTTTGTGGCGGCTCGGCTCTGAGGATCGATCACTGTGGCGGGTTTGGGACATGCCGGGCGAAGCCAACGCCTCCGATCGTTTAAAAGATGTTCCTCCCGGCCAGGACGTTGACATGGAAGGGAACGGGGAAATTCTCCACATCGAGGCGAAGCCCTCGGATGGCCAGCGCGATCTCGACATCGACAAAGATACCGGCCTGATCGACGGTGAAACTTTCAACAGCCTTCCGCAGCCGTATCGCGTGGCACGCTACGGTTTCAGCAAGAACGAGCTGGCTATCACATTCGACGATGGCCCCGATCCGGTATGGACGCCGAAGATTCTCGATGTACTCAAGCGCGAACATGTTCCCGGAACATTTTTTCTCATCGGAATTCAGGCGGAAAAATACGGCAGTCTAACGCAACGCATCTACCGCGAAGGCCACGAAATCGGCAATCACACCTTCACGCATCCCGATATCAGCTCGATTGGCTCCGGCTACATGAAAGTTGAACTCAACTTGACGGAGCAGTTGTTCGCCAGCCAACTGGGCATTCGCGCGACGTTGTTCCGTCCGCCCTACTCGGTCGACGCCGAGCCCGACACAGAGGACCAAGTCAAGCCGCTGGAAGTCACGCAAAACATGGGCTACATCACCATCGGCAATAAGCTCGACACCAAGGACTGGAACGATAACCCTCCGCTCAAGCCGCAACAGATCGCATCGCTGGTGCTGAACCATCTTCCGCCCTGCGAACCCTACGATCAGGCGTGCGGCAACATCGTTCTTATGCACGATGGCGGCGGCAATCGCGAACGAACGGTCGAGGCGCTACCGCTCATTATTGAGGGCGCCCGCGCCCGCGGATTCAACTTCGTGCCGGTGTATCAGCTCATGGGTAAAACCAAGGCCGATGTCATGCCGCCGCTGCCATCGAACGAATATTGGTCGGCGAAGCTGAACTGGATCGGCTTCTGGATTTTCAGCACTGCGATGGCGACTATCGCCATCATCTTTTTCCTCGGCGACATTCTCATGACCGGACGCCTGATTTCAGTCGGCGTCCTCGCCATTTATGACCGTCTTCGCTCCCACGCCTACGGAACGCCCGAGCAGATTACCCTCTACAAGCCGCAAGTCGCGGTGCTGATTCCGGCCTATAACGAGGAGAAGGTCATCGAACGCACCATCCAGGGCGCGCTCGACTCCGATTATCCCAATCTTTGCGTGATCGTAATCGACGACGGGTCCAAAGATCGGACTTTAGAAATTGCCCGCCGTTCATTCGCCGCCGAAGAAGTTGCCGGCCGGGTTTTGATTCTCAGTCAAGTCAACCGCGGCAAAGCCGAAGCCCTGAACTTTGGCCTCGAACACATTGGTAACGCCGAAATTTTCGTCGGTATCGATGCCGATACGATTATCGCGCCCGACGCCATCTCCCGGATGGTGCCACATTTCCTCAATCCCAGAGTTGCCGCCGTCGCCGGCAATGCCAAGGTAGGCAACCGCGTGAATCTGTGGACGCGCTGGCAGGCCCTCGAATACATTACCAGCCAGAATTTCGAGCGCCGCGCTCTCAACACCATGGGCGCAGTCAGCGTGGTACCGGGTGCAATCGGCGCCTGGCGCACTGAAGCGGTGCGCGAAGCCGGCGGTTTTCACGTCGATACGGTTGCCGAAGACGCCGATCTCACGATGGCGCTGTTGCGCAGCGGCTATCGCGTTGAGTACGAAGATCTGGCACTGGCCTTTACCGAGGCGCCTACCGGCGCGAAAACTCTCATGCGCCAGCGTTTTCGTTGGTCGTTTGGAATTCTGCAATCGATTTTCAAACACAAGGGAGTGTTCGCACGCAAAGGCGTCCTGGGATGGATCGCGCTCCCCAACATCCTCATCTTCCAGATTCTGCTGCCGCTCGTCTCGCCGTTCATCGACGTGATGTTTGTGGTCGGCGTGAGCTGGTATTTCATTCAGAAGCACTATCATCCCGATTCCACCGATCCGGCGAGCTTCCAGCGGCTGGTAATTTTCTTTGTTGTATTCCTGGTCATCGATTTCATCGCGTCAGCGATCGCCTTCCTTCTCGAACGCCGTCAACCCGAAGCCCGCGAAGATGGCTGGCTGCTCAGCCAGGTGTGGTTGCAGCGCTTCGCCTATCGACAAGTTTTTTCCATTGTTCTCTTCAAAACTCTGAAGCGCGCAATCCAGGGCCGTCCCTTCGCGTGGGATAAGCTCGATCGCACGGCCGCGGTGAAATATATTCCCGCGGAGCGCAGGGATTCGGTCAAAGTCTGATACCGAGCACCGCTGCTGAATGCGTGATCTCCGCCATTGACATCCGCTGCGGCGGGGTGTTTGGTAAGATCGAGAAACGACCATGGCCCGCACGATCATCGAACCCTTCCGCATCAAGAGCGTCGAACCCATTCGCTGGACGACGCGCACTCAGCGCGAGCAACTGCTGCGCGCCGCGCACTACAATCTTTTTCTTCTGCCGGCCGATGATGTCCTGATCGATCTGCTCACCGATTCCGGCACGGGCGCGATGTCGACCCATCAGTGGGCGGCCATCATGGAAGGCGACGAGAGCTACGCCGGCAGCCGCAGCTTCGATCAGTTCCGCGAGTCGGTGCAGGATATCTTTGGCTACCAACACGTCATCCCCACGCATCAGGGCCGCGCCGCCGAGCGTATTCTGTTCAGCGTCATGTGCAAGAAAGGCGATGTTGTTCCCAACAACACGCACTTCGATACCACGCGCGCCAACGTCGAATTCGTTGGGGCCGAAGCCGTCGATCTCGTTATCCCCGAAGGCCGCCAGCCTAGCTCCAGGCATCCTTTCAAAGGCAACATGGATGTCGGCGCGCTCGAATCGCTGATCGACAAGGTCGGGCGCGAGCGCGTGCCGCTGGTCATGCTCACTGTGACCAACAATTCCGGGGGCGGACAGCCGGTCTCGATGGAAAACGTCAAAGCCGTCACCGCGGTTTGCCGGCGTCACAGCATCCCGCTTTATTTCGATGCCTGCCGTTTCGCCGAGAATTCTTATTTCATCAAGCTGCGCGAGCCGAACGAAAGCTACCGTAGTAAGTCGCCGAAACAGATTGCGCAGGAGATGTTCAGTTATGGCGATGGTTGCACGATGTCTGCAAAGAAAGATGGCATGGCTAACATTGGCGGCTTTCTCTGCACTAACAATGATTCGCTGGCTGAGCAGGAGAAGAACCTCCTCATACTTACGGAGGGTTACACCACCTATGGAGGCCTGGCCGGCCGTGACTTAGAAGCCATCGCCGTTGGCGTGCAGGAGGCGTTGCACGAAGATTATCTCCAATATCGCATTGCCTCGACCGCTTACTTAGGCAATCATATCTCCGAGCAGGGTGTGCCGATCGTGCAGCCGCCTGGCGGTCATGCCGTCTATATCGATGCGCGCGCTTTTCTGCCGCACATCAGGGCCGAACATTTTCCCGCCGTGGCTCTCGCCAACGAACTCTATCTCCAGGGAGGAATTCGTAGTGTAGAAATCGGCACTCTGATGTTCGGAGCATCGGCGAAGATGGATTTACTCCGCCTGGCGATTCCGAGACGCGTGTACACGCAAAGCCACATCGACTACGTAGTTGAAATCATCCTGGAAGTTTGGCAATCGCGCGAGAAAATCCGCGGCCTGAATCTAACCTACGAGGCCCCATTCCTGCGCCACTTTACCGCCAGGCTGGAACCGGCAGAAGTAGCAGCCTCCGCGCGCCGCTGATTTTGGATGGCGCATTTTGAAGTAGACGCGATGCCAGTTACTCTCGATGAGTGTGATGGCAACACTACGCCAATCACTACGGCACGACTCGACTTGACTTATGTGTGGCCATCGTCTCACTCTTTCTGCTCTAGCTATCCGCATCAATGTGCATAACGAGTAAAGACAAGGTCGGTCGCTTTGGTCTTCTCGTGACAGGGGAAGCAGGGTTTCATGAAAGCCGCGTCAGCAGCTTTGCCGTCCTGGAAGTGACCGAAGCCCCAGCCACCGGTTGCCGCGTACTTTGTCGAGTCCTTGACCATAAACTGAATGTTCGTGGGGGGCCCGGGAACGAAAGATTGGGCTTGGCCAAACACTTTGTTGTTTTCCTCGGAGGGGACGTTCCGGTAATGCAAAGCAGCAATGATGGTGCCATCCGGGTAAGGAAGTTTGCCTTCCCGGAAGGCATTGAAGGCTACATCGTTGCCCAGGACGGCACCTAAACTGTTGAGCGAGCCTGCTTCATGGGCCGAGGAGATCCACCTCCAGTCGCGGTACCCCTGAGGAATTTCGGTAACGAACGGGGCAGGCGCCCCATCCGCGTGTCCTGGTGCAGGGGCAATCAGAGCGCCAAGGCCGGCCATTGTTGCAACTGCGACCAGAAAGAATGTGAAGTGTTTCATAAGGGGTCCTCCGTCAGAAATATGCTTAGGTGAACTGAAATCAGCGGTCAGCGGTCATAACCATTTCGCCTCAAAGTTAATGTCGACGCCTTTTCGAATCGCCAGTAGCCGGGGCGGAACTCAGGAGCAACAAGCATACAGGAGAACTTGCATTGCCAACGTGACAGTCTTTGGGGAGGGCTTTGCACGTCCGAGAATTTCCGCGAAAGCAGGAACCCCTCAATAGTTGTAAACGGCGTCGACAGCGGTTGGAAGCGATACGAGGGATGGTCGCGACGATGAATCAACAATTGGCGAAACGTCGCGATTACGCTCAGGATCTGTTTCAGCACACTCCGATCCACTCTAGCCGGTGTAAAATAAAGGGTCACGATCATCTGCGCCAACATCTAATAGCCTGTCCCGGAAAGGATCTCCTATGGCAACTATGGAAGCCCCACCCCGTGTACAAATCCGTCTTCATCACGGTCCGTTCAAGAATGAGTCGTTTGTCGATTTCACCAAAGAAGAGAACGTGCGCAAAATGCGCTCCGCCATCGAGAAAGTGCGCGGTCAACTCGGCCGCGAATATGACCTGATCATCGGAGGCACGCGCTTCAAGACCTCCGACAAGATTCGGTCTATCAATCCTGCGAAGCCTTCGGAGGTCGTGGGCGTTCACCAGAAAGCCAGCAAAGACCATGTGGAACCCGCGGTAAAGGCGGCGCTCGAAGCCTTCACTCACTGGAGCCGCACTTCGGTGGAAGAGCGCGCGTCGCTGCTGTTTCGCGTTGCCGACACGATGCGCGAGCGCAAGCTCGAATACATGGTGTGGCTGGTGTTTGAAGTTTCCAAGAACTGGCTTGAGGCCGATGCCGATATTTCCGAAACCATCGACTTCTGCGAGTTCTATGCGCGTGAGGCGCTGCGTTTTGCGAAGGCGGAAACGCCGGTGCAACTTCCCGGCGAACGCGACACACTGACTTATATTCCGCTCGGTGTCGGCGCGGTGATTCCGCCGTGGAACTTTGCCTGCGCCATCATGGCGGGAATGACGCTGGCTTCGATCGTCAGCGGCAATACGGTGGTTTTGAAACCTTCGAGCGATTCGCCGACGATCGCGGCTAAGTTTGTCGAACTGCTCGAAGAATGCGGCATGCCCGAGGGCGTGGTGAACTTCTGTCCGGGAGGCGGCGCGAGCTTTGGCGATGCGCTGGTTGCGCATCCGAAGGTTCGCTACATTGCGTTTACCGGCTCGCGCGAGATTGGGTTGCACATCAATAAGAGCGCGGCCGAGCAGCAGCCAGGCCAGTTCTGGATCAAGCGTACGGTGCTCGAAATGGGCGGCAAAGACGCGATCATTGTCGATGCCGACGCCGATATCGATTCCGCTGTCGAGGGTGTCGCGCAGTCCGCTTTCGGCTTCCAGGGTCAGAAGTGCTCGGCGTGCTCGCGGGCGATTGTCGATGAGCGCATCTACGACAAGTTCCTGGAGAAGCTGAAAGGCCGCGTCGAACGCATCACCATTGGTGATCCGACGATGAATCCGAATATGGCGGCGGTGATTAATGAAGGATCGATGAACGACATTTTGCGCTACATCGAGATTGGCAAAAAAGATGGACGCTTGATTACCGGAGGCGCACGCGATACGAAAGCCGGCGAAGGTTATTTCATTCAGCCGACGGTCATTGCTGACATCCCGGCAAAGTCGACGCTCGAGCAGGAAGAAATTTTCGGTCCGGTGCTGGTGGTGATCAAATCGCGCAATTTTGACCATGCGCTCCAGATCGCCAATGACACCGAATTTGGGTTGACGGGCGCGGTTTATTCCAGCTCGCGCGAAAAGCTGGATCGTGCGGTGCAAGAGTTCCACGTCGGCAATCTTTACCTGAACCGCAAGTGCACAGGAGCGATGGTCGGTGCGCATCCGTTTGGCGGCTTCAACATGTCGGGGACAGATTCGAAGTCGGGAGGGCCGGATTACCTGTATTTGTTTACGCAAGCGAAAAGCGTCGGAGAGAAGATTTAGGAGGCTGCGAGCTTCGGGTCGCGAGCTGCGAGAAAGCCTTCTTTTTACCACGGAGAATGGAGAGACACGTGGGGAATTCGCCTTCAGGATGTATGGAGAGAATCCCTCGCAGGGGTGGTGACGAGCGCGGACGGGTATGGGGTCCTTCGACTGCGCATAAGTTTCACTTCGTGAAACTTATGCTTCGCTCAGGATGACAGGAAAGGAGAGTCGCTGGATTCGAGGTCCAAGAAATCTTAAAGGCCGCCGAATTGGCGGCCTTTGTTGTTCCTCTCGACTCCGATCAAATCCGCGAAGGCTAGTTGCTGATACCCGCCGGTTGCGCGGCTTGGGGCACGGCTGCGGCGGCGGTCGCGGCTGCGGCTTCGTTGAGGATGCGGTGGTGAATGGTGAAGAGCGCCAGCTCGAGCCGGTCCGACACGCCGATTTTGTCGTAGACGTTGCGCAGATAATTCTTGATTACCTGCTCAGTCGTGCCCAACTGCGTGGCGATTTCCTTGTTTTTGTATCCCTGCACGATCAGGGCCACGATGCGCAGTTCCTTGGCCGTTAACCGGTCGCGGACGCGCAATCCGACCATATCGTTTTCGGTAAGCTCGCTCGGCACCGCCATATCCTGTACCCAGCTTTCGCCGCGCGCGATCTTGCGCACACAATCCACGAGCGCGGGGCTGGTGACGTTGCGATAGACCACGCCATGCGCGCCTGCGGCCATGTAGCGTTGCGCGCTCTCGCCGGTATCGGCGAGGACGACCACGCGCGTTTTGCTCTTGCCAGCGGCGGTGAGAACGGAGTTGAAGTCGGAGTGAAAACCTCCGGCGATGATGAGCACGGCGGCGCGGAATTTATCCAGCGCCATGAACATCTGCTCGGCAGTTTGCGCCTGGGCCACGATGCGCATTTCGTCTTCTACGGCGAGCACCTTGGCAATGCCAGCGCGGAAAATCGCCTGATTGTCGGCCAAAATTAGCTTCAGCATGAATCGCTCCCGGTTAACTGTTGCGAACGAATTCGTAAGAATCGATGACGCACGCGACGCCCCGGTTTTCGCCGGATCCGGCGCTGCCATTAGGTTCATCGGTCCGTACTACGCGGCCGCGGCACTGAATCACAACGTTGTCTTTGCCGCCCGTTACTTCAGGCGGAAGGGTGATTTCAAACTCTACGGGTGAGCCGACCTCCAGTGCAGCATCTGAGCGAATGTAAACGCCGGCAGCGCTCAAATTGCCGGTCGTGCCGCTGGTGTCGGCTGCGGTATCTTCCCTATGAATCTTGATCGGCAAATGCAGCGGAAATCTTTTCCCAGTACGTGCTTCGGTTGTCACAACTCCTCCTCTAACCTGCGCTGCGCTTCCACGAAAGCGGGAAAGCTTACGAACGTCCCAGCCCAAATGTGATGAGCAGCTAACGGCGTTATATCACGGAAAATAGCGCAAAAGAAGCTCAGATTACCTTCGTAATCTCTGTAGGAACTAGATACCTCTTTACGGCCAAACGGTAAAGAGCCACGAAGAACGGATGGCCCCGGTCAGGACGGTGGGGTCTCGGTGCCCGGTTGCATAGTCAAACTGTGACGGCGAAGGACGCGGCGGCGCTGCGATTCCTGCAGCGGCGCGGCGGCGGCTATTGCGCAGAGAACGTAAAACAGGGCGGCATTGGCCGGGATTTGCAGATTGAAATCAAGAAAACTGTGCACGAGAATCCCGACGCAGCCGAGCAAAGCAGCCGCGGTCAGTGCGCCGCTGGCGGTCTCGGTCCAATTCTTAAGCTTGCTTGCGGCATTGCGGAAGACCAATACCAGGAACCAGACCGCGATCCCGAATCCGGCCACACCAGTCTCGACGAGCAGTTGCAGATAATCGTTGTGCGCCTGATTGACGAAGAAGTTCGTGTAGAAGCTGCGAAATCCCGGATAGACGATGGGAAATGTGCCGAGACCCCAGCCCAGAAATGGCCGCTTCAGAAACATGCGCAGGCCATCGCGATCGATGGTGAGGCGAACGCCGCCGCTGATCTCTTCGCGTGCTTCCGAGTGAATGCTCATCAGGCGCTGGGTAACCTCGTTGCCGCCGATCCACACGAGAAAAAGGATTACGACGGCGAGAAACGCGCCCAGCAGCAAAGGTTGTTTCCAGCTGTCTTTCTGCTTGCGAATCAGGAGCACGCCCAGCAGCAGCATCTGCGCGACGAACGCCCCCATGCCTCCGCGCGATCCGGAGAGAAAAACACTTCCCGCCATCAGTGCGGCAATTCCCGCTACCGCAATCTTGCGGTTGCCGCTCGAGAAATGCGTGGCGGCGAGAACCAGCGGGAATGGCAAGAGCATCTCCATCAGGCCGGCGTAGTGATTGTGATTGACGTAGGGTCCATAGATCGAGCCGCCCTGCTCCGAGTTAAAGATCCAATAGAGTTTCCCGTTTGGCGACAAACCCTGCACAACCGCAAAGGCAGCGACCAGCGCTCCGTAGCCGGTAAATATCATGGCTATGAGTTCAAACTGAGAGGAGCGGCGCAGCGTCTGAGTGACGACGAAGGCTAGCATTCCGTAAGCCGCATACAGCAATAATTGAGCGTAGGTAACGTGACGATAAGCGGTTACTCCAACCAGACCCTGCACCAGCACGAGAAGAAAAAATGCCGCCATGGGGCGGTAGAGCGGGTGGTCGGAGATTATGAGTTCTCCGTTCGTCCATTGGCGAGCGGCCCAAGCCGCCAGGAGTAGAGTGGCACACACTTCCAGAGCGAAAATGGACCAGGGTTCAACCGCGCCAAAGGCCAGAGGTGCGAGCAGCAGTATGGCGCAGGTGCCACATAGTAGCGCGGTGTTGGTGAGACGCGGCTGCTGCACCACTTTCGGTGCGGGTGCGGGTTCGGGCTGCGTTGCCAGGGCGGAACTCACGGTTTGTCCTTGATATTCGCGGAAATATTTTGTGAATCGTCGGAGTCGCTATCGGGAGAGAGTTCGAAATCGTCGAGCCAAAGCTTGCCGCGAATCGGCGAACCGGCGGGGAATCGCTCAATGGACAGCGTGAGCAGCGTGGTGGAATTCGGGACGGTAACTTGGGAATGAACTTCCTTCCAGAAATCGGCGTCTTTAAGCGTGTCGCTGGTATAGATTGGTGCGCCGGTATATGCGTCGCGCAAAACTATCTCGGGGCCTCCGGCGCCCTCAAAGTCCGCCGATTTGTAGTAGGCGGAGAACTCGTAGCTGGCGCCGCCGTGCACGGGAATGATCTGCGAAATTCCGGCGTCGCTAATTCCCGGACCCTCGAAAGTCAGAAAAAGAGATCGATGACCTTGGTGGAAGTCGCTGGGATCGAGCACGGGCCGCACTCCCATGACATTGACGTAGGTCCAGTCGAAACCTCCGTTCAAGATGTCAAGGCTGAAATCGCCGTTAACCACCAGGTTGTCGTCGGTGGGCAGATAGGCGGAGTGCCCGAGAACATCGGCGGATTGCTCCCATGCAGACATGGCGGCGTCGGGACGATGGGCGGAGATCAAATAGTGGACGTACTCGTAGAGATCGCGGTCAGCGAATTTCTGGTGCAACTGGGCGAGCCGCTCCCAGGTTTTGATTGTGCCCTCGGTTTCCTGCTTGCTCATCAGCAAATGAAGGAAGGCGATCAACGAATCTGTGCGAGCAGGCACCACGTCGCGCAGCATTGCGTCAGTGTCGGGACGCACCCGCCAACATGCCCGCAGTGCGGGATCGACGAGAGAAACGTCGTTCTCAATGACGACGCGGAATTCACGCAGGGCGTGGTCCGTATCGCCATCGATTAGAAAAAAGTTACCAGCCTCCCAGGCTACGTCCGGAGCCGTGGGTTCCGCCTGCACGGCATGCTCCAGCGCAGTGCGCTCACCGGTGCTATCTCCGGTTACCTGATAGGCAGAGGCCAGGTCAAACCAGTAGCCGGCATCGTACGGGTTGAGCGCGACGGCTGCCCGAAGACTGCCGACAGCGGACTGAGGATCGCCCGCAACAAACGCATAGTAACGCCCCAGGCGATGGCGATAGTCTGCATTTCCCGGCGAGAGTCGGACGGCGCGATCGAGCCTGAGTAAGTCCGCATGTGAGGCATAGACACTGGCGACGAATTCTTTGCCGGTCAAAAACAAATAGACGCAAGCAAGAAAGGCGACTCCGGCTGCAAACTGCAAGCGTTGCCGTTTTGAAAGAGGAATCAACATAGTCCGGTTAGAACCGGTTACAAGTTACTAAATACTATTCATCACTTACTATTGATTGCTTACTTCTGGTTCCTATTGCGTTGTAATTCATTCCTATCTTCGAACAGGCTCCCCATCGCTAGCGCGGCATCGCATGCGGCCCTAGACCGCTTTCGGCTCCGCATCGTTATTGGTATCAGCATCTTCCTCGTGATAGTACTGCCCGTATTTCCCCTGATACTCATAGTAATAGTAATAATCGGGCGAGGTTAGATCGACAGCGTTCAGAAGCACTCCGGCGACGTGAGCATTCACCTGCATCAATATGTCGCGGGAGCGGCGCAAAGCCTGTTTAGTCGTCTGCCCGGAACGAATTACCAGAATGCTGGCATCGGCCCGTGGTGAAAGCACGACCGCGTCGGTGACAGAAAGCGTTGGCGGAGTGTCAATCACGATGTGGTCGTACATTTCGCGCAATTCGGCGATGAGATCCCGCATATTCGAGGAGGCGAGCAATTCGGCTGGGTTGGGCGGCGGCGTGCCGGCGGGCATGATGAAAAGATTGGCCAGGATGGGAGACGGGGTAATCGTCTGTTGTATGGTGGCGCTCCCCGTGAGCATGTTGCTCAGGCCGCTGCGTGGGCCCATACCCAAAGTTTTGTGAATACTGGGCCGGCGCAGGTCCGCATCCATCAACAGAACCCGGACTCCCTTTTGGGCCAGCACAATTGCGGTATTGATGCTGGTGGTGGTCTTGCCCTCCTGCGGACGGGCGCTGGTAACCATGATGACTTTGGGAGGCGCGCCCAGATTCGACAGGAGAAGAGAAGTACGCAGCGCGCGATAGGATTCCGCCATCTGCGACTGGGGGCGAACCTGGGTTACCGTTTCCACGACTTCTTTCGAGGCAGTCAAGGCCAGACGCGCGCCAGTTGGACCGCGATTGCCGGACTTGGAGCCAAGCGGGATCATGCCCAGCGATGGTAAAGCTGACAGCGCCGTTGCCTGCTCGGGAGTGCGGACGGTGTTGTCCATATTCTCGAGGATAAAAGCCAAGCCGACTCCGGAGATGATGCCCAGCAGCGCCGCGAACGAGAGATTGCGCGGGATGTTCGGTTCGCTGGGCGAGGTGGGAACGCGTGCCGGATTGATGATGCGAAAGTTATTGGAACGCAAACCCGCAGTGACACCTGCCTCCTTCAGCTTTTCCAGCAATCCCTCATAGAGTGTGCGGTTGGTATCCAGATCGCGTTTCAGGATGCTGTATTCAATTGCGCTTTCGTTCAGCTTATTGGCTTCCTGTTTCTGTTTGTCAAAGGAGCCGCGCAACATAGTCTCCCGCTGCAAGGCAGTCATGTATTGTTGCCTGAGGTGGTCGACGCCTTTGTTAATTTCCGACTGGAGCTGGCGGTCGACTTCTTTCAGCTGGCTGTTGAGCTGCGCAACTTTTGGATACGACGGACCAAGCTCAGTGCTGAGGTCGGCAATCTGAATCTTAAGGTTGGCCTGTTCTTCGCGCAGCTTGGACAAAAGCCCGGAGCCGCCGCCGGCTTCAACGCTTGGGGTGTCACCAATGATCGCAGCCGCCACCGCCTCCGGATCGCTGGATTGCGTCTGGCGATAGACGGCTTCCTTTTCCATACGGTCCGATTCGGCAGCCGTCATTTCCTTGTTAAGTTCATCGAGCTTTTCGGTGATGATGTTTTGCTTCTCGTCCATCCCCAGAATTTCGTGCTCCTTCTGGTAGCGAACCAGCTTTTCCTGGGAGGTTTCCACTTTCATCTGCAAGTCGACGAGCTGTTTCGAAAGCCAGTCGGAGGCCTGCATGGTGGATTCGAACTTGGTCTTGAAGTTCTGCTCGACGTAGGTGGCTGCCAGAGCATTCACGGTGGCGGCCGCGAGCTGGGGGTCGGTGCTGGTGTAGTGAATCTCGATGATCCGCGTGTTGGGAATCAGCGTGACGCGAAGATTTCTGCGAAACGCTCCCAGCAGGGCCGAGGTACGGTTGGAATCGGTCTGCAGCGGATCGGCGACAAGATTGGCCTGTTTTTGGTCGGAGTGCCCGCCAAACTCAGGACGCTTATCCAGATTTAATTGCCGGATAACCTGCAACGCCATCAGATCGCTTTGCAGAATGCGGACCTCGGTATCGAGATCGCTCTGATCGTAGTAATCGATAACCGGTGTCGAGTCCTTGAAGGTGATCAGGTTGGGATCTAATTTGTTGACTACGATCTGGCCAACGGCTTCGTAGATGGGAGTCTGGCGCAGGCTGGCAACTGCCACGGCCATGAAGATTCCGCCGATGACCGCAGCCACCATCCACTTGCGCTTAATCAGCACGCGCAAGTATTCGCGCAGGGTGGATTCCTGCGCCGGCAACACGTTATAAAGCGCGGAGATCGGGCGGAGCAGTTCCGCTGCCTCGTTCGGTTGCAATTCGCGCGTTCCGCCAACGTTGCGTGGAAGCAGCGGTCCCAATGACATCGTGACTCCTTAGCCATCATCCGTGCGACTTGGAAAGAATCGCACCCATAAACAAGTCTCCGCACCCGCCAAAGCCCCTCACGGCAAGCCAGGCAAAATGAAGCAAGGTGTTGTCGGAAATTTGCCTGATTTTAGCATCGTCGGAGCAGGAAGCTGCCAAAATTACAGGTGTCTGATGATGTTCCTGCTTCGTGGCGCCAGGGCGGGATCAATGGCAGGCACACGCTATACTACGGGCGGCGCCGAAACTTTCGTGGGTAGAGCAGGATATTGTCGGAATCCACGGTAGAGATCAGATAATTTCTCCAGGGATGATTCGCGGACATCATTTGCGAACATGGCCTGGGCGATACCGGAAGGGCAATTGCATCAATCTTGCAAGGAAACGATTGGAACATTCAGAGCCACAGAACAACGCGACCTTCCGGAGCTGTCGAAGTTCCTCGTCCGCGTGTACAAATTTGAGCCCTCCGATTTTCACTTCGATCCGAAGTTTCTGGCGTGGAAGTATCTTGACGCCAGGGATGGTTGGCAGGGCGGACGAAGTTATCTGCTGAAGAAGGATAGAAAAATTGTCGCTCACGCCGGGGTCTGCCCGGTATCGGTGCAGTTGCCCAACGGAGGGATCGTTAGCAGCCTGACGATCACGGATTGGGGTGCGGATCCGACAACCCCTTTAATGGGGGTCACCATATTTCGCAAGCTCATGACGATGGCCCCGACCTGCTTTGTTATCGGTGGTGCCGACGTTACCAGGCAGATCCTGCCCCGCATTGGGTTCCGGCGGGTTGCGGAAGCGGTGACTTATGCCGCGTGGCTGCACCCGTGGCAGGAGTTCCGCTCACACCCGCGCACGCGGCGATCCGCTCTCCGACTGTTGCACGGATTGACGCATCCGGCGCGCAATAGGAGGATTGCGGGCTCTGGCTGGGATTTCGCTCCTGTCGATCAATTTGACGATTCGCTGCTGCCGATATTGAGTGGCACGAGGCTTCCCTGGACGCGTTGTCAGCGATCGGTTGCCGACTTGAATTACCTGCTGAAATGTCCTCACGCCAGGATGCGAGGATTCTTGCTGACCCGGCAAGGCCAACTTGCCGGTTATTTCATCATTGGAAGAGCCGATTGGGAAGCAAGGCTACTCGACATTGCGCTGGATTCGGGCGATGCGAGCGACTGGAAATCTGCTTATGCGATGGTCACGAGGGTGGCGATGTCGGACGCCAGCGCGGCTCGCATTCGCGTGCTCGCGACGGCGCCAATGCTGAGCGACGCGCTGAAATGGAACGGATACTGGCGCCAGTATGAAGAGCCAATCGCGCTTTACGATCCAGAGGAGCTGTTAGGCCAGGCTTTTCCTGTGAGCTTTCAGCTCTTCGACGGCGATTCAGCTTATATAGGTGCAGACTCGGTCAGTAGCCTATGAGATTCGTCACACCGGCTCTGAAGCACATCGTCTTTCCTGCGCTGGCCCGGAGCGGGTATCTTCGCTACGCCGCTGGCGCCGGGCCGGCCGTCGTGACCTACCACGGCGTGTTCCCGTCTGGATATAAAGTGAGAAACGCTGCTCTGGATGGCAACCTGGTGCATGGCGACTCGCTGCGCAGGCAGTTGCGGCTTCTGAAGCAGCACTATCAGGTAATCTCGCCTGACGATTTCCTGTGTTGGTTGCGCAGAGATGGTTTGCTACCACCGCGTTCGATTCTGCTCACCTGTGATGACGCGCTGCGCAATACGCTGACGGAGATGGTTCCAATACTCGTGGAGTTTGGAGTGTCTTGCCTGTTCTTTGCGACCGGCGCATCCGCTGACGAGACGTCTTCGATGCTCTGGTACGAGGAGCTCTACCTGATGTTGTTGGAAGCGAACGCACCCATTGCTCTTGCCATCCCTGAAGCAGGCGTCAGCATCGGCTCAATCACGCCGCACGAGAAGCACCGCTGTTGGTGGAGTCTGGTGGAGCGGTTTTCGCAGTTCGATAAGGAAGCGAGGCTTGGATTTCTTGATCGGATAGCAGGCCAACTTCGGCTTCCCGAGAATTGGAGGGAGCGCTTCATTCAAGAACCAACTCTAGCCGCCAGATTTCTTACGCTGAATCGAGCCGGACTGCGGCAACTCGCTGCTGCGGGAATGAGCCTTGGCGCGCATTCGCTCTCGCATCCGATTTTGTCGCGCGCGGCGGAGGAGTTGGCCTGGCGCGAGATATCCGAGAGCCGTGCGGTTCTTGAAAAAGCGTTCGGGCAAACTATGTGGGCTTTTGCGTATCCCTTTGGCAATGCGGCTACGGTTACGCAGAGGGATCTGCGTTTGGCGGAGCGAGCCGGCTATTGTTGCGCGCTTACGAACACCGGCGGCGGGCTTGGCGCCAAGATCGATCGCTTCGCGATCCCTCGCGTTCACGTGACCGCGGATATGAATTTGCCCGAGTTTGAGGCGTATATCGCCGGTTTTTATCGAACTCTCCGCAGCCGGCTGGGCGGCGCCAGGATGGAAGTGGTTGGTGCATGAGTGCACCTTACGCATTAACCTCTTCGCCGTTCGACGGCATCTTCGTCGGGCTATACTAGCCAGCATTAGACCTTACCCGAAAAAGAAGATTGTTTTGATTCCGCAGTCGTCTGCCAACGGGCTGTGGGCCGGTCGCGGTGTGTAAGTTGGCGAGAAAAATCTTGCGAGGGATAGGGAAAGAGAATGGTGAATTGGTCGCAGGAATCGATACTGGTAACGGGCGGAACCGGATCATTCGGGAAGAAGTTTGTGGAGATCATGCTGCGCGACTATCGGCCACCGCGGCTGGTGATTTTCAGCCGTGACGAGTTGAAGCAGCATGAGATGAGAACCACGGGGCTCGACCACCCCAGCCTGCGCTATTTTATCGGCGATGTGCGCGACGTGGAGCGCTTGAAGCGAGCGCTTTCGGGAGTGACCGTAGTCGTGCATGCGGCTGCGCTCAAACAGGTTCCGGCCTGCGAATACAATCCCTTCGAAGCGATCCAGACCAATATTATGGGCGGCCGCAACGTGATTGACGCGGCCATCGATCAGGGTGTGCGCCGCATTCTGGCGCTCAGCACCGACAAGGCAGTGAATCCAATTAATTTGTACGGCGCCACCAAGCTGTGCGCGGAAAAAGTCTTTGTGCAGGCGAATGCCTATGCGGGCGCGCAAAATACCCGGTTCAGCTGCGCGCGCTACGGTAACGTGGTGGGCAGCCGGGGGAGCGTGATTCCGATTTTTCTGGAGCAGCGACGCCGCGGAAAGATCACCATTACCGATCCGCGAATGACGCGTTTTTGGCTGACGCTGGAACAGGGCGTGAAATTTGTGATTCGCTGCCTCGAGCAGATGCACGGCGGCGAGATTTTTGTTCCCAAAATTCCCAGCATGCGATTGGCGGATCTGGCGGAAACCGTTGCGCCGGGATGCCAGATCGAATATATCGGGATTCGTCCGGGAGAAAAGTTGCACGAGGTGCTCGTATCGGACGACGAGTCGCGGCACGCGCTGGAGACCGACGATATGTTCGTGATTCAGCCCTCACATCCGTGGTGGAAATCGGAAAACTGGGTGGACGCCAGACCTCTGCCGCAGGGATTCCGATATTCGAGCGACACCAACAAACGCTGGCTGACGCGGCGCGAACTGGAAGAGCTGGTGATGCCGGAAACCAGCGCAGCCGAGGCGCTTCCGGTCTCTGCCTAGCATGACCGCCTTATCCGCAAAACTGGAAACACTCGCGATCGATGGTGGCGCGCCTGTCCGCAAAACTTTGTTGCCTTACGGCCGGCCAAGCCTCGACGATGCGGATATCCAGGCGGTAGTTGAGGTTCTGAAGTCGGATTGGTTGACCACCGGTCCGAAGGTCGGCGAGTTCGAAGAGTGCTTTGCAGAGTTCGTCGGCGCGCGCTACGCCGTCAGTTTCAGTTCCGGCACCGCCGCATTGCATGGCGCAGCCTTTGCCGCCGGACTGGGCCCAGGCGATGAGGCGATCACTGCTCCTCTCACCTTCTGCGCGACCGCCAACTGTGTTTTATATCAGGGCGCGACGCCTGTGTTCGCCGACGTCTCGCCTGACACCTTGAACCTTGACCCGGCAAAAGTTTCCGCGAAGCTATCGAGTCGCACCAAGGCGATCATTGCGGTTGACTACGCGGGACACCCCGCTTCGCTCGATGAACTGGCGGAATTGACAGCAAGCCGCGGCGCACTGCTGATCGAAGATGCCTGCCACGCGCTGGGCGCGAAATACAGCGGACAGCGTGTCGGTGGAATTGCGGATATGACCGTGTTCAGCTTTCATCCAGTAAAGCATCTGACGACTGGCGAGGGCGGCATGGTTGCGACCAACAATGCGCGCCTGGCCGAGACGATGCGCCGTTTTCGCAATCACGGCATCAGCAGCGAAGCGCGAGAGCGGCAGGAATCCGGCCAGTGGTTTTATGAGATGGTACTGCTCGGTTATAACTACAGGCTGACGGATATTGCCTGCGCGCTGGGACTGTCGCAGTTGGAAAAACTCGCGCCCAATCTCGCGCGGCGGCGCGAAATTGCAGAGCAATATACCGAGGAGTTGCGGGATTTGCCGATTTTGACTCCGACTGTCCGCGACGACGTGGAAGCGGCATGGCACTTGTATCCGATACGGCTAAGGCTTGAGTTGCTTAACGCGGAGCGGGCCGATATCTTTCGCGCGCTGCGAGCAGAAAATATCGGAGTAAATGTTCATTACATCCCGGTGCATCAGCACCCCTACTACCGCGAGCTTTTCCAGTCGAGCGAAAGTTATCCCGTATCCGAGGATGCTTATAAGCGGCTGATCAGCCTGCCGATGTTTCATGCCATGACGCCCCAAGATGTCGACGACGTGATCCATGCCGTGCGGAAGGTTCTTGGCCACTACGAAACGAAAGGAAAACGCCTACGTTTGCTGGAGAGCAGGCAGGCAAAATAATCTCATGTCCAGCATTTCCGGCTACGCGGGATATCGGGCTCTGGTAGTCGGTTGCGGCTCGATTGGACGCCGGCACGCCAAGAATCTCCAGACGCTGGGACTGCGGCAGTTAGGCTTTTGCGACACCAGTTCCGATTCTCTGCAGCACTGCCGCGTGGAGGTGGGCGGGGAAATTTTCAACGACTACAGCGAGGCGCTGGGGAAGTTCGAGCCGGACGTCGTGCTGATCTGCACTCCGCCGGTATATCACGTCGAACAGGCGCTGGCAGCGCTTGAAGCTCGCGCCCATGTTTTTGTTGAAAAGCCGCTGTCCCATCGGTCCTGTGGAATCGAAGAGCTAATTGCCGAGGCGCGGAGGCACGACCGAATCGTGCAGGTTGGCTACAACATGCGTTTCCATCCCGGCCTGCGAATTCTGAAAGAGCTGATCGATTCGGAGAGGATCGGGCGCGTTCTCTGGATTAAGGCGGAAGCCGGGCAATACCTTCCCGACTGGCGGCCGTGGCAAAACTATCGCGAAAGCTACACTGCGCGGAACGAACTGGGCGGCGGAATCATCCTCGACGGTTCGCATGAACTGGATTACATCCTTTGGCTCTTGGGGCGGCCCATCGAAGTGACTTGCCGCGCCGAACAGTTGAGCAGTCTGGATGTGAACGTCGAGGATTCGGCGTGGTTCTACCTGAAATTCCCTGAGCGGCGGCGCGCGGAACTGCATTTGGATTTTGTGCAGAGGACTTACACGCGAACCTGCAAAGTCGTTGCTGAGAACGGCACCGCGCTTTGGGATTTTAGCTCACAGGAAGTGCGAGTTTTTTTGGCTGCCGATCCCGGCTGGAAGAGCATTCCCTACGCATTTGAAGTGAACGATATGTATGTCGCCGAGATGTCCCACTTTCTGGAATGCACAACGAATGGCACGAAACCTTTGGTGGATCTGGAGCAGGCGCGAGACGTGATCTCGGTAGTCGAAGCGGCGAAGAAGTCATCGCAACAGGGAGCAGCGCAGGTGCCGAAGTGGAAGGGCGAACGGCGCGCGGGACCGGTGGTTGCCATCATCCAGGCTCGCATGGGGTCGAGTCGGCTGCCAGGCAAAAGCCTGGCCGAAATCGAGGGACATCCGATGTTGTGGCACGTGATTCAACGCGTGCAACGAGCAACTCTGGTTGATCGCGTGGTGGTAGCCACTTCCACCGCTCCGGGCGACGATGCCATTGAGAAGATGTGCCGGGAGAATGATGTTCCCTGTTATCGCGGCAGTGAGAACGATGTGCTTGATCGTTTCTACGCGGCAGCGCGCGCCGAAAAATCGGCGCAAGTGGTGCGCATCACCGCCGATTGTCCCCTGATCGATCCGGAAGTGGTCGATCGTGTGGTGTGC
Organism: Terriglobales bacterium; assembly: GCA_030038475.1. Lineage (GTDB taxonomy): Bacteria > Acidobacteriota > Terriglobia > Terriglobales > Acidobacteriaceae > Acidiflorens. The sequence continues at coordinate 134,713 of JASHOU010000216.1, read as the reverse complement.
CGCTTTCAGCGTGGCGGACTTGATTATGCGTCGAACGCCATGCGGACGACCTACCCCGACGGGCTGGATACGGAGGTATTTTCCTTTTCGGCGCTGGAGCGGGCGTGGCACGAGGTGTTCAAGAGTTCCGAGCGCGAGCACGTGACTCCTTACTTGCGTTCGGAAAAGTTTCGCACGGCCAACGTGGAAAACGATTTGACTCTAAACCGGCGTTATCGCTGGACGGTGGACGAACCCGCAGACCTGGAGTTCGTCCGGGCGGTGTACAAAGCTTTGCGTGATAAGGAGAGTTTCAGCATGAAAGATGTTTTGGAATTGATCGAGAAGACTCCGGGGCTGGAAACGATGAACTCGGAAATTATTTCCAATCGCGGCTACTACAAGAGCCTGTTCGAGGAAGCGTCCGCGTCAGCGGCGCCGTTGAGGCCAATTGAGAAATCGAAAGCCTGGTTAGAGCGAGCCGCAAAGGTGATTCCGGGCGCTTCGCAGACCTTCAGCAAAGGGGCCGACCAGCACGTGCGCGGCGTTGCGCCGATGTTCTTGGAGAAGGGCAAAGGCTGCCGCGTGTGGGATGTGGATGGAAATGAGTACATCGACTACATCCAGGGATTATTGCCGAACATTCTCGGCTACGCGCACGACGAAGTGAATGCGGCCGTAGCGGCGCAATTGGCGCAAGGGCACAGTTTTTCTTTGCCGCATCCGCTGGAGGTGGAACTGGCCGAACGCCTGACACGGCTGATCCCGTGCGCTGAAAAAGTACGCTTTGGCAAGAACGGATCGGATGCGACTTCAGGTGCGGTTCGAGCGGCCCGCGCCTTAACGGGCCGCGAACGCATTGCCTGCTGCGGTTACCACGGATGGCAGGACTGGTATATCGGCAGCACAACGCGAAATGCGGGTGTTCCGAAAGCGGTGCGGGCGTTGACGCATCCGTTTGTGTACAACGATCTCGCGTCGCTCGAAAAAATACTCGACGAACATCGGGGCGAATTCGCCGCTGTCATTATGGAACCGGTGAACTTCTGGCCCCCGGCAGCGGGCTTTCTCGAAGGCGTGAAGGAGTTGGCGGATCGCCACGGCGCATTGCTCATCTTCGATGAGATCTGCAGCGGCTTTCACTTCGGCCTCGGCGGAGCACAGAAAAAGTTTGGCGTCACGCCGGACCTCGCTTGTTTTGGCAAAGCGATGGCGAATGGATTTCCGATTTCTTGCATTGTCGGGCGCGACGATGTCATGAAGGTCTTCGAAGAGATCTTCTTCAGCTTTACCTTTGGCGGCGAAGTGGCGTCGATGGCGGCGGCCATGAAGGTGCTCGATGTGCTGGAGACCACAGACGCCTATGCCCGCATGGAGGCGAATGGGCGCGTTCTACAGGAGGGATTGAACGCACTGGCGGAAGAAGCTGGTTTGCAGAATCGCATGAAGTGCGTTGGTTATCCGTTCTGGTCGTTGATCAAGTTTCTCGATGCCGACGGCAAAGACAGTTTTCTGTTGCGCAGCCTGTTCGCGCAGGAATGCGTAAAGCGTGGAGCGCTGTTGTTGGCCACGCACAATCTGACCGCGTCTCACGATCCGATTTCGATTGAGCAAACGCTCAGCATCTACGCCGAGGTTTGCAAGACAGTCGCAAACTGGTGGAGCGACCCGCATCCTGAAGCGCACCTCCAGGGCGAGATGATTCATCCCGTCTTCAGAGTCCGCGCCTAGAATTCACGCATTAATAGAGTTGGGGCGCATAAGAGTTCCGGAACAAACATCACTCGCAGACGATGGTGGAGAATTCGGATTGAAAAAACCGGGACACATGATGGTCTGCGCCGAGTGCGGAGTACACGTCGGTACCGGCCATGTCATGCGATGCCTGGCTCTGGCTCAAGCATGGAAGCGCGCGGGCGGCTCGGCAACGTTCGTATTGCCCGAAGGCCTGGTTGGAATCGAAGAACGAATCCGAGCGGAAGGATTTCTGCTGCGAACGCTTCCGAAGGAATGGGGGTCGGCTCCCAAGTTTTTTGTACATACGGTTCTGCGTGCCGCTCCACCCATCGCGGTCTTGGATGGTTACAGCTTTGGGGAAGACGAACAAACAGAGCTGACCAGCGCCGGTATCCAGGTTTTGACAGTGGATGATTACGGGCATGCGACCGGCTATCCCGTCCGATGGGTATTGAATCAAAATGTGTATACGGCGCCGGAGATGTATGCTTCGCTGAAGCGCGATTCCACGCTGCTCCTGGGGCCCGCGTATGCGCTGCTGCGCGACGAATTTTTGACGTGGATCGGATGGAAGCGATCGATTCCCGATCGAGCGCGCAAGATTCTGGTCACAATCGGTGGCAGCGACTCGGACAACGCAAGCGAGCAAATCCTCGATAACTTGGCATTATTGGACCATTCGAACAGGGAACTGGAAGTGATTTTGGTGGCAGGAAGCGGCAATCCGCATCTGCAATCCCTCCAGCGAGCCTTGGAACGCTGTCCAGTCTCGGTGCGCATGCAGCGTGGCGCTCACGACATGGCCGCCTTGATGGCTTGGGCGGATGTGGCGATTGCGGGGGCCGGGGTCACTTCCTATGAACTTTGCTATATGGGATTGCCGTCCATACTGTTGATCGTCGCTGAGAATCAGCGCCGGATCGCGGAGGGCTTGTCGCAGTTGGGAGGTGCGGTGAACGCGGGCACAACCCGAGAATACCGCCGTGACGTGTTTGCGAATGAACTACAACGACTGATCGATGATTCCGAACGGCGCCAGACGATGTCCCGCAGAGCCCGCGATTTGATAGACGGCATGGGCAGTGAGCGGGTGCGCGCTGCGCTGCTGGATCGTGGACTGAAGCTTCGACCAGCGCACGAGAGTGACTGCGAATTGCTGTTCGAGTGGGCACAGGATCGGGAGGCGCGGACGGCATCGTTTCATCCAGCTCCGATTTCGTGGGAAGACCACGGCTGCTGGTTTCGCGAGCGCCTTCATGACCCGCACTCGGTCATCTACATTGGTGAGAACGCGGATGATGTGCCAGCAGGCGTGGTGCGCTTCCAACTCGAAAACGACAGTGCTGTCCTTTCGGTAAACGTGGCCGCACGTTTCCGCGGCAAGGGCTGGGGGAGGGAACTGGTTTCGTTCGCGACAAACTATCTTTGTCGCGCGCGTTCGGTGGGTCGGGTCAAAGCCTTCGTCAAGCCTGAGAACCAAGCGTCTGTGCGCCTTTTCGAAGCGAGCGGCTTTCGGCGGGCTGGAACCGAAAGCGTCGCTGGCCAGGTTGCATTACTTTTTACGTGGGAGTGCAAGAACAGAACTCATGCCAGTTGAAACTGTCGCATTGACGATTGCTGGAAGGCGCGTCAGTCCGCAGTCGGCGGTCTACATCGTTGCCGAACTTTCCGCCAATCACAACCAAAGTTTTGACCAGGCGGTGCGTATTATTCGCGCCGCCAAAGATGCCGGTGCCGACGCCGTGAAACTCCAGACCTACACCGCAGATACGATCACGCTGCACAGCGACAAAGAATGTTTCCGGATTGCCAGCGGAACACTCTGGGATGGCCGCACCCTGCACGATCTCTACCAGGAGGCGTTCACGCCCTGGGAGTGGCAGCCGAAGCTGAAAGCAATCGCGGAAGAGCTGGGAATGCATTTATTCTCAAGCCCCTTCGATGACAGTGCCGTGGATTTCCTCGAGCAGATGGGCGTTCCCGCGCACAAAGTCGCGTCGTTTGAACTGGTCGATACCGGCCTGATTCGGAAGATGGCTCGAACCGGCAAGCCGCTGATAATGTCCACGGGCATGGCCAGCGAATCGGAGATCTCAGAAGCGGTCGAGGCGGCACGTGAGGCAGGCGCCATGCAAATTGCTCTGCTGAAGTGTACGAGCGCGTATCCGGCGCCACCGGAGGAAGCGAATCTGCTTACGCTTCCGGAACTGGCCCGGCGGTTTCAATGCGCGGTGGGGCTGTCCGATCACACCATGGGCATCGCCGTGCCGGTTGCGGCGGTGGCGCTGGGTGCGTGCATCATCGAGAAGCATCTTTGCCTGCACCGGGCCGATGGTGGCCCCGACAGCGCTTTTTCTTTAGAGCCGCAGGAATTCAAAGCGATGGTCGAAGCCGTGCGCGCCGCCGAAAAAGCTCTCGGCACAATTCAATTTGCCCCGAGTACGCGCGAAGCCAACAGCCGCAAATTCCGCCGCTCTCTTTTTGTGGTCGAGGACGTAAAAAAAGGCGAGTTGTTTTCCAGGCAAAACGTGCGCTCGATACGTCCAGCGGACGGACTCCATCCGAGACACTTGGATGAGGTCCTGGGAAAACTCGCTGCCTGCGACGTAGAGCGGGGAACACCGCTCAGTTGGGATCTTGTTACGCGCTGACGAGCCGCTTGGGATCTGACGTGCCCGATAAGACCGACTCGAGTCGCTCGGGACTGATGCAGGTTTCGAGAGATCTACGGGTTGCGTCGCTGATCTTGATCTCTTCGAGAATGTGCGGAATGCCGCGAATTTCCTGGGGCGAATTGATCGGATATCCGGCTGAGTATTTCGCGTACTGCAACGCATAGTCGTACCAGGACGCATCGAACCACCGGCATAAAAAGCAAGGTACTCCGTTGATCGTGTTTTCCACTGCCACGCTTGACTCCACGGTAACGCTGAACCATCCTCGCTCGAACAGATCGGGTGTCATGGCACCGTGGCGCACTTCGACGAGGTTTCTTTCTTCTGCAGAGAGTACTCTGTCAATCATCGCCCGTCGCATGCGGTAGCTTTCGAAGGGATGCAATTTGACAATCACTTTGCGGTTCGATTGACGGGCGAGCAAGCACAGTTCCGGTAACAATTCAGAATAAAAAGTCAGGGTTCTTGCAGAAGAGAGCTCGTATTGCTCGGAAAAGAACAAGATCCAGTCTTTCTTCTTGTCGATCCCCTTGTCGTTCCCGTGCCCTGGTTGGTTCTCGGGCCACTCGTCGCTACCGGAACGGAACGATCTGCACATTTTCTGCGGTGCGCCGACCACAACTTTGTGTGCGGGAACACCACACCATTCAACCATGTAGTCGCGTGCCATCGTCCCGGCTGCCAGGTAAGTACCAGAGGAAGTCTTCCTTATTCCCAGAGTGAAATTCAACGCGCCGTGATCGCAGAACACCGTCCTTATATTGCGCGCTCTGGCGAGCGCCACCGGCAGCCGGGTAAAGGCGTTGTTCTCATCTGCGGAGAGAACAGCCGTTATCGGCTCTCTCGTCAGCACCTCGCGCCAGGCATCGCGAACCCAAAGGACGTTCCTCAGGAAGTTGTCGAATTTGTCAAAGACACCGATTTTCGCGGCCATATCAAGCACGCGATTCGGCGCGAAGCGTTCCTGCAACAATCTGTGCCACTTTCGCAGCAAGCAGATGCGTTCGCTTTCTGTTGAAGCCGAGCGACCCGGAGCATAAGCGGCAAGCGAGCGAAGCTCGACATTGGCCGGAAGCTCGACGCGGCGGCCACTGTGGCGGGTGACGACGAGCAGGAATCGGCGATGCGGCAACATCTGCGCATAGGCCAACTGAGCCCGGGATACATTTACATAAGCGGATGGCAGCAATACCACCGGGGTCGCCAATGGCCGATGAGAGCGCGTCAGCATTCTTCGGAGACGGTAATCGGTGTCCCACTTGTCCAAAGCGATTTCCATCATCTGCCAGGGCTGGAGCGCGACTACCTTCTCCACGCAGCGTCGCGCCGCGACCCCCAAATTGATTTTTTGCTCAGAAGAAAAAGAACTGATATCGCGTTGCAGTAAAGATGAAAGGAGTTTGGTCGCGGTGTTTGGACGTGTGGCAACGATCTCGCTCTGCGCCGGGATCTCGTCCGCCAAGTTCGAAACGCGCATAACTTGCTCGATCGGTTCATATACGAATCCGCAAAAACTGTCCCACCAGTCAAACGATTCCGAGTCGACCACCTTATTCAATCCCACGCTCAGAAGCTCTCGCAACTGGCATCGATGCTGCTCATGATCGGACAGATCGAAAATGCTGCGCACGCTGCATCCGAAGCGCTCCGCCTGTTGCGAGTAAAAAGTGCGTCCAGACCAACCCAGATCGACGACCAGATCCCACTTCGTTTCCGTCCACGGTCCTGTTTCAACGGAATCGCTGGGATGCACTAATAGAATTTTCATTGAGTCAATGACTGCGAGTATACCAACCACACAGCAGCCGGAAGAAAGTCTAATGGTCGGCGTTAGCGTCAACAGTTGGATAATTTATGATAGGCAGTTCAAGAAAATCGAACTTGTGCGGGGCAGAGTGCAAGCACGGCATGGCAATGGAGGAGCGATTGAGTTCGGCATCAGGCCGGGTGACGTGACTGACGCTTTGCTTTCGATCGGTATGAGCCGAGGAGGCACGGTTCTGGTTCATGCCGATGCGATCGTTGCCGCCCAGTTTCCGCCCATGCCGGCAGAGCAACGCCTCGATCTCTTGATCGAAGCCATCGAAGCGGCTATCGGCGCTTCGGGAACGCTGGTCATCCCCACCTTTAGCTATAGTTTTACGAAGGGCGAGCCGTTTGACATTCTCTGCACTCCGAGCGCGGTGGGAATGGTAAGCGAGCGTTTCCGCACACTACCTGGCGTTTGCCGCTCTCCCGATCCTATCTTTAGTTTTGCCTGCCGAGGACCGCTGGCGCGAGAATTGTGCGCAATCCCCGTCAAGGAATGCTTTGGGCCGGATTCGGTTTTCGCAGCCTTACATCGCTTGAACGCCCATATCGTCGACTTAGGTTGTTCGATGAATCGTGGTGGCACGTTTGTTCACTATGTTGAGACGGCGCATGGAGTGGATTATCGCTATAAGAAGGTATTTTCGGGCACAATTATTTTGCCGAACCGCGAGAGGTATGAATGTTCGGTCGTCTACAACGTGCGCGATCTGACCCGGAAATCGGAAGGCGATTTTGGGCGCTTGCAGAAGCGCCTTGCCGACGATGGGAAACTGCGCACCGCCGATGTCGGCAGATCGCGAATCATGGCTGTCTCCGCAAATGACATTTTTGACGCGGCGTGGAAGATGTTGGACGAGGATCCCGTGTCTCTAATCGCGGAAGGCGCCGAGAACTGAGGAGAATTTGTGTCCACGATTGCCGCTAGCATGCATCGGACGATGAGCGACACGGACATTGGCGATGAGATGTACGGCTGGGCCTGCGACTTGTTCCCGATTTGTCGCAGCATTACCGGCGAAGGTGTTCGCGAGACGCTGCGCTATCTGCATGACATCTTGCCCTCGCTAAAACTTTTTGAAGTGCCGTCGGGGACAAATGTCTTCGACTGGACGGTTCCCGACGAGTGGAACATTCGTGACGCTTTCATTGCCGGTGAAGATGGCGCGCGCATCGTCGATTTCCGCGAGAACAATCTTCACGTGGTGGGTTATTCCGAGCCTATTTCGGAGGAAATGACGCTCGAAGAACTGCAACTGCACCTGCACTCCCTGCCCTCCATGCCGGATGCGATTCCCTACGTCACTTCATACTACGAACGGCGCTGGGGCTTCTGTCTCAGCCAACGCATGCGCGACGAACTGCGCCCGGGCAAATACCGCGTGCTCATTGACAGCAGTCTGAACCCCGGATCGTTGACTTACGGCGAGATGATCCTTCCCGGAATTGAAGAGCGCGAAGTTCTGCTTTCGACCTACGTCTGCCATCCCTCAATGGCCAATAACGAACTCTCAGGCCCGATCGTGACCGCGGCGCTCGGGCGTTGGTTGTGTTCTTTTCCAGAGCGCCGCTATACCTACCGAATTGTTTTCATTCCCGAAACCATTGGTTCGATTACTTACCTCAGCCGGCATCTTGAGGTTATGAAGCGCAATACCATCGCCGGCTACGTGATTACCTGCGTCGGCGACGATCGCGCTTACTCCTTTCTTGAATCGCGCGAGGGCAACACGCTTGCCGATTCCATAACGCGGCACGTGATCAAGCATTACTATCCCGATTGCATTGCTTACAGTTTTCTGGAGCGCGGCAGCGACGAGCGGCAGTATTGCAGTCCCGGCATTGATTTGCCGGTTGTGTCGCTGATGCGATCGAAGTATGGAACTTATCCCGAGTATCACACCTCGCTCGACAACCTGAGTATGATCTCCCCGCAGGGACTCGCTGGTGCCTTCGGGGCGCTGCAGAGGTGTATCTCGCTGATCGAGGCCAACGCGACCTACCGCACAACATGTCTCGGTGAGCCGCAGTTAGGGAAGCGAGGTTTGTATCCGACTTTGAGCAAACACGGCAGCGGGGTGCAAGATGAAGTGCAGACTGGGCTGCAAATTATGATGAATATTCTCGCCTATGCCGACGGAGAACGAGACTTGATTTCGCTCGCCGACCGCATCGGCGTGCCGGTTGAAACATGCTGGCCGATCGTTGATCGGCTGTTGCGCAAACAACTGCTCGAACGGGTCGAGTAATAAAGGTTGGGTCAGGGAAAGCTTCAAGATGGCGGCGAAAACACAATCCAGGCAATCCAGCACGACCCGCTCGGAAAAGGAGCAGAGCTATGCAGTCCGAATGGAGCAATGCATTGCCGAGAGTCCATTTTCGAACCTCGACAAACTGCGCAATTTCACTCTTTACACGCCCAGGCAAGACCTGACGAATTTTCTGGTTCGGTATGAGATCTTCAAGCGTGTGCTCGAAATTCAGGGTTCGATCGTCGAATGCGGAGTACTCCACGGCAGCGGATTGATGGCTTGGGCGCAGTTCAGCGCCATCTTTGAGCCCGCGAACCATCAGCGCCGGGTTATCGGTGTTGACACTTTCAGCGGTTTTCCGCAGCTTTCGGAACGGGATCGGTCGAGTGAGTCGGCAGAGGCGCGTCCCGGCGGACTTGCGGTTGATTCCTACGATCATCTCAAAGAATGCGTTGCCCTTTTCGATAGCAACCGGTTCGTTGGCCACGTCCCGAAAGTCGAACTCGTTCGTGGCGATGCAACCAAGACAATCCCGCAATATTTGCGGGAGAATCCGCAGCTTATCGTCAGCCTCTTGTATCTGGATTTCGACATCTACGAACCCACCCTTGCCGCTCTCAAGCATTTCCTACCGCGCATGCCCAAGGGCGCGGTCATTGGATTCGACGAATTGAATCTTAAAGACTGGCGTGGCGAATCCATTGCCGTGCTTGAAACTCTAAATCTGCGCGACTATCGCATCGAGCGCTGCCCCTTTGCTTCCGCTATTTCTTTTGCCCAGATCGGATAAACTCGGACTGAAAGAACAGGCCGCTTAGCGCGCTCTTGGGCACAGTTACGCTATTAGCTCACTATCGGCGAGTATTACGAACGTTGAGAGACGATGGCAGAAAATAAGATTTCGGATCTTCGCGGCGAAATTAACCGCCTGATTTCGTCGTCGAGCGTCGACGCCGCGGCTGCTGCAATCGACGAACTTTGGCGGCATGAGACCAGTCCGGCATCTGCTGCGTTTATAGTCTCGCGGATAGAAAAGCTGCGCGATCGACTCAACCTGTTACCTCTTCGCATCGCGGTTGTTCGCTCTTTTACGCTCGAGCCAGCCATTCCACTTTTGCGAGCTGCGGCGTTTCGCTATCGGATCGACCTTCAGGTTCACATCGGCGACTTCAACGCCTACGCGCAGGAGATTCTCGATAAGGGAAGCTCTCTTTACCGCTTCGTACCTGACGTTGTCATCCTCGCAGTGCGAACCGTCGATATTGCTGGCGATTTGTGGCAGGAGTATTCCGGGCTTGCATCCTCCGATCTTGTATCCTCCGCAATTCACGACGCAACCCAACGCGTGTGCAGCACTTTGGCACAACTCATCGCGTCGTTCCGTGAGCATAGCGAAGCGACGCTTATCGTGCATACTCTCGAACAACCGCCCCGTGCCGCATTCGGGGTGCTCGATTCTCAAGTGGAGATCGGGCAGTCGGATGCAATACAAACCATGAATCGGGAGCTCCGCCGCATCGCCCGCGAACACCGCGGAGTCTACATTCTCGACTACGATGCTTTGATTGCACGCCATGGACGCCTGCGTTGGCAGGACGAGCGCAAGCTTCTCTCCGTCGGCCTACCGATTGCAGCGCCGCAGCTGATTCACCTCGCCAACGAATGGTTACGGTTGCTGATTCCACTCAGTGGAAAGACGGCCAAAGCACTGGTGGTCGATCTCGATAACACGCTTTGGGGTGGAGTCATCGGTGAAGACGGAATGAACAGCATTCAACTCGGCATAGAGTATCCCGGCGCGGCTTATCAACTCTTACAACGGGCCTTGCTGGACCTTTCGCGCAAGGGTATTCTGCTCGCCATTTGTAGCAAAAACAATGCGGATGACGCGATAGAGGTGCTGGAAAAGCATCCTGGCATGTTGCTGCGACCCGCGAACTTTGCCGCGATGCGCATCAACTGGAACGACAAGCCTCAAGGTCTGCGAGAGATCGCCGCAGAATTGAATATAGGTCTGGATAGCCTCGCCTTTCTCGATGACAATCCTTTCGAGCGGGAGCAGGTTCGGGCCGCACTTCCAGAAGTGTTGGTCCTGGATCTTCCCGAAGATCCGAAGCAATACGAGTCGATGAAGGCTGATCCGATGCAATATGCCGCTCTGGTACGCGATTGTCCCGCGTTCGAACGGCTGACTCTGTCGATCGAAGACCGGCAGCGCACCATGTTCTACGCAGAACAGCGCGAACGCGCCCGCGCCGAGAACAGTTTTTCGTCGAAAGAGGATTTTTGCCGTCATCTTCGGCAGGAGGCTGAAATTGCGCCGCTTGTGCCCATAACTTTAGCCCGTATTTCCCAACTGACGCAGAAAACCAATCAGTTCAATCTCACCACTCGGCGCTACAGCGAGCAGCAAATCGCCGAACTGGCGGCTAACCCCGGTTGCCAGGTGCTTTCCATCCGAGTGAAAGACCGGTTCGGGGACCATGGATTAGTTGGCGTTGCCATCACCTGTGACGAAGAAGATACCTGTGCAATCGACACTTTTCTGCTAAGTTGCCGGGTAATCGGAAGGTCGGTTGAGGAAGTACTGTTGTCACACGTGGCGCGAAACGCCAAGGCTCGAGGCTGCAAACGGCTGGTCGGTTGGTTTCTGTCTACGAAAAAGAATTCGCTGGTCAAGGATTTCTATCGCCATAACGGTTTCGAATGTCAGGCGCAAAACGGTAATGGTTCGCTATGGGTTTTAGACTTGCAGAAGCAGCAGGTGACTTGTCCAGACTGGATTCGGCTTAACGTTGTCGGGCCTGACAACGTCGGACCTAACAACGTCAGGCTTAACAACGTCACGCCTAACATTGTCACGGCTAACATTGTCAATGGAGGAGGCTCTTGAACGCCGCGATCTTCGAGCAGGTGCGGCAACTCGCAGCGGATATATTCGCCGTTCCCGTGCAGAAAATTGGGGCGGATTCTTCGCCCGATACCATATCAGCCTGGGACTCCATGCAGCACCTTAATCTGATCCTCGCATTGGAAGAGAAATTTGGTTTCCAATTGTCTCCGGAAGAAATGGAGCAAATGCGCAGTCTGGGCCAGATTAGTGCGATGCTAGAATCGAAACTTCACTCTACACCGAGTTAACGTTGACCATTCAGGGCTTAAGTCGATGGTTGTAGCTTCGCCCGTGCTGGTGAGAGCGTGGATTTTATTTGGAGTCCAGGCGACAGGTAACTGGTCTGGTTGCGGAACAGCCACGAAAGCACGCAAGGTAGATTCTTGAGCCTCCCCCAGAGAGTCATCACGCCGTCATCGTCGCCCCGCGGCGCACCGGAAGCCAACTTCCGCAGCGAGATGGGTCAAATCTCGCGGCAGTCTGCGGTATTTTTTTCCGGCACCTTATTCACAGCTGTCTCTGGGTATCTTTTCAAAATCTATGTGGCACGAATGCTCGGCGCTGCTGCCCTCGGTATCTACGCGCTGGGCATGACAATTGTCGGGTTCTTCGGCCTCTTCAGCGGTCTGGGACTTCCGCAAGCGGCTGTACGTTTTGTGGCCGCCTATTCGGCGACGCGTCAGTACGAACGTCTCCACGCCTTCCTTCGCTATGCCATCGCGCTGCTGACTGCGGCAAACATTGTTCTGGCCGGGATCATGATGCTGGTTGGCCCGTGGCTGGCTCGGACCGTGTATCACACACCCGAGTTGGCGCCCTATCTGCACCTTTTCGCCATAATCCTTGTGCTCGGAGCTTTGAGTGCGTTTCTGGGCCAAGTCCTTGCCGGATACAAAGACATTGCCCGTCGTACGGTAATTACGAGTCTTATTGGCAGTTCGCTGAATATTGTTTTCGGCGTTATTTTGCTCGCCGGCGGATTGGGACTTCGCGGCTATATCCTGGCGCAGGTGGTCGCTGGCGCGATTGTGGTTTGTCTGCTGTCGGCGGCATCCTGGCGCTTAATGCCGATGGCGGCGCGGCGTTTGAAAATAGCGGCTGTTCCTCCCGTGGAATCGGAGGTGTTTTGGTTTTCCGCGGCGCTGTTCGGCGCGAGTTCTCTAGAGTTTCTGCTGAACCAGATCGACAAGATCATGCTGGGAGTTTTCCTCGACGTCCGGCAAGTGGGAATCTATACCGTCACCGCATCGCTGGTGGCGTTCGTTGTGGTGGCATTGCAGTCGGTCAATCAGATTTTCTCCCCCATAATCGCCGATCTGCACGCCCGAGCGCAGCAAGGATTGTTGGGCCGGCTTTTTCAAACGTTGACCAAATGGATTCTGGGATTGACCGTGCCGCTCGCATTCGTGATGATCGTTTTTTCCAAGCCGCTGATGCGCCTGTTTGGACCGGCATTTGAAGCAGGCTGGCTGGTATTGATCCTGGGCACTCTGGGGCAACTGGTGAATGCCGGGGTGGGATCGGTTGGCTATCTGCTGCTCATGTCTGGCAACCAGATCCGCCTGATCCGCGTGCAGATGGTTACAGCAGCGTTCATGACCCTCGCTACCTTGGCGTTCATCCGGCCTCTGGGAATGGTTGGCGTGGCGCTCGCTGCCGCTTTGAGCAATGTCCTGAGCAACTATCTGAATCTCCGGCAGGTGCGGGACGTGTTGCATCTGTGGCCCTACAATCGCACGTATCTTCGATTGCTCGTGCCTTGTGTTGCCAGCCTGGTTGTGACCGCCGGTGTAAGGCTGTTGGCCCGTTCATCGCATCTGGCTTTGCATTGGCAGTGGGTCTGGATTGGAATTGCACTCGTGGCATCCTACGCATCGTTTTGTGGATTGGCGCTGCTGACGGGATTGGACGATGACGACAAAATGATCGTTTCAGCAATTCGCGATCGCATTTTCGGAGCAACTGCAAGGACGGGGTCGATTGCGCAATGAACGCTCGACGACAAATCAGCTTGCCGGAGGAATTGTGCGCGTCGGCGGAACGGCAATTTGCCGCGCGCTTCGAAGGCATCGAGGCATTCCTGGAATTTGTGCTGCAGGAACTTGTTCGCCGCGATGCCTGGGCGCTGGATGAAGCCGAACAGAAAGTGCTGGAAAAACGTCTGCGGGATTTAGGATACCTCTAACTTTTTATCATGCCACTTCGTTCGACGTTGCAACAGATTCAAGACGAGAGCCGTGCCCGCCTCTACCCCTCGCTGAGGGATCCGAACTGGCTGATCCTGCGCCGGCGGCGGAAGATTTTCCAAAGCGGGCTTGAGCGCTTACCCGGCAACGATCTGCGCGTGCTCGATATCGGTGGCCGTCTGCAACCTTATCGCCCGCTGCTCGGTGCGCGCGCAAAATTCTACCTGGCGATTGATTTGCGCATGACTCTACTGGTAAATGTTTGCGCCGCGGCTGAGGCTCTGCCTTTTCGCGACGAGCAGTTCGATTTCGTTATCTGCACCCAGGTTTTCGAGTATTTGCCGGAACCCGCGCTAGCGGTTGCAGAAATCAAACGTGTGCTGCGCAGTGGAGGGTTTCTCTTTCTGAGCGCGCCGTCGATTTTTTTGCGCGACAACCCACAGGAGTGCTGGCGTTTTCTGCCACATGGGTTGCATCACCTGCTGCGCGAATTCAGCAGCATTGAGGTTACTCCCGAGGGCAATAGCCTTACCGGGTTTTTTCGAACCTGCAACGTTTTCCTGTTGTCGTTTTTCCGTCCCAGGGCTCTAGCTTCTCTGTGGCAGTGGTCGGCTGTCCCTTTGCTGAATGTGGTTGGATATATGTTGGAGGATATTGCAGGACAGAACGAAGACTTCACCGCCAATTACAGTGTCTGGGTGCGGAAGTAATGCGTTGCAGTACAGGTGACGATGAAATTCCAATGATCAAGCGATTGGCCAAAATTTTCCGGCGTGTGACATCGCCGGTTTATCCCACCTTGCGCTTCGACCGGCCGCTGGTTTTGTTTCAGAGCGACGATTGGGGGCGCGTCGGAGTACGCGATCGCGAGGGATGGGAACAGCTTTGCGCGGCCGGGTTGAATCTGGGCGAGAGGCCATACGACTTTTATAGCCTCGAGACTGCCGAAGATGTGCATGAGCTTTGCGAGGTGCTAAGAAACCATCGCGATTCAACGGGGCATAACCCATCCATGGTGATGAACTTCATCATGGCCAACCTGGATTTCGATCGCTGTCTCGGGCCTGGGCAAAAACAGATTCCGTTGTGGCCCTTGAGCGAAGGATTGCCGAGGAGGTGGCGTCGTCCGCAGCTGCTTGAGGCATATCAGCAGGGCATTCGCGAGCGATTGATCTTTCCTGCACTGCACGGCCTGACGCATTTTTGCGAGCGAGCTATTGTCCGGGAATGGAATGCCGGCGGTCAGCGCGCCGAACTGCTGCAGACGTTGTGGCGAGCCTCGACTCCCTACATTCATTGGCGCATGCCCTGGGTCGGCTATGAATATTGGGATCCGGAGATGACGCCGTCGAATCGCTTCCTCACGGAGAACGAGCAGCGGGTTTCTATCACCCGCGCTGTAGAACTTTTCCAGAAGTCGTTTCGAACGGCGCCGTTCAGCGCGTGCGCGCCGGGCTATCGTGCCAATGAGGATTCGCGAAATCTCTGGCTCGAGGCCGGCGTACGGACGGTTCAGAAGACCGGTCAGCAGAGCGGGCCCTATCTGGACGAAAATGGAATGCTCTCCACGTTTCGCACGATCGAGATGGAACCCGCCTTGGAGTCGTGCGGCCTGGAGAAGCTGCTGGCGCAGGCCGCGCAATGTTTCGCGGGCGGGTCGCCAGCGGTGATTTCGATTCATGCCATTAATTTTCATTCCACCATCAAAGACTTCCGCACGCCATCGCTGAAGCTGATGGACGAATTTCTGACCGCACTCGAAAAAAGATGGCCCGACTTGCTCTACCTGCATGACGCGGATCTATTCTCGATTGCGACCGAAGGCTCCTATAGCGCAGACAGCGGACGAGTGCGGGTGCGTGTGACTATTGCAGAAGCGGACAGGTAGCGTGGGCGGGATCTCGGATCGGAACCCGGTTCAGAACAAGCGATCGCTGGTATTGATCACGGTCGACTGCCTGCGCGCCGATCACTGCGGATGGAACGGCTATCCCCGTCGCAGTACGCCCTTTCTGGATTCCCTGGCGTCCGAATCCTTCGCGGTACCTTCGGCGATTGTTGCCGGGGCGCCAACCTATTATTCGCTTCCTGCGATTCTCGCCTCGCGCATGCCGATGGCGTTAGGCCGCGATGTGATCGGACTAGCTCCGGGCGAAACCACATTGGCCACCGTGTTGCAAGCATCCGGCTATGCCACCGCTGCGTTTTCCGCGGCGAACCCATACATTTCGTCGCGCTTTGGCTATGAGCAGGGATTCGACGTTTTCCACGATTTTCTCGAGTTGGATCCGTCGTCGACTCAAAATGCAGATTCTTCGGAAACGCGGTTCGATGCTTCTGTTCGCGGAAAGCTGAATCAATCGATAGCGAGCATGGCGGCAGCGCTCGGACTAGGCCGTCTCTATAACGAGCTCTACTTTCAGTACTGCATGAAGATTGCGCCTGCGGTCGAGAGCGTCGATGCTCTGAGAAGATATCCCTCCGCGGACATTCTGTTAGACCATGCGTTGTCGTGGCTCGCGTCGCTCCGCGAGCGTCCATTTTTCCTCTGGCTTCATTTCATGGATCCGCATTCTCCGTACTATCCGCCCAATCAGGCGTTTCGCGAACTGACAGGAAGAGACATCGACGCCGGGCGCGCGTGCTACCTGAATGAATACTGGAATCGGGCCGATCCTCCGCTTGCCGGCTTGCGCGCAACACGGGATGAGGTTTTGGAGTTGTACGACGCGGGCATTCTCTGGGTGGACCGCCAGATTGGCCGCCTGGTGCAGGGTTTGAGACAAACGTCCCGCTGGGACGACTGTGTGCTGGCCGTAACTGCCGATCACGGGGAAGAGTTTCTCGAATACGGCGGGCGCTATCATGCGCCCGTGGCGCTACGCGAAGAGATCGTTCGCGTCCCCCTTCTGATTCGCGTTCCCCGGGAGCGAGCGGTGAAATTCCCCGCGTCAGCCGTGAGCCATCTGCATCTGGCGCCGACGTTGCTCGAAACAATCGGCCAGACCACTCCGGCTTCGTTCCACGGCCGAAGTTTTTTTGCAAACCTGCGGCAAGGGACGAGCTGGGACGAGCCTGCGATCATCGAATGCGCCTACGGTTGCACAAACCCGTTTCGCGCAGAAAGCCGGAACGCCCCGCGGCTGCTCGGAGTTCGCGATGCGCGCTTCAAACTGGTCATACGGTTGGAAGCCGGCGCGAAAGAGGAAATCTACGATCTAGAAACCGATCCGGCGGAAACACGTTCCGATACCACGGTGGAATTCGAGACTCGAAAACGGCTGCTCGAATTGGCCTATGAACACATGGAGAAGGTGGTTTCAGGCCGAGATTCCGACCGAAATTCTGAACTATGGCTGAGAGCGCGTCTGCGCGACCTCCGGTATCAATGTGACAATCTTCGCCGAGAAGAACTTCGGCTAGAATGAAACACAAACGATCAGGTACGTGAGGTTTGTCGCAGATTCTCGCCAACCGAATGATTACGGTTTTCACTCCTTCTTTCGCCGACGAAAACAACACGAACGCCCAGAACCTTACGGTGAAAGAAGTGGTGGCACGCATGGACCCATCTCGTTTTCGAGTGATCATGTTTGGCGAGGGCGCGGCCGATCCAAGAATCTCCGCCCGGACGAACACCACTATTCTTCGCTGGGAGAAACGCGGAAATACCGCGCGAATTCTGTGGCACATGTTCCGCAACGTTCCAGATGTTTACTTTTTTCCGCGTGGGGGCCCGCTTGATGCCGCTTTTCTTTCCGCCCGCGCCAAACTGCATTGGAACTCGGCGCTCGTGACCTATGTCGTTTCCGGAGGCCTTAACGGTGACAATAGCCGGTTTCTACGCCGCGCCATTCGGGAGGGCGATGTGGTTGCCGGGAATAGCTGTCACATGTCCGAGGCGGCGCGGAGACTTGGCGGCCGAAACGTGCAAACGGTTTATGACGGCATCGACCGGCGGTATTACTATTCTCAGCAACGATGCGAAGACGACGGTGAGCGTCCACGCGTTTTGTTTGCCGGTTCTTTTCGTCCCTATAAACGCGCCGACCTGGTTGTGCGCGAGGCGGTTCAGCATCCGCAATGGGAATTCCGTCTGGCTGGAATCGGTGAAGAACACAGCGCGTGCCAGCAGCTAGCGCAAAATCTCAAGTGCAGCAATGTGGTGTTTCTCGGTCACCTCAATGCCGCCCAACTGGGCGAGGAAATGCGCCGCGCTCGTATATTCTTTTTTCCGAGCGAGATTGAAGGTCATCCTCAAGTCTTGGGGCAGGCTGCGGCGTGTGGTCTGGTTTGCATCGCACGGCGCTCCTATGAACCCGATTACGTCGTCGATGGAACTACGGGCCTGTTGGCGTCTTCCGATGAAGAGCTGAGCGACGCGCTGAGCCGTTTGATCCGCAACCCGCACCTGACCGCGGAAATGTCGTCAGCTGCCATCCGACATGCGGAGAAATTTGATTGGGATGACATCACAGAGCAATGGCAGCAACTTCTGGAATTGTCCGTAACCATCCATAATAGGGCGCACCATAATAGGGCGCAGAAACGAGACACCAGAATTGCATGAATGCCAGCGCGTTCCTTCAGAACTCCGTTCCGGTATCGCCTATAAGGCAGCGGGTTGTGCTTCTGACCGAGATTATCGCGCCCTATCGCATCCCGGTTTTCAACGCGCTATCACGCAACGAAGATCTAGCTCTGCACGTGATATTCCTGGCCGAGACGGATGAAAAACTTCGACAGTGGCTTGTTTATAAGAACGAAATCCGTTTTTCCTATCAGGTCTTGCCGTCGTGGCGATGGCGCATCGGGCGGAACAATTTGCTCTTCAATCGAGGATTGTGGTCCGCATTGAACAAGATCAATCCGCGGGTCATCATTTGCGGCGGATATAACTATGCCGCGTCGTGGGAGGCGCTTGTCTGGGCACGTCGCCATGACGCAGCTTTTGTGTTGTGGTCGGAGAGCAACGGCCAGGATGCTCGTTCCGAGCGAGCCGGAGTGGAATGGCTGAAGGCCTATTTCTTGCAGCACTGTAACGGATTTGTCGTGCCGGGGAAGGCCTCCTTCGCGTATCTGAAGTCGCTGGGCTCTCCGGAAACGGGCATTGTGATCGCGCCCAACGCCGTCGATAACGATTTCTATGCGCATCAGGCTGCGAAGATTCGGGCGCACGCCGACGAAATTCGGCAGAAACTGAAACTGCCCCAGCGGTATGTTCTCTTCGTGGGCCGCCTGGTTGCCGAGAAAGGTATCTTTGATCTGCTCGAAGCCTATGCCAAACTGGAAGGCGACCTGCGATCGCAGCTGGGTTTGGTTTTTGCCGGCGAGGGCGTCTGTAAAGACGAACTCACGCGGCGCACACAAGGCATCAGCCCAGGGACGATTTCTTTTCCGGGTTTCGCGCAGCGGGACGATCTGGCTGGTCTGTATGCGCTGGCGGAAGTGTTGATCCTTCCGACGCACAGCGACACTTGGGGATTGGTGGTGAACGAAGCAATGGCGTGTGGGCTTCCCATTATCGTGAGCAGCGTTGCCGGATGTTCGGCCGATCTCGTTGAAGACGGAGGGAACGGGTATGTGGTTCCTCCGCGCGACGCGGAGAAACTGAGCTCAGCGATTACTTTGGTTGCCCGCCAACCGGAGCTTCGGCGGCAAATGAGCGCTTGCAGCCTGGAACGAATCCGAAGCTACTCGCCAGAGGCGTGCGCCGATGGTCTGGCTGCGGCGGCAATTCGCGCCGCCCGGGAGGCGCGATGAAACCATCGAAGACCTGGCAGTGGTTGGGCATAGCGCTGGGCTTGATCCTGGCCGCGTATTTGCTTTATTCGCGATTGGACTACTTCGGCGATATTTCTTTCCTGGGCGCGGTCTTACTGCTGGAGATTCTTATCGCTTGCCTGTGGAAATATAACGAGCGTTTTTTCGTTCTGCTGGTGATCATGTTTCTTTGGGCTGGGGTGGGCGTTCCTCTGCAACGCGCCGGTTTCATAGGGCGTTGGTTCGTGCTTGGTGCGGGTGCTTTGGTCGGTTTTATTATCTGGACCCGGGGCGCCCGCCGACCTTTTCAATCGATACATCTGATTGCGTTCTTTTGTGGCTGCGCCGCGTTTGTTTCCGCTACCGTTTCCTCATACGTGCAAATGGCGTCGTTCAAGGCTTTAAGCTTGTCGCTTCTGTTTCTTTATTGTGTTTCGGGAGCTCGCCTGGCGGTTCTCGATCGCGAGCGCCGCTTTTTCAATGGTCTGATCTTGGGGACCGAGCTGACGGTCTATCTTACAGCGTTATGTTATTTCGGATTAGGCGACAACATTTGGGGCAATCCCAATTCTCTTGGCGCAGCCATGAGCATAGGAGTGTTTCCCATTCTGTTTTGGGCCTGGCTGACGGCCGATGGTCCCACATTGAAAGTGCGCCGGCTGCTCGCTTTGCTGCTTTGCACATACCTGATTCGTTTCAGCCTGGAGCGTGCCGGGCTAATTACGGCGGCATTCGTTGCTGCCGTTCTTTGTGTTTCGTTGCATCAATACAAATTGTTGGTGAAGGTAACGGCGCTGGTTCTGCTCGCAGTCTCAATCGGCGGAGTGCTGGCCCCGCAGAGCTTACACGATCAAATCGTGGACCTTAAAGATGCCTTGCTCTACAAGGGGCATAAGGAAGAAGGCATGCTCGGTTCACGGCGTTCGCCTTGGGATCAGTCGATCGCCACCATTAAAGAACATCCTTTCTTTGGCACCGGATATGGCACCAGCCCGACTGGCGAAGATCCGGGATTGCTTTTTGGCACTTATTATTCAACCTCCGAAACCGTGCGGGAGCATGGAAGCAGCTACATGACGATAGCCGAATGGGTGGGGCTGATGGGCGTATTGCCCTTTGTTGCGCTGTTGGCGGTAACGGTGTCAAACGTGTGGAGAGTTTGTGCCTGGATGAGACGCAACGCCGATCCCACGCATTACTCCATTCCATTGGCCATGGTGACGTTGGCCGGACTTGTCCATGCCGGCTTTGAGGATTGGCTTTTTGCCGTCGGTTCCTATCTTTCCGTGTATTTCTGGGTTCTGGCATTTGTCCTCGCCGATCTTGTACCTGAAGGGGTTGCAGTTCCCGAAACGCGCGCATTGGCTCCAGTTCCCCGTCCGTTCTCGGTCGGATTCGCGCCCGCAGCGCCCCACCCCGCTGTTTCCAACTCCGCTCTTTGCAATCGATGATCAGATTGTTTATCAATGGCCTTGCCGCGAGTGCGGGCGGAGGTCTGACATATCTGCGCAACGTGATCCCTCATCTGGCACAACGAGGCGATGTGGAAGCGACGGTGTTATTGAACTCCACTCTCCGCGCGGAGCTTACAAATCTTCCAAACATCTCCTTTGCCGAAACCACAGAACCTCGCGCTGTGTTTCGCCGTTTTCTCCGCGAACAGATGGCGTTGCCGAAACTGATCCGCCAGAACGGAGCGCAGGTATTAATCTCTGCCGGCAACTTCGCCCTCTGGAACTCTCCCGTCCCGCAAATACTGCTGTCTCGCAATTCGCTTTACACCTCCGCCGATTTTCTCCGCGATGTACGCGCGCGCGGAGATTACGCGATCTGGGCCGATACTCTTGTCAAGGGTTGGTTGGCGCGTTTGTCGATTCATCGCGCCACCATGACCGTAGCTCCCAGCGAAGCATTCGCACTGGAACTGAGCGAATGGAGCGGGAAAAAGGTACTGTGCGTCCACCACGGCTTTGACCCGGATGCTTTTACTCGTGACCCCACACCTTTGCCCGTGCCCACGAAAAACCAACTGGAGCAGGCAAATGGTGCTCTTCGCCTGCTCTTTGTAAGCCACTACAATTATTACCGCAACTTCGAAACCTTATTGCGCGCAATGCCGATCTTAAGCCGCCGTCTCCAAGGGAAAAAAATAAAGCTCTTTCTCACCTGCCAACTGCGATCCGGCCAGAATCCGGGAAACTATCGCACCGGCGCGGCTGCGGCGCTGAGCAACCATCTTGGTGCCAACAATCTTGATGCCAGCCAGGACATCGTCGAACTCGGCGCCACCCCCTATCGCTCTCTGCACCACCTCTATCGCGCGTGCCACATTTATATAACCCCGGCCTACGCCGAATCCTTCGCTCATCCGCTGATCGAGGCGATGTCGAGCGCCTTGCCCGTCGTCGCATCCGATTTGCCTGTGCATCATGAAATATGTCAGGAAGCGGCAATCTATTTTCCGCGTTTCTCTCCGGAGGCTCTCGCAGAGCGAGTCTTACAGATTCACGAATCGCCGGGGCTGTCAGAAAAACTGTCGACCCACGGCCTCCGCCGCGCTTCGGACTTCAGCTGGAGCCAGCATGTTGAACGACTGGTCGCGCTGGCTCGGGAATTAGCGGACGCCAGACGGGAACAAAACTGATGACGGAAGCCGCGCATCTTCGGAAGACGGGACACGGGAAGCCAGGGCACTCGAGGCCGCTGCACGTTTTAACTCTCACGCCATTTTTCCCGTCGCGCGAAAACGAAGTGACCGGATGCTTTGTTGCCGAGCCAGTTGAGCAACTCGGGGAATCCGGCTTCCGCTGCAGCGTGATGGCGGTTGCGCCAATTCACTATTCTCAAAGACATTCCATTTCGTCGGCTCCCGCAGATTGGCTGCGATACCCTCAACTTCCTGGAACCTTTGGGCTCTCCAGTGCAGGAAAGCTGCTCGCGGCCCGCCTGCTCGGTCGTGTGCGCCGACTGCACCGCGCGAAGCCGATTGATGTTATCCATGCTCACGCCGCTCTGCCCTGCGGACATGCCGCCGCCTTGCTTGGCAGACGCTTGCAGATTCCCTTTGTGGTGACCGTTCACGGTTTGGATGTCTTCAACAACTGCTCGGTGATCTTCGACAGGCACTCCTCGGCTGGAATTTCAGCGGCTTGGCGCAAAAAGGTCTCCCTCGATGTCTACAGTGCGGCGCACACCACAATCTGCATCAGCGACAAGGTGCAGCGGATTCTGAAAAATGAGATGCGGTCCGAAACTTACAACACAATAAATCGCAGCACCATCGTCTGCAATGGCGTAAATCCAATCCTTTTTTCTCCTAATCCCCCGCGCGAAGAGCCGTCCGATGCGGAGATTCTGGTAGTGGGGACTCTGCTGCCCAGCAAAGGCCACGAACTAGTTTTGCGAGCTCTCGCGAATCTTAAATCTGTTTTTCCCCAACTTCGCTGCCGAATCGTTGGAGAGGGTCCGAATCGCGACCAATTTGTCGCGCTCGCGCTCGCCCTGGGTATTGGACGGCAAGTGATGTTTGTGGGCCGGCTCAGCCGCGCAGGTGTAGCAGAGGCCATGCGGCACTGCTCGATCTTCGTGCTGCCCAGTTCGAACGAAGCGCTCGGCTGCGTCTACCTGGAAGCCATGTCCTGTGCCAAGCCGGTAATCGCCTGTCGCGGGCAGGGAATTGACGAAGTGATTGAGCATGGGACCAACGGCTGGCTGATTCCTGTGAACGACGCAGAACAACTTTCGCAGGGGATTTCCGCCTTACTTGCATCGCGCGAAATGCGCGTACGCATAGGAAAGGCGGCGCGCCAGACGATCCTGGAAAGATTGACTTTGTCGCACCAGACGGCGCAGCTGGCCGCGATTTACCGGCAGGCCGCAGGCGTGAACGCTTCATCCGCGCTGGCGCAAGCCACTCATTTACAATAGCCGCAACCGGAGAACGAGTTGCTTCATCAGCGCTACAAAGACATCGTATTTTGGGGCATTGCCAAGGCCACGGTTCCCAATTACCTGCTGCGCCGTTATGTGATCGCACCGCGCGCTCGCAACGGCGCCTGTCATCTCCATCTCGGTTGCGGCACAAAGTATCTCCCGGATTTTTTGAATATTGACGGCAACATTTTCAACAAAATCGATGTCTGGCTCGATGTAAGAAACGGGCTCCCGTTTCGTTCGGAGTCGGTCGATTCCATCTATTCCACCCACATGTTTGAGCATTTTTATGCCGATGAGCTGAAGCGGCTGCTGCGGGAATGTGCGCGCGTACTCAAGAGCGGCGGGGGAGTGCGCCTGATCGTGCCCAGCCTGGAGAGCGCGATTGCCGCATATACTCAGCAGCGCAACGACTGGTTCGACCCGTTCCCGCAGCATTTGGATTCGATCGGCGGCAGATTTTCCAATTTTGTTTTCTGCGATGGTCAACACCGTACTGCTTTCGATTTCGGTTATCTCAGCGAGGTGTTGCGGGAAGCGGGCTTTCACGAGGTGGAAAAATCTGCCGAAGGCAAGAGCCGCCTGTATGGAATGGACGTTCCTCCGTATGAACCGGGGGACCTGAAAGATTTGCCGCACTCTCTCTACGTTGAAGCGTTCAAATAGTGCTTCACCTTTTTTTTGCTGTGATGCTACTTGCTCGACTAGAGGCATTTCTTTCGCAGCCGTCGAATCCGTTGCCGTCCTTTGCTATAGTCTCCTATTCCAATGGTGAAAAATATTGATCCGGCTCGTGCCAGGGCATTCACTCAATATTTGGCGCTCATCTTCGTATTGCTGGTTCTGCTGATTCCGACAGCATTGTGCAACCATCCAGCGAGCGCCATATCCGGCATTTTGGTCTTTGCGGTCGTATTTTTCTTTCCTGGCTATTTCCTGCTGACATTGATGACGAATGTCCCACTCGATGTGCGCCTTCTTCTAAGTCCCATTTTCGGCATTGTAACCATCACCACTGCTTATAACGTTTTCGCGAGCGCGTCGCTAGCCGGACCTTTCCCGTATGCGATGGTTGTGCTTTCGGTCGCGGGAATGATTCTGCTGGCTCGGCAAGCCAGCCGCGGCGAGGCGCTGACGAAGTGCTCTCCGGAAGGTCGCGAGATTGTCATGGCGGGCAGCCTGGTGGCGCTGGGTGTTGCTCCCGTCTTTTGGAGAAGCGGACGATTCTCCGACAATCGGTTCGTTTTCTACGGACCCGCCGGCCAGGATCATCTTTATCATGTGACGCTGCTGCAGCGGCTGTTGCATCATGTGCCGCCCGACAACTTTATGGTGTCGGGGCTAAGGCCCACTGTCTATCACTATTTCGACGACCTCACGCTTGCCGTTATGTTGCGTGCGCAGCAAGCCCTACATCTCGGGTCCACGGATCTTTTCGATTTGTATTACCGGTGTTATCCCATCGTCGTTTATTTTTTGCTCGGCGCGTTGGCTTATCGCGCCGGAAGGCAATTGCTGGGCGCGGCCACGGGCGGCATTCTCAGCGTTCTATTGCTGCTCGGCGGGGGCGGTCTTGGCTGGTGCTTCGGTTTTCTTCAGGCTGTGGTCCACACAACCCATTTCGCCGCGATGCGGGCATCGTTATTTACCGGCTGGACTGCGTGGGAAGGTGTCGATTCGATTCTGCCGCTGGTTCATCGTCCTGCCCATTACCACAGCCTGCTGATTTGTCTCGCCGCCATCAACCTGCTTCTGCCCTCAGAAACTTCCCGGCGCAACTGGTTGGTTGCCGGGCTGCTGCTCGGGATGATGGCAGGATTCAATTTCACGCTGGCTGCCACCTTCGGCGTCGCTACTGTGCTCGCCAGCTTGCTGTTCCTCTTACGGCGCAGCAACCACGAAGCTGGCCGGCTTGCATGGCTTGCTCTGTTCATCTTCATCGGCAGCCTGCCCGTGACTACCATGATGCTTCTCTCGGGATTTCACAACATGGCGGCGCCCGGTTTTCCCTTTCGCGGGCCGAACCTGGAATTCCCTGTCTCGGTCTGGACGGAATTGCTCAGCCGCATCACGCCCGCAGCGCTTGTTCCATGGGTTTCTCTGCTCTTGTTTCCGGTTGTCGCCTATGGAGTCAAACTCTTCGGCATTGGCCCCATGATGCGGCTCGATCTGGGCGCGGAGCGTCTGCGCGGAATCGCCCTGGTGCTGGCCATCGTTTGCGTTGTCTCATTTGTAATCGGTACGTTTTTCCCGTATCAGGGGCTAGGCATTGCCGTCGTTTTTCTTCAACCGACACTCTGGATTCTCGGCCTTTTTTCGCTGCGCCCCATTTATTCATGGCTGCAACGCAATCGAGCGAACTGGCGCCCGCTCGCCGTCTGGGGAATGTTCGGACTCACCTGGGTACAGGCCTTGGGTGCATTCAATTTCTCCTCGCGGGCTGTGTTCGAACACGATACGGCAAATACGTTGCGCGAACTTCGCTCTGCGGCTGCGCCTGACGACGTAATCGCCTATCTGCCGGGTGATCTCACCGAGGAGCCCGTCTACGGAGCGAGCCACGTATCGACGAATTTCGCGATCATGGCCATGACCGGTCTCGACGGTTATTTCTCGAACGAGTCATACTCCATTCCTTCCGCCGTTCCCGGGCTCAGCGGTCCGAATCCCGCGGCAATCATGGCAGAAGCTGAACACCTCTATGAGCAGAGACGTGACGACATTGACTCCTTTCTCAAAGGCGACATAACACCCGCCGCCTCCGCGCGTCTAGCAGAGGACAATGTGCGATGGATTGTCGTCTCCGGCGATGCCTTGCAGAGCATTTCTTCCTCCGCGACGCCATGGAGGAAGACTCACGACATGGCGGTTTATAGATTGTCCCCGTAACCATGTCGATCAACGAGCGCAGCGGCCCATAATCCGGGCGGCGACGGTTGTGATAGATTGTGGGAATTGCAAGCGGCTTCACGATCGGATTTGACCCACACACGCAGGGAGCTGTTTCCACCGATCCAGAGACTGCGCCTGGCACTTGCGGCGCTGCTCGCGGCGGCTCGTCCCGCTTTCTAA
This sequence comes from Terriglobales bacterium, assembly GCA_030038475.1. GTDB lineage: Bacteria > Acidobacteriota > Terriglobia > Terriglobales > Acidobacteriaceae > Acidiflorens. The sequence continues at coordinate 108,414 of JASHOU010000216.1, read as the reverse complement.
ACACGAACAAGCAGAGTGATCGATAAAGTGAACTGGTAAAGTGAACTGGTAAAAAACAGATCGTGACGCTTCAGCTTTAAGAGGTAGCGCGTATGCTTCAATCCATTCGTTCAGTCTTGGCAATCCCGGCCGCATATAACTTATGGTGGAAAGCGGTTGGAGGTCCTGCCTGGGCCGGTGTGCTCGTTGGCCAATACATTCAGCCCAAAGCAGGCACCAGAATCCTCGAAATAGGCTGTGGCCCCGGAACCATCACCGGCTATCTGCCAGACTCGCAGTACGTGGGCTTCGATCTTAGCCCCAGGTACATCGAAATGGCGCGAAAGCGCTTCCCCAAAGCGCAGTTTGTCTGCGAACGAGTGAGCCAATTCTCGTTGACCAAACAACAGAGTTTCGACACGGTCCTGGCGCTCGGCATCGTGCATCATCTCGACGACCAGGAAGCAAGACAGTTATTTCAAATCGCCTATGACGCGTTAAAATCTGGCGGAAAGCTGATTACCTGCGACGGCGTATTCACGCCCGATCAATCGCCCGCCGCTCGCTGGTTATTGGCGCGAGATCGCGGAGAATACGTGAGAAATGAGGCACAATATGTGAAAATTGCTTCTCAGGTGTTCACCAAGGTCACGGCCAGTGTTCGCCACGATCTCATTCGCATACCGTACTCTCATCTGATTCTCGAATGTGTTCGCTGATCCAGCCGTGATGATGAGTGAAGATGATTCATGGCAATGATGGTGATGATTCACAACAGCCATTGCGAGCCGAGTGAGTCAGAACGTCGAGAGTCTGTACATGCGAATGCGTAGAATCGGCGAATCCGAGAAAACCGGTCAGCTGCCTGTGCGAATTTCCGTGGTCGTTCCCGTCTACCGCAGCGAACCCATCCTGCCCGAGTTGGTGCGCCGCCTGGAACCTGTGCTTCTAGAGTTGGCCGAGAATTTCGAGCTTATCCTCGTCAACGACTGCAGTCCCGATCGCAGCTGGGATATGATCTCCAATCTAGCCGCGCAATATCCCTGGATTCACCCCATCAACCTGATGCGCAATTACGGCCAGCACAACGCGCTGCTGTGTGGCATCCGCGCGGCTCGCTACGACATCGTCGTCACGATGGATGACGATCTACAGCATCCTCCTGAAGAAATTCCGAAACTGGTTGCCGTTCTGGCCGGCGGTTCCGATGTTGTCTACGGAACGCCGCAGCAGGAGCAACACGGCTTTGGCCGCGACATTGCTTCCCTGGTGACCAAACTGACTTTGCAAAATGTAATGGGCGCGGAGATAGCGCGCCAAGTCTCGGCTTTCCGCGCCTTTCGCTCCCAGGTCACCAAGGCCTTTGCCCATTACGAAGGCTCTTTTGTTTCCATCGATGTGCTCCTCACCTGGGGAACCAACCGCTTCGCCGCCATCCCCGTTGCTCACAAACCGCGACAGCAAGGCGCTTCGGGCTACACTTTTCGCAAGTTGATGACCCATGCCATGAACATGATGACCGGCTTCAGCACCATGCCTTTGCAGTTGGCTAGCCTGATCGGTTTTGTCTTTACTTTATTTGGACTCTTTATTCTCGTCTATGTAATTGGCCGATTCTTCATTCATGGCGATCCCGTGCCCGGCTTCCCATTCCTCGCCTCCGTTATCGCCTTATTTTCTGGAGCGCAACTCTTCGCTTTGGGTATTATCGGAGAATACCTGGCTCGTATGCATTTTCGCAGCATGCAGAAGCCTCCCTATGTCGTTCGTGAGAACATTCTGCCGAGAGAATCCGCCATCGAACAACCGACTCGAAGTGCGTCGTAACCTCTCGCGGCATCGCCGCCCGGTGAGAACGATCATTGCAGCAACGACGAGAGTCGAGCGATAGAGAGAATGGTGAGGAATAAAGCATGAGCGCTGTCGCTGATCGCGAAAAAGTAACATTCTCAGAAATTGACAGCCGACGTTTTGGCGTGCGCGTCGCCCGCGCCCATGTCGTCTGCGATCGTCTGCCAAATCTCCTGGATTCTTGCGCCGCTGAGCGTATCGACCTGCTGGTGGCGCGTTGTAACACCACTAACCTCGAAGCCGCGCAGGCGATGGAATCCAACGGATTTCTGTTGATGGATACTCTTCTCTACTACAGCTTCGATCTGACCCGGAAAAGCATTCCCGAAGCCGGCAGCGATGGCCGCGTGCGCCCGCTTCAACCGGGAGATGAGGTGGAAATCCCCAGAATTGCGTCGGCCGCATTCCAAGGCTACATGGGCCATTATCACGCCGATCCTCGACTGGACTTGCGAGAATGCGACGAAGCATACCGTTCCTGGGCCGAACGCTCATGCACCACGCGCGAGGCCGCCGACCAGGTCCTTGTGGCTGAGGTCGGCGGAAAAGTAGCGGGGTTTGGCACTTTGCGATTGAATTCTCCCGATGAAGTTGAGGGCCTGCTCTTCGCTGTGGCGCCTGAATCGCAAGCCAAGGGCATTTGCCCCTTGTTAATGATCGCGAGCCTGCAATGGTCTCGCAATCAAGGAGCAAAGCGCATGATAATTTCCACCCAGGTGACTAACGTCTCCATGCAGAAGGTTTGGTGCCGCATTGGTTTCGAGCCCAGCCACTCTTATTACACCTTCCACAAGTGGTTCAAACCCGAAAACCGAGGCTAGCCCTGCCACTTGGTTGTCGTCGTAATCGTCGCGCCTTTTGGCCGTCTGCACGTCAACTCGTGCCCGTACCAAAGAAATGAACGCCCTGATCACTCATCCTCGTTTACACTTACTTCGGAAATGAGTTATCGCATCCCATTTAATCGTCCGTGCCTGGCCGGCAATGAATACAAGTACATCGCGCAGGCTATCGCCAACGGACACGCCTCCGGCGATGGTCCCTTTACCCGCAAGTGCCACGAACTTCTCGAAACTGAACTCGGTGTTCCGCGCGTGTTGCTCACTACTTCTTGCACCGACGCCCTGGAGATGGCTGCATTGCTTCTCGATTGCGGCCCCGGCGACGAAGTCATTGTGCCTTCGTTTACTTTTGTCTCTACCGCCAATGCCTTTGCTCTGCGCGGAGCACGTCTGGTTTTTGCTGACATTCGTCCCGATACATTAAATCTTGACGAGATCTGCCTCGAATCGCTGATCACGCCGCGCACCAAGGCGGTCGTTGTCGTCCACTATGCGGGGGTCTCCTGCGAAATGGATTCGATCTTGGCCATCGCATCGCGTCACGGCGTTCGCGTCGTCGAGGACAACGCCCATGGCCTGTTTTCTCGTTACAAGGGCGCCTACACCGGCACGCTGGGCTGCCTCGCCACGCAAAGCTTCCATGAGACCAAGAATTTCATCTGCGGCGAAGGCGGCGCGTTGATCGTCAACGAACCTGAGTTGATAGAGCGAGCGCTAGTGCTCCGCGAAAAGGGAACCAACCGTGCCCGCTTCTTCCGCGGCGAAGTCGATAAATACACCTGGGTCGACCTCGGATCGAGCTATTTGCCATCCGATCTTTTGGCCGCATTCCTTTACGCGCAGCTCGAGGCGAGAGACGCCATTCAGGAAAAACGCCACCGCGTCTGGAATCGATATTACGAATCGCTGGCCGATTGGGCCGTGCTCAATGATGTCAAGCTGCCCGAGATTCCGCCCGAGTGCGAGCAGGCCTATCACATGTTTTACCTGCTTCTGCCGTCGCTCGAGCACCGCGAATTGTTAATCTCACAACTCAAAGCCCGCAGCATTCTCAGCGTCTTCCACTACACACCGCTGCATCTTTCAGAAGCGGGGCGAAGATTTGCCGCCGGTCCCTCCCACTGTCCGGTCACCGAAGATGTAAGCGGCCGCCTGTTGCGCCTGCCCTTTTACAACGACCTGACTGAGAGCGACCAGGACGAGGTAACCGGCGCCATAAGAAGCTCGCGCTTTCAGGCCTTGACCCGCCAAGCCGTGTAGGGAAACTCTGACTAAATATGGTGTGGTCCTCTGTGATCCGTGTCTCTGTGGTTCATGCTTTTTTTCGGACATTGGACATTCATCGTATGGCCAGAAAGGAGTATTTCCCCGACGGGGTGGTCGCTTCGCTGGTGCTCGCATTGCAGAAGTGCAACAGGATCGCATCCGCGCCCGCCACATAAGCATTCAGCGACAGATTCCCCAACTTGCCGGGCGGAGTGATGCCGGTGATTTGATCGGATTTTTCGAGGCCCTTTGCTTCCTCAACTACATCCACGCAACTCTGAGAAGCCGTGTGGCTCGCAGGGACGCTGACGGCGTAAATTTTCATCTGCGTTAGCGGCGAGCCATCTCCCAGCGTGAAACTGTTTCCTTCTTTAATATCCACCGGCACGGCAAACGTTTTCTGTTTCGCGCTCAACCGCTCCAGCCAGTTTCCATGCATGCCGTCGCCGGTGCTGCCGATATAGTTGGAGATGGTGACTGGCGCACCAAACGCTAGCTGCCCTTGGTTCAAAGCGACTCCACTGGTAGCCACATCCGTGCCGATCCACACATCGTTTGTGTTTGCCGGCGGACGGTAGCCGATGGTCGCGCGCGTCAAAGCCGGCTGCGAGTCTACGAGCGTGATGATGTGATGCGGTTGCAGCGTAGCCCACGGCGAACTGCCAAAGTTCAAACGGCCCTTCGAAAGAGTTTCGCCTCCACCCGCCGCTGCTCCATCTGTCATCAGCGTAGCGGCTTGATTGGGCACGCTGTTGTTCGCCGTGGTGTTACTGGCCGTGCAAACGGTGTAGCCTCCCGGCGATGCCTGGCCGTATCCCGTGCATCGGCTCGCAACCTGCAGAGGATTGCCATTGAGTCCGACGCCGACCACATTCGAATGCTCGATATCGACCGCGACACTCTTGTTCACCGAGACAATCGATCCAGGCCAAAAGATCAGGTTTCCGGCGTAATTCCCCTGTTGGATTTTGTAGGTCCGTGGAACCGCGTTGCCGGTGTCGGTATAGGTACAAACCAGTCCGGCGCATTGCGGCAGGTCGTGTGCGACCTCTCCGCATGAAGTCGTAGTTCCGCCGTTGCAGTTCCCATACGCTGGATATGCCGCTCCGATTTCCGATGGAGTTGTTGCGCGAATCACATCGTATGTGATTATGTCTGCGCCGTTGGCTACGCGCGGCCAGCGCACGGGGATGGAATCGCTTCCGGTCGAGCGGTAATTCAAAATCTGCATCGGCGAAGTATGAGTGCCAGCCGTCGTATCGTTCGCCACAATAAAATATGAATAGCGCGTGCTTCCGATTCCCGCTGAGGGAAACGCTCCCAGCACTCCGCCAGTTCCAACGACGGCAAAATTTCCCACCGCGCTGGTTGCGCCCGCGATCAAGCCTGCGATTCCCGTTCCCGCGAATGGAGAATGCACCGGGGAAATCGGATTCAAGTCGGCAGAGCTTTCGGAGTAAATATTCTTCAAGTACGCGCCCTGATAATTTCCCGTCGAGTTCGACGCGTATACCTGCCAGGGTCCGGTAGCCTGGAGCACGGTGTTCTCGACATAAACACCATTGGAGTTGTAAACCGTTACGCCATTGGAGTAATTGGCCGTGATCGTCGAATCGCGTAGCGTAATGAGAGAGGCCATCTGATTTCGTCCCTGATTTCCCGCCGAAAATACAAACGATCCGGTCCAGTTCGCGCCAAAGTTCAAGGAGACGGCGTTGTTGTTGAAGTGGTCGATGGTAGCGTTTTCGTCGTCCCAGAGATCGAAAAAGTTGTTGAAGCTTCCTTTTTCTCCGACTTCGTCATAGGAAATGTCAGTGAAATGGCTGTTGACACCGTTGTCGAGTACGGCAACATAAGCCAAGGCCACGACGCCAGGAGTGGATTGCGCAGGAATGTCTTGTCCAGGGTGCGCATACTGGAATGTCGTATTCGTCGGCGCCGCCGTGACAACGGCATCGCCCCAGTAGGCACTATTGTCGGTGAAAAGGATCGTCACCATGTCGCCGGTGCGAAAACCATGCGGGCTCGCCGTGGTGATCGTTGCCAGTTGCGACGATCGTTCGGTCTTTACAATCGCCACTCCAGAATATGCGGGGCTGTATGAGTAATTCACCGGCGTACGGAAAGTTAGACCCTGCACGGTATTGTTGACGAACGAATTGGAATTGGTCAGATTGCCGATCTGCAGGCAAGCGCTGCGGCCGGTGCAGTCGAGTGAAGCTCCATAGCCGCTCAATACCGATTGGTTCGAGTGCAGATAAATCGTTCCCGGAACGCTATAAGTGTTCATTGAGTGCGGATAGCCGGGCCCGTTCGGCGGGATGATGACTTTGCACTGCGAATTTTTCCACGCAGTCGGATCGACGCCACAGGCTGCGTTCAGCGTTTCCTGAATGCCCGACGAGGCTGAGCCAATTTTCGATCCCGCGGGATAGGAAAAAAAGGGAGTGAACATAATCGTTCCCGATGCAGCTCCCGATCGGCAACTGCCGGACGTCACATTGACTGCTTCGCTGTTTCCGCGACCGGAGATGAAAACCTGATAGCCAACGCCGCTCGTGGTGTCGACGCCGATTGGGCAAGGAGTCAGCGTGACGGTCGCGGCCGTGTGCGCGGTTAGTTCGACGGGAATCGTTTGTGTCCAGTTGCTTGCGCTGGAAACGGAAGTCTGTCCGTCAACGTTCAACGACAGCAGGAGCACCGCAAAACCAAGGCGTACCATTGACGGGTGAACCATCGGCATTACTCCTTCTCAGAATCCGAAGCGATAGGGAATTACCGTGTCGATAGTACAGAAGATATGCAGAAAAAGCGCGGAGAAGTGCTCGCCATGGCGCAGGAATGAAATCAGCGAAGAAGTTGCGGCTCACGTTCCGATAAGATGGAACGACAGCGGGAAGCGAGCAGAATCAAAAAATGTGCGGCATCGTCGGCATTGTGATGCGCAATGGCCGGGTCGCTCCCGCGGTTCTGGAGCGAGCCACGCTTTCGCTCGCGCACCGCGGACCGGATGACTCCGGCATTGTGCTGCTGCGAGAAACGCAGCCGGAGCCGATGGAGATCGGTCTAGGCCACCGGCGATTGGCGATTCTCGATCTTTCTCCGCTTGGCCGCCAGCCGATGCAGGATCCCGTTTCCGGGAGCTGGATTGTCTTCAACGGAGAGATCTACAACTTTCGCGAATTGCGCAGGGAGTTGGAAAAAGCCGGGGCCGAATTCAAAAGTCATTCCGATACGGAGGTGATTCTTGCCGCCTATCGCGTTTGGGGCGATGACTGCCTGAAGCGGTTGGCCGGTATGTTCGCGTTCGCGCTCTGGGATGCGCCGCGAAAGCGACTGGTGTTGGCGCGCGATCCCATGGGGATCAAGCCGCTGTATTACCACCAGTCCGAGCAGATTTTCATTTTTGCTTCGGAGATCCGAACGCTTTTGCAGACGGGCCTCGTGCCGCAAAAAACCGATCCGACGGGGCTTTTGAGTTATCTGATGTTCGGCTCTGTCTACGAGCCTTGGACGATGGTCGAAGGAGTGAAGGCCGTTCCGCCGGGACATATGCTTAGGGTGGAAAGCGGATCGGTGACCAGCCGGGAATACTGGAATCCGCTTGACGCCTCTCCAGCGCCAGAACCCCATTCAGGGAACGGGAGTGCAGCCGGTCAGTTGACCACAATATTGCGCGATGCTGTAATGTCGCATCTTGTCAGCGACGTGCCGGTCGGGGTGTTTCTTTCCGGCGGAGTTGATTCGAGCGCGCTGGTTGCCGTGCTTAGCAACAATGGTGTGCGCGCGAGTACTTTCTCGCTGGTTTTCGACGAGGAGGAGTTCAACGAAGCGCAGTATTCGCGCGCAATAGCCCGTTACTTCGACACCGAACATCATGAGATTCCAGTTTCACAGCAAGACACGCTGGAAATGCTACCCGATGCTCTCTGCGCGATGGACCAGCCAACCATCGACGGTGTCAATACGTACATCGTATCGGCGAGGACGCGCGCGGCGGGGGTGAAGGTCGCGCTGACCGGTCTTGGCGCCGACGAGATGTTCGCGGGTTATTCGAATTTCCGCCGCGTGCCCAGGATGGAAAAGATGGAGATGTTGTTCAAGCGGTTTGGGCGCTTGCCCAAGCTGGCGCGCCAGCCGATCTTCGCTTCCATGGCGCTGTTTGGCGGCGGGGGCGATCGCAGGCGTAAAATCACCGAGTTGATCACGGGCGAGAATTCTGTCGTTCATCCTTACTTTCTGGCGCGTACGTTGTTTGGGCCGGCGGAGCGCGAAGCGCTTTTTTCGAAATCCAATTCCGAGTGCTGGCAAAAATCGCTTGATCATGTGCTGCAGGAGTCCATGATCGCCAGCGAATCTCTCGATCCCGTGAATCGGGTTTCTTATCTCGAATCGCGTTTCTACATGCGCAACACGCTGTTGCGCGATTCCGACTTTATGAGCATGGCGCATGGCCTGGAGTTGCGCGTGCCCTTTCTTGATCGAGCTTTGGTTGAGGCGTGCGTCCGAATTCCGGGAAAACGAAAACTAGAAAGCAACTCGCCTAAGGGTCTGCTGCTGGCGAGTCTGAAAGTCGACTTGCCAAGCCAGGTGGTGAACCGTCCCAAGCGTGGATTCACGCTGCCGTTCGAGCGATGGCTGCGCGGCGAGATGCGGCCGGTGGTCGAAGACGCGCTGCTGAAAAGCGATTGGGATCGGATTTCCATCAACACCGCTGCCGTGCGAGAAATGTGGAATCGCTTTCTGGCAGGCAAAACTTCGTGGTCGCGTCCGTGGTCGCTGTTCGTGTTGTCGCGGTGGTGTGAACATAATTTGCCGGCGTAATTCGCCCAGCATCTGTGAATCGGCCGTCCCCCAGGCCTTGCACGCGCTGATTCTGCCTCAGCGATCTTCGCTTCAGAACATGCTCACTTCAGTTAACATGGTGAGACCTACCAGCCGCCAACGGAGTAGATTTGATCGAAACAAAGTCAGGGCGCGGTGTGTCAAAAGGCGGCGTGTTAAACCATCGCCTGTCAAGTAATGGCCTGTCCGAGCTTGCTGTCTCCGAACCACGCGTGTCTGCGACAGGTCTGCCGGGGCGCAGCGCGAGCGTGCCGATATTGCCGGTGAGCGTGATTATTCCGGTCCGCAACGAGGCGCGCAACCTGCCCTTTTGTCTCGACTCGCTCGCAGAGGCCGGCGAAGTCTACGTCATCGATTCGCAGAGCACGGATGAAACCGCTGCTATAGCTAAGTCTCGCGGCGCCAAGGTTGTTCAGTTCTACTACTCCGGTGGCTGGCCCAAAAAGCGCCAGTGGGCGATGGATACGCTGCCGCTTGCCTATGACTGGGTTCTGCTGCTCGATGCCGACGAGGCCCTGACGCCGGAACTGATTCGGGAAATTCGGCGCGCGATCGAAAACCCTGAAGCCGACGGATATTACATCTGCCTGCAGCTGTATTTTCTCGGAAGAATTTTACGGCATTGTGATGCGAACTTTTGGAAGCTGTCGTTGTTCCGCAAGGGCCACGGACGTTTTGAGTGCCGGTTGAAAGATCAGGATACGTCAATGGCCGATATCGAAATCCACGAGCACGTGGTCGTCGACGGATCTACGGCGGCCCTACGCAATGCTCTGATTCATCGCAATGTCGATTCGCTATCGCGTTACATCCTGAAGCACAACGAATACTCGAACTGGGAGGCACGCGTACTTCTGCAGCCGGGAGGCAATCCGGAGGAAATGGACGCGAAGTTGTTCGGCACTCAGGCGCAGCGCCGCAGATGGCTTAAGCGAAAAGTTTATCGGTTGCCCGGTTCTCCTGTGCTGCTCTTTTTGTATCGCTACGTTTTGCGGCTGGGATTTCTCGATGGCGTACCTGGCCTGCTCTATTGCGGCTTTCAAGCGGTGCAAATGTTCCATTCCAAAGCCAAAATCTACGAACTGCGCGTAGGGAGGAATTAACTCGTGTGCGGCATCAGCGGACTGGTGAACTGCGGAGACACGGAGACGCTTAGCCGCATGACGAGCGTGCAGTCGCACCGCGGTCCCGATGACTTCGGACTCTGGCAGCGGCATTTCCCCGATGGCGGATACATAGGACTGGGAAGCCGCCGTCTTGCCATTCTCGATCTTTCCGCCAGCGGCCACATGCCGATGGCGAACGAAGATGGCACAGTGTGGATCACCTACAACGGCGAGGTCTACAATTTCGCCGATCTGCGGACGGAGCTCGAAAGCAAGGGTCATCGTTTCCGCTCGCACACCGATACCGAAGTTGTAGTTCATCTCTACGAAGAATACGGACCCGATCGCCTCAAAGACTGCCTGAATCGGCTGAACGGCATGTTTGCACTCGCCATCGTCGATTTGCGCGGGGATTTGCGCAGCGCTTCTCCAAAGCTGTTTTTGGCGCGCGATCATTTCGGAATCAAGCCTCTTTATTATTGCGAGCGCGGCGGAAAACTCGCTTTCGCTTCCGAAGTGAAAGCGCTGCTCGAAGTGCCGGGAATCGAAGCGCGCATGAGCTTCGAAGCGCTCGAGAAATATCTGACCTTCCTCTGGGTGCCGGATCCGCTGACGATGTTTGAGGGCATCTACAAGCTTCCGGCGGGACACTACGCAGTATGGCAACGCGGCGAGCTTCAGATCAAACAATACTGGGACTTGACGTTTCCTCCAGCCGATCACCGATTTGAAAAATCTGAAGCGGATGTGGCCGATGAAATTTGCACACGCTTCTGCGCGTCGGTCGAGCGGCAGATGGTGAGCGACGTTCCGATCGCAGCATTTCTCAGCGCGGGGCTCGATTCGTCGAGCATTGTGGCGGCGATGGCGCGCAAACAACCCGTGCGAACCTACACGATTACCTTTCCCGGAAAATATCGCGTGGGCGAGACGGCCATTGACGATCCCACCGTTCCGATGCGGTTCGCGCGCAAGTTGAGCTGCGAGCATCGTGAGATCGAGCATCATGAGATCGTGGTCGAGCCCGACGTGGTCTCTCTGTTGCCGAAGCTCGCCTGGCACATGGATGAGCCTACAGCCGATCCGGCAATCATCATGGCATACCTCGTGTGTCGCGAGGCGCGAAAACAATCGACGGTGCTTCTTTCAGGAGTCGGTGGCGACGAGCTTTTTGCGGGGTATCGAAAGCACGTAGCATACGGGTGGGCGCGACACTACCGGCGCATTCCACGCTTTGCCCGCTCCGCCGCGGAGCGGCTCGTTTTTGCATTGCCATCGCTGCGCGGAACTCGTTGGAAAGGCCCAGTGCGTCTGGCCAAGAAAGCGGCGCGCAGCCTGAAATTTAGTCCGGCCGAAGCATTCATACGAAACTGTACTTATCTTGATGTACAGCAGCGGCGAGATTTAGACAGCTTGAAATCGCGGCAGGGTGCAGAGAGCGAGCCCGCGGATCGGCACCTGGCAGCATTCGACAAGGTGCAGCACGCCGATTTTCTCAACCAGATGCTTTATCTCGACAGCAAGATTTTCATGCCGACGCTGAATCTGACTTATAACGACAAAATGAGCATGGCGTCGTCGGTCGAGGTGCGTGTGCCTTTCCTCGACCGCGAGTTGGCTGAATTCGCGGCCTGGAACGTGCCGCCCGAGTGGAAGCTGAAGGGAAAATGGCGTCCGGTGACGAAATATGTTTTTCGCGAAGCCATGCGTAACATGCTGCCCGATGAAGTAATGCGCCAACCGAAAGCCGGGTTTGCCGCGCCGATCGATTACTGGTTAGCGCACGACCTGCGTTCCATGACCGATGATCTGCTTTCGGAAAGCCAAATCCGCAGGCGTGGATTGTTTCAGCCGGAAGCAGTGCGACGGTACGTCGACGAACATCGCCGCGGCGCGGAAGACTGGTCCATGCAGATTTGGCAATTTCTTACGCTGGAGATATGGGCGCAGCTTTTTCTCGATGGCGGAGCGCGTGCATTTGCTGAGCGCCACATCGGCGAACAGCAGTTGGCTACGGCGTGAGGTGACGCGGAACTCGATGAACACTTCCGAATCCAGGCGAAGTTTCATGACGTCGACTTTCATGGGCTCGAGAGCCATTCGCGCGTTTAAAGAAGCCGCTTGTCTGCTGCGGGCGCCGCAACGTGTTCTCCCTTTGGTTTCGAGGCTCGCCTCGGACCGACGACGCACGACGTTCGAATATCGCCATCTCTACTCATACTCGTCCACCACTATCCCTAGGTCCGACGCGCTGCAATCTGTAATCGCCTGGATTCTTGCCGCGCAACGTCGTGACGGCGGCATTGCAGCGTATTACAGTCTGCTCACCGGTTATTCGGAGTCTTATCCCGAAGTCACCGGGTACATCATTCCCACGCTCTACGATGTTGCGCGCTTGTCGCAGGACTCCTGCCTGTTGCAGATCGCAGAACGCGCGACCCAGTGGCTGCTTGCGCTGCAAATGCCATCGGGTGCTTTTCCCGCAGGACTCCATCGCTCCCACGGCGAACCCGACGTCATCGCGCAACCCTCGGTGTTTAATACCGGCCAGATCTTGCAAGGACTGGTTCGCGCCCACGCGGAAACTGGAGAGACGCAGATTTTGCGACAAGCCGTAGCGGCAGGCGATTGGTTGGCTGCAATCCAGCAATCGGACGGCTCATGGAGCGGTCCCGCTGCCTATCAGGGCGTCGCTCATACGTACTACAGCATGGTTGCGTGGGCTTTAGCGCAGTTGGCGGCCGTTTCCAATAGTTCGCGCCACGCTGTGGCCGCCGACAAAAATATCGTTTGGGAGATCGCGCACTTCAAGCCCAGCGGCTGGATTGACGGCATCAACTTACATGAACATCCTGCTTACTTGCACTTCATCGCTTATGCGATTCAGGGAGTGCTGGAGTGCGGAATCGCGCGACGGCGCGACGATGCCATCGAGGCAGCCGCGAAGTCGGCGTGGGTTTTGCTGCAGAAGTTTGAGATTCATAAGCGCCTGCTCGGAAGCTACGAAGCGGACTTCAAGGCCGGACGACGCTTCAGCTGTCTCACCGGCAATGCACAAATGTCGTGCGTCTGGCTGCGTTTGTTCGAAGTGACGCGCGATTTGCGCTATCTGAATGCGGCTCTCAAGATGAACGAAATGCTGAAGCAATCGATTGCGTTGAAGGGCGGTCGTGGGATTGCTGGCGGCGTAGCTGGATCATTTCCGATTTGGGGACCCTACCAGCCGATGCGCTTCATCAGCTGGGGATGTAAGTTTCTGGCCGACGCGCTCATGCTGGAGCAGCGTCTCACGCGGGAATTCGAGGAGAGTTTCGACGAGAAGACCTCGAACAAGATTGAGGCAGCCCAATGCACATAGCGATGCTGTGCTCGAGCGCGTACAGTGAAACGGGCTGCGCTGTCGCTTCGCGGCTGGCGCAACTCGGGTACATTCCCGTGGGCGCGCTGACGCTGCGATCCTGGGATTCGGGCACGCTGTTGCGCAAACTTGGGCAATGGGGGCTGCGCGATTCCGTCGGTTACGCCGTTGCCAAGTTGCGACCGGCGAAAACATCCGCTTGCAAGGCGATTCGTAATCCCCATCTGAAAGCGGCATTGCGCCACGAGCGAGGAGCATTTCGCAATTTGCGTGAGGTGGGCGCCGCATACAAATTTCCCGTCGTGACATGTGCCAATCAGAATTCGAGGCGTGCCATCGCCCAAATGAAGCAGTGGTCGCCCGATTTAGCCATCTTTACCGGCGGAAACATACTTCGGAGGAAGCTGCTCGAAGTTCCTCGCCTCGGAGTTCTCAATGCGCATCTTGCTCTGCTGCCCGAAATCCGCGGCATGAGCAGCCCGGAGTGGTCGTTGCTTTGTGGAGTTCCCCTGGGCGTCACGATTCATTTCATAGACAGCGGGATTGATACTGGCCCGATCCTGTTGCGGCGCGAATTTGCGGGAGCCAGCGATTACGAATCGCTGGAAGATCTGCGAAATAGAATGATCGCCGAGGGTGTCGAGTTAATTGCCGAAGCAGTCTGCGGGCTCGAGCGTGGCACGATATCGCCCGTCGCGCAGAATGATCGCGAGAAAGACAATCAATTTTTTGTGATGCACGAGCGCTTGAAGGTTGCCGCTTCGCGCCGACTGGAGCAGCGGCGCTTGAGTCTGGCTGGTGCCTGCGCCGAATCAGTCAGCCTTGGCGGTTACGGTGGGGGCAATGGTTAACTTTACCGTTAACTTGGCCACCGCGCTTCAGATCGCTCGAACATTTGGCGCGCGCGCCGGGTACCTGCGCCTTGACTACGAACTGCAACGCAGCAGCGGACTCATGTCGCGCCGCATGGCATCGGCCAGCGGCTGGGACCGCTGGGACCTGAAACACATCGCTTCTGGGATTTCGCCCGCAGATTTTCTAAGCGTTCGCCGGCAGGGCAGTCGGCCTTTCTTCTTCGGAGAGTCTCGCCGCTTGGCCGTTGGGCTCAAGCAAATTCTTGGCGCTCGCGGCGAAGAATCTCTTCTTGCCGAAGCGAACCGAATCCTTGAGGGCAACCTGCCTTTCTTTGGGCGATTGTCGTTCGCCTGTAGTTTTCCTCCCAAATGGTTCGAGAACCCGGCCACCGGCCAGCGTATCTCGCCCAATCGCCCGTGGACAAAAATGCGCTTTGCTTCTGACGACTACGGCGACTTCAAGTTCATTCTCGAACCGTCGCGTTTCCTGTTCGTCTATCCCTTGGCTCGTGCATACGCAATCAGCGGCGACGAGCGATTCGCGAAAGCGTTCTGGACTGCAATTGAGGACTGGGCTGCACAAAGCCCGCCCATGTCCGGTCCACTATGGATCTGCGGACAGGAATCTTCTTTGCGGATTCTGGCTTGGTCTTTCGCGCTGTATGCGTTTCTTGATTCACCGGCCACGACGCCGGAACGGGCGGCACTACTGCTCTCCATGATTGCGGCTCACGCCTGGCGCACGCTGCAAACCGTAAGCTACGCTCGATCGCAACGCAGCAATCATCTGTTCAGCGAGGCTGTCGGCTTGTTTACCGCTGGAACGCTGTATCCTGAACTCAACGATGCAGCTCTGTTCCAGGGATGGGGTGCGCGGTTTTTGCGCGAAGCCGTTCTCGATCAGATTACCCCCGAGGGCGCTTATCTGCAGGATTCGTTCAACTATCAGAGGATGGTTGTGGATCTGCTTCTTTGGACGCTTCGCCTAGCCGAATTGTACGGAGTCGAACTTGACCGTGAGATTCGCGCGCGCACAGTCGCGGCCTTTGAGTTCCTCGCCAGATTTATAGACTCCGACTCGGGACATGCGCCCAATCATGGGTCGAACGACGGGAGCTATCTATTTCCGTTGTCCGCCTGCGATTATGATGACTATCGTCCGCTGTTGCGCCTGGGAGGGTGCGTTCTCAATCGCCCGACGGCGCTCGCGGATGGGCCGTGGGACGAGGCCGGAATTTGGTTTGACAGTTCAGGGATTAGCGCTTCGGAGTTTGGCGCTGCGCCGGGGTTTTGCCGTCAGACGGCAAATGCGGAACGCGAATCCGTTTCTTGCGAATCATTCTCTTGTGGATCGGTTCGCGAGTCTGAAAACAATTCCACTGGTTATCACCGCATCGGCGCGAAAAGATCCTGGGCGCTGATAAGGGCGGGCCGTTATACGCGGCGTCCGTTTCAAGCCGATCAAATGCATGTGGATCTGTGGTGGCACGGCCTTAATGTCGCACGCGATGCCGGCACGTATCTTTACAACGGTCCGGTTCCCTGGAACAACGGACTCACCGGCACCGCTGTTCACAACACGGTCATGGTCGATGGCCGCGATCAGATGCGCCGCGCCGGACGCTTTCTGTGGCTCGATTGGGCTCAAGCATCGGGCAGATCTTTTTCCGCAAAGGGCGCCGGTTATCCCGATTCTTTTGAGGGCGAGCACAACGGATATCGCCGGCTCGGAGTCAATCATCGGCGGAGCGTTCACTGCGTGAGCGAAGACGCATGGGTCGTTGTCGATGACCTGCGTGTCGATGATCTCGAAGGCAACGGTGAACACGAATTGCGTTTGCACTGGCTGCTGCCGGATCTGCCGTTTACGGTGATCGAGAATTCGCCCTTCTGCGCAGCCCTCTCGGCCGAAAAAGCACGCATTCGCTGGAACATCTTCTCGAGTTCGCCGGGAAGGGCAGCCGTAATTCGCGGCAGGAAAAATCTGGCCGGCGAAAGCGCTCGCTCGGGCGAGGAACTGCTGGGTTGGGAATCGCCGACTTATGGCGAACTTTGTCCGGCAATTTCGATTCTCTACCGTGTGCACGCGCCGGTGCCGGTGCGAATGGTCACGGTGATACTCGCCGATGAACAGCTCACGGTTCGCGAGAGCGAAGGCCAATTGGTTTTATCACGCGATGCGTCGCCAATCTTTCAAGTCAGTCTCAGCAAGTAAGCCTCGGCAAGTGAGTCTCGGTACGTGAGTCTCGAACCGGGGCAACCTTCGAGACCCGATGCTTAACCGTCGAACAATTGAGGATACTTTATATTCGCAGCGGCTGCGCGTTATTCTGGCAGAACGATATGAGACAAGTTCTTCAACAGGTGAATGGCGGCGAGATTGAAGTCGTCGAAGTTCCGGCGCCGAAATTGCTCGCAGGTTGCGTGCTGATTCGCACGGCTGCCTCGCTGGTTTCTGTAGGTACGGAGCGTGCGTCATCGGAATTTGCCCGCAAGAATCTGCTGCAGAAAGCAAAGATGCGCCCCGACCTGGTGCGTGAAGTGTGGAATAAGGTTCGGCGCGACGGGGTGGTGTCGACGATCTCCGCGGTGCGCAGCCGCATGGATCAGCCGAGCACTCCGGGTTACAGCAGCGCTGGAACTGTGATTGCCGTGGGCGAAGGTGTCACTGACATTTGCCCCGGCGACCGCGTAGCCTGCGCAGGAGCCGGCCACGCCGTGCACGCGGAATTCGCGTGCATCCCGCGATTGCTGCTGGCAAAGATTCCTCCAGACTCGCAAATCAGTTTCGAACATGCCGCTGCAACCACAGTTGGCGCGGTCGCATTGCATGGCGTGCGCACGGCCGACGCGAAGCTGGGCGATATTGTCGGCGTGATTGGACTCGGCCTTCTCGGACAACTGACGGTGCAGATTCTGAAAGCTGCGGGTTGTCGTGTTATTGGCATGGACATCGACCGCGAGCGCGTCGAGCTTGCGTTGCGCATGGGAGCGGATGCCGCCGCCGGCGATTCGACTGCTTTCCTCGACGCTTGCATGAATCACTCCGGTGGGCGCGGAGTGGATGCAATCCTGATTGCGGCGCAGACTGCCGATAGCGAACCTGTCAATCTGGCTGCCGAAGCGGCGCGCGATCGCGCCATCGTCGTCGCGGTCGGCACCGTAGGCATGGCCCTCGACCGCAGAATGTTTTACGAGAAGGAGCTCGACTTTCGTGTTTCGCGCTCTTACGGGCCTGGGCGTTACGACGCAGCCTACGAACAGAAAGGCGTCGATTATCCGATTGGCTATGTGCGCTGGACGGAGACGCGGAACATGGAGGCTTTTCTGAGTCTGCTGGCCGAGGGCAAGGTAGATGTCGACCCTCTGATCACGCACAGATTTTCGATCCATGAGGCGCGGTTGGCATATGACCTTATCGCCGGCGAATCCGAAGAACGATTCGTCGGCGTGCTGATTACTTATCCGGAAGATGCCGACGAAGCCCGTTGCTCGACCATAGAAATCGGCCGAAGCGGGCGGCCGATCGTTGCCGCGGATGCCATTGCTATCGGCCTGCTGGGCGCGGGGAATTTCGCGACCAGCACGCTATTGCCGGCAATCCAACGGTCAGGCGCTTCGACTTTGGTTGGAGTGTGCGCGGCTAATGGTTCTCATGCCCACCACGCCGCAAAGAAATTCGGCTTTCACTACAGTTCCACCGATGAAGAGCGGTTGATCGCCGATCCGGCGATCAACACAATTGTGATCGCTACGCGCCATCACTTGCATGCCAGGCAGGTGGCCGCGGCGGTCGCGGCGGGCAAGCACGTCTTCTGCGAAAAACCGTTGTGCCTGAACGAAAATGAATTACGGAACATTGTGAACATTTATGAAGACGCGGCATCGATTGCAAAGCCAGTTCTGATGGTTGGTTTCAACCGGCGGTTTGCTCCTCTCGCGCTGCGGATGAAAAGTTTTCTGCACGGAATTCGCGAGCCTTTGGCGCTACATTACCGCGTGAACGCGGGCTTCATTCCCGGCGATCACTGGCTCAACGATCAAGAGCAAGGCGGGGGACGGGTTATCGGAGAAGTCTGCCATTTCGTCGACTTCCTGAGTTTTCTGGTGGGCGATCGGCCGGTCGAGGTGCAAGCGCGCAGCGTAGCCAATCCGGGCCAATACAGCAACGATAACGTCATCTGCTCGCTTCATTTTGCCGATGGTTCGCAGGGCACGATCAGCTATCTGGCGAACGGCGACAGGGCTTATTCGAAAGAACGGATCGAAGTGTTTGGCGGCGGGGCGGTCGCGGTGCTCGAAGATTTTCGCCGGCTGGAGACCGTGATCCGCGGGCGGAAGCGGGTGTTTCGGTCTTTGCGCCAGGATAAAGGCCATCGCGGCGAATGGAAAACATTTGCCGCGACCGTTCGCACCGGCGGCGACTCGCCGCTGCCCCTCACGGAAATTGTGACCACGATGCTCGCTACATTTGCGTTAGAGGAGTCGCGTTCGTCAGGCCAGCCTGTTTCCGTCGGGGGATTTTAGAGCAGTTTTTCGAGCAACAGAATTGCTTCTTAACCGTGACTGTCAAAGTTTCTCGTCTTGGTCCGTGAAAAGCAGCCGTGAAAATTCTCTACGTCTCGCAATACTTTCCGCCAGAAATGGGAGCGCCGGCGGCGCGCGCGGCTGAGCTGTCGCGGCATTGGGCGCGGATGGGCCACGAGACGACCGTGCTGACAGGTTTTCCTAATCATCCGACCGGAGTCGTGCCGGAGGATTGGCGGCCGCGGCTGCGCCAATTGCGATACACAGAAAATATCGATGGCGTCCGCGTCGAGCGCACGTGGCTGTGGCCGCTGCCAAACATAAAAGCTCACGAGCGAATTCGCAACTACGCATCATTCTGCGTCTCTGCGTCGATTACCGGGACGGCGGTACGCACTCCGGATGTGGTGATCGCCACGTCACCGCAACTGCTCTGCGCGCTCGCCGGATGGTGGATCGCGTTCTGGAAGCGTGCGCCATTTGTCTTCGAAGTGCGTGATCTTTGGCCGGAGTCGCTGGCCGCCGTGGGAGCCGCACGCGAAGGGAGTCCGCTTCATCGCACGCTCAGCGCCATCGCTAGATTTCTTTACCGTCGTGCCGATCGCATTGTTGTCGTCTCACCAGCTTTCAACGACCACTTGATCCGCCACTGGAACGTTCCCCCGAACAAAATTTTCATCGTCGAGAATGGAGTGGAAACGGATCTGTTCCGTCCGAATCCCGCGGCAGACGAAGTGCGGCGACAATTGCAGCTCCCTGGGTTGCAGGGCGAAGATCGTTTTCTGATCTGCTACATCGGCACCATGGGCAATGCTCACGGATTGGAAACGCTGATTGCCGCCGCAGAACAATTGCAGACTGCTTTGCCGAGTGCGAGTTTTTTATTGATTGGCGAAGGCGCCGAGAAAGAACAGCTTGTCAATCTTGCTTCATCGCGCGGAGTCAAGAATGTTCAATTTCTGGGGCAGCAACCGCGGGAGCGCATATCCCTTTACATCTCCGCGTCGGACCTCTGCCTCGTCATGCTGAAAAAGACTGAACTCTTCAAGACTGTGATTCCGACCAAACTACTCGAATACATGGCGTGCGAGCGGGCGGTCATCATTGCAGTCGACGGGCTGGCGCGGCAGATTGTCGAGGGAGCCGGCGCGGGTGTTTTTATCGAGCCCGAGAACAGTCAAGCCCTGGTGAATGCGATTGTGGACCTGAAATCGAGAGCCGATGACCGGCGGCAGATGGGGGTTAATGGCCGAAAGTGCATCCTAAACAGCTATTCCCGCGAACGATCGGCGGAGCGCTATATTCAGTTGCTCGAACAGCTCATCGCGCCACACTGCGATGCGCCAAACTAATGAACCGCGACGACGGCCAGGGCGGTTGACATTGAGACAGCCGCATCCGCCGTGCGATATGCCGCCGCTTTAGCGGAACTTCCGGGAATGAACAAAATGTCGCCCTTTACCATCGGTACATCCGGCGCTTTGGCATAAAGAACCTTCTTGAGGTTGATAGGGATTTCCTGAGTTCCGCTCGCCGTCTGCCGCAAAATCTTGGTCTTGCTCAAGGCTGATGTGCGCGTGCTGCCACCGGCCAGAGCCAGGGCTTTCAGCACGCTGATGCCATTGTCCTCAATCATGAAGCCGCTTGGATGATTTACGTCTCCCACCACGTAAACGATGCCGGCGCGCGAAACAATAATCGTGTCTCCGGGATAAACATCGACATTGTTTTTTGTGTCGTCGGCCAGATTCGACGACAACTGGAGATCGATCTTCTGATCGTGATCTCCCTGCCCCGGATCTCCGCGACGTTCGATGGTCACGTTGCGTCCCGCTTTGTCGGTGAGTCCTCCGGCAGCCGAGATCAAATCGAATAGCCGACGCTCGCCGATGGCAGGATAAGGCCCCGGGCGATTCACCTCACCCACCAACGTGATCGCCTGCGAGGCTGACTCATCGACAAAAATGGAAACGTGCGGGTCGCGCACAAAACCTCCATCCACCAGCCGCTTTTCAATTACGGCTTGGGCTTCATCGGTAGTCAGGTCGGCAACGTGAACATAATCGATCAAAGGAAGGTAGACGTCTCCCGAACCGCCGATGCGCGTCTTGGTGGCGAGATCCGGCACTCCAAAAACGCCGATCTCAATCAGATCGCCGACACCCAGCTTGACGTTGGAATTGGCGAGCAGATGCTGGGATGGGGATGAAGGTGGTTGCGTCAGAGACGACTGGGCCGAAGACGATTGAGCCGGATTGGTTGCGTTCGCCGGCTGCGGCGCGACGGGCGTTTGGGCGAAAAGTTGGAAACTGCATAAACCAACCACAAACAGGTGCAAGCTTCGCAAAACGTAGCGGCGATTCCGCCCCACCATGCCGAGACTCCTGGGATTAATGTGTGGGTCGAGTCTACCACAGGCTTTCGGCTGCGCTTGCTCCAGAACAATCTTCAAGCGTGCGCGGAAGCCCAAGAGTTAACGGGCACGAAGGTATAATTTGCCAAAATCACTACGAGCTGAATTTTCTAAGCGTTGGTCCGGGCTCTATTATGCCGCTCCAACGGAGGACGTAGCGTGAAAACAGATTTGCCCGCGCCGGAACCACTCATCCGTCGTTTCATGCCCGAACTGGATGTTCTGCGCGGAATCGCGGTTCTCGGTGTACTCCTCTTCCACGGCTTTCGAGTGGAATTTGGAGACTTGCCGTTTACCGGTGCACGCAAAGTTTTCCTGCTCGCCACTCAGGCTGGAGTGCTCGGCGTAAATCTGTTCTTCGTTTTATCGGGATTTCTGATTACTGGAATTCTTCTCGACTCGCGCAATCGTCCTGACTACTACCGCCGCTTTTATAAGCGGCGAGCCCTGCGAATTCTCCCGGCATACTATTCGCTCTTAATTGCCCTAGCGCTGCTGCATCAGGCCTCCGCCGCGTTTCTCGGGCTTAGCTTTGTTTATCTCTCGAACGTCGCCGGTCTTTTCGGCGTGTTCATGGATTATCATCCGCTCTGGTCGCTGGCGGTCGAAGAGCACTACTACATTGCTTGGCCGTCGGTCGTGCGCAATCTGGGCCCGCGTTTTCTGGCGATGTTTTCTTTCGCGCTCTGCATCCTGATTCCTGTCGCGCGAGCAGTCTCGTTTCACTACGGCCATTTCCAGGGCAGCGAATGGTACACATGGTTTAACGCCGATGGTCTGGCCGAAGGCAGTCTTTTAGCGATCATGCTGCGCAGCTCGATCCGCAGTTCGGTGGGGACGTCGGTAGACAGTTCCGCTGGAAGTTCGATTAAAGGTCTGGTCGGCCGCAAGTACGCGGCGATTGCGGCCGTGTCTCTCCTGATGATCGCAATGCTAGGTTTGATCGCCGGAGTTCCCTTCGGCATCTTGTCGCGGCAAACTGCACTCGGCGCTTCTGTGCAGTTGACGCTGGTGAACACTTTCTTCGCCGGCTTGCTTCTGCTTTTTCTCGTCGTCGGCAGTGGCTCCCGCAGGACGCTGATCAACAGTTCAATCCTGGGATTCTTCGGCTACATCAGCTACGGGCTTTATCTGGTCCATCTCATGATCTTTCGCATCTACGACAAATTCACGGCCGCATTCTGGCCTTCCCTGCAGCCCTCAGCTGCACATTTTGACCTGATCGTGCTTCGGTTCGCGATTGTGGCTGCTGTTTCGACTGGCGTGGCATTCGTTTCGCGCAAATACTATGAGGAGTGGTTCCTGCAACTGAAGGAGCGGGGTGCGGTGCGACCCGAGCAAGCTGCAAAACAGTCGCCTGACGAACCGCATGTGCGCGTCGTGGTATCCGCCCCGGCATCAATAGCGGCAACTGAAGTCTCCGAGTCGTTCTAATGGCTCTCGCCGTGTGGGATATACTTTTTTCGGCAGGCGCGGATGATTGCTCGCAGCAACCGTCACTGCCAGATTTCGACGATGAAATGAAGCTGGCCGAAGCGCTGAGTATTATTCATTCAGCTCCAGTTGATGGTCCTCAACTGCGGGTAGCGCTTCTGTGTGGATTTACTCCACTGCATCTGGAAACTTTCCTTCGTGCGCACCTCTGCAAATTATTTCCCGATCGTTCTCCCGTTGTGCAGACGGGGTTGTACGGCGACTTGCTTGGCAATCTGCAGCGCGCGACGGATATTTCTGTCGCGGTGGTGGTGATCGAATGGCCGGATCTCGATCCCAGGCTCGGGCTTCGCCGTCTTGGCAGCTGGGAACCATCCCAGTTGCCCGATATTCTGGCGGAAGTAACGCGCAGCTGCGATCTTCTGCAGAACGCCATGGCCGCGCTGGCACGCAATATTCCGATTGTCGTCGGCTTCCCAACACTTCCGCTGGTTCCAGTCTCATTCAGTCGTCCGGCTCGCGCGAGCGAGTTCGCGCTTGAACTTCGCAGCCGCATCGCTTTGCTCGGCGCCGCACTATCGCATATTGCCGGTGTCCGAATTGTCGATCCTCAGCGACTCGATTCGCTCTCGTCATTTCAGCGGCAGGATGTCAACTCCGATCTCGCGTCGGGTTTTCCTTATACTCTGGCTCACGCTTCGGCGCTGGCTGAGTTACTGGCGGAATTGGTTGTAAACAGGCATCCCAAGAAAGGTCTGATCACCGATCTCGACGATACTGTTTGGCGAGGCATTGTCGGCGAAGTCGGAGTACAGGGAATTTCGTGGGATTTGGAGAGCCAGAGTCAAATTCATGGCTTGTATCAGCAGTTACTTCGCTCCCTCGTGGCAACCGGAACGCTGATAGCTGTCGCCAGCAAGAATGACCGCTCACTGGTCGCAGAAGCGTTCGCCTCGCGGGAACCCATCCTGCGTGAGAAAGACGTTTTTCCCTTTGAGGTGCACTGGGGTCCGAAGTCCGAGTCCGTGGCACGCATTCTCGCCGCGTGGAACATTTCCGCCGACGATGTAGTCTGTGTCGACGACAGCACGATGGATTTGGCAGAGATCAAATCACGGCATCCCGCGGCGGAGTGTCTGCTGTTTCCACGCGATAATCCGCAGGAAGCTTACGAACTGCTGGAACGGCTGCGGGATTTGTTTGGTAAAGACAGAATATCGGAGGAGGATGATCTCCGCGCGGCCAGCCTGCGAAACCGGGCGCAATTGCAGTACGATGCGCAGCAAGCTTCGCCCGAGGCTGCGGCCGATTTTCTGCGCTTCATCGACGGCAGATTGACGCTCAACTCGAAGAAACAACCGCTCGATCCGAGATCGCTAGAACTGGTGAATAAGACCAATCAGTTCAACCTGAACGGCCGCCGCTTTCAGGAATCGGAGTGGCAAAATTGGCTGACCGCGCCGGAATCCGTGCTGGTCGCCGCGAGTTATCGCGATAAATACGGACCACTGGGCAAAATAGCTGTGATTGGCGGCGATCTCGTGAATGGCGCGAGTAATGGCAACTCTTCCGCCAAACGCCGGCTCTGCATACGCACCTGGGTCATGAGTTGCCGCGCGTTTTCTCGTTTGATCGAATATGAGTGCGCCCGCTGGTTGTTTGCCAAATTCGACGTCGATGAACTTGAATTCGATTTCTTGCCCACAGCGCGTAACACACCCATGCAAAATTTCCTGCAGCAGGTTCGTAACGCGCCTGCCGGGCCGCACTGCCGGCTGTCGCGCGAGCAATTCGCTGAGACTTGCCCCGCTCCAAGCCACATCGTCGAGGAATCGCCGAATGGCTGACCTCGAAAGCCGTTTGACGAAATGTTTTGCTCTTGCGTTTCCCGAGCTTGATCGGCGGGAGATTTCTTCGGCGTCGACAGCCTCGCTGGCGAGTTGGAATTCGCTTACCGGCATCACCTTGATCGCTCTTGTCGAGGAGGAGTTCAGTCTCAACGTATCGCCAGAAGATGTTCCCGATCTCATTTCATTCGATTTGATCCTGCATTATCTGCGCAGAGTATCTCCGGAGATCTCGCGTGACGCAGGCGCCTAAAGTTGTAGCGGAGGCCGATCTCCGCGTAGGACTCACGGCGGAGTACGAGCGCGAAATCGCAGAGTCGGACGTGCTCGCCTTTGCCGCCAACTCCGGCGACTTCAATCCTCTGCACGTGGATTCCGATTTCGCCGCGCACAGCCGCTATTCGCAGCGCATTGTTCACGGCGCTTTTCAAATTGGCTTAGCTTCGGCTCTCATCGGCATGCACTTGCCGGGGCGTGACGCGCTGCTTGGCTCGGTGAATGCGCATTTTATCGCGCCTCTCTACTTTCCATCCCGGGTCAGGGTCAGCGGAGAAATCACCGCATGGAACACTGGCTCTCGTGCCGGCAATCTCCGGGTCACCGTGAGTGATTTGGCATCGCTCGCGCCCGCATCGGAAATCACGATGGCATTCACGCTGCAAACGACAGAAGCGGAGAAACTCGCAGTGCCTGCGCCGCCGTCGAGGCCGTTGGAAACGCCATTTTTCTCTAGCCGAAAAGAAAAAGAAGACGGCGATAGAAAAATCGTGCTTCTCACTGGAGCTTCCGGAGGGATCGGCGCGGCTCTGTTACCCGCTCTGGCCGAACAGTTCTCCGTCCTCGCCCTGGTGCATCGTCGTCCATTGCGTGAAAGGCCAGATCATACGGTGGAAATTCAAGCCGATATCAATGCTGCGGCATGGGAGCAAATTATCGCCGAGCGGCTCGATGGCCGTTCTCTTTACGGCGTTGTGCATTGCGCATGGGCCGGCATGCCCAAGGGCGGGCTGCTGCAAAGCGACCCTCGGCTGATCGAGCAACAGCTCGCCTTCGGAACTACGCACGTCGTATGTCTGGCGCGCATGCTATTCAATCTCGTTGGCTCCAGCGGTGGACGCATGGTGGCGCTCGGCTCAACTGCAGGCCAGCATAAGCCGTCCCTGGCCTTGGGCGCGTATTCTCTCGCGAAGTCTGCCTTGGAAGACACCGTGAAATTGCTGGCTCCCGAGATGGCGCGAAAAAAAATCAGCATCAATGCCGTGTGCCCGAATTTCGTGCCCACAGGCATGAATGCGCATGCCGATGACCTGCAGATCAAGCGCGAACAAGCGCTGATCCCGATGGGCCGGAGTTGTGAGATTGAGGATATCGTTGGCGTGGTTCGCTATCTTCTCTCGCCCACAGCGTCATTCATTTCAGGACAATCGATCGTGCTCTCTGGAGCGCAGCTGTAGTGAACGGTTTCCCAGTTTCTCGGTTTGCAAGCAAGAGCGGTGAGTTGCCCACTGTAGAGTGAGAAACGATTGCGAAAGCGACATGCCGGGAAAAGGCAAAGGCGCGCACCTGCACGAGATCGCCGTTTCTGACCTGGAGGAGATCGCGAGATTCATCAACGGTGTCTCAGGATCCGAAACGCCGATTTTCCAGGCAGTGGAGAGATTTTCGTGGATTCTCTTGAATAATCCGGCGCGCCAGTCCGGCGATCCTTTGGGCTGGGTTCTGCGTGCTTCTTCAGGAGAAATTGTCGGGTGTTTATGTTGCGCTCCGCAGAAGTTCTGTTTCGGCGAGAGAACATTTTTGCTGATGATGGCGAATTCTTTTTATGTGGCCGATGAATATCGAGGATCGGGCGCGTCGCTCTTTCTGAAATTTTTGCAGCTCGGCCGCCGGTATCCGTTATTTGTGAGTTCTGCCAATGCAATCGTGGCAGAAATGTGGCGAAGACTCGGGGGATTCTCATTGGCGAATTCGGACCACGAAGTTCTTGGCATAGTGCGCTGGCCGCCGCTGCTGGCGGAAAACGCGTATCGCAAAACCGGAAGCGATCTCGTGGCTAGGCTTGTATCCGTTCTCACGTCGCCATTCTTCCGCGCCGGGCGCAACTTGTCGGGTGACAGTGCGGCGGGAGAATCTCTGCAAATCAGCACTCCCGAAGAAGCGGCTAACCTCTGCGCGCAAAACCACAGCGACAAGATCACAAGTCGCCGCGACCTCGAGTTCCTCAAATGGCGCTATTTTTCGAGCGTCAGCGGCGAGACTCGTCTGTTTGCCTTTGGCCCGACCGACGCCAGGCAAAACCAATTTCTCGTTGCCGTCCGCTTGCAGAATCGCGGGTACAAACAGCAGATCAGAGCCTTGCATGTATTGGACATATGGGGCGAACCGGACCCCAAAACATGTCTCGCAATCGCCGCCTGCCTGTGGCGCGATTATGCTCATGAGATCGATGCGCTCGTATTCCGCTGCCTGGATGCGGCTGCGGAACAGGCTCTAACCATGCAAGGTTTCAAGGTCCGCTCTTTTGAAGCGCCCATTGCCTGGTGCATCGACAAGTATCGATTGCTTCCATCGCGCGATTGGTATTTCGTGCCTGCCGATGGCGATATGTTTTTGTAAGCCACAATTTGAGCGCGTGTGATTTTAAGGGATAAAGACTTTGACAATCAGGACTGTCGCCCGTTCCGCCTTAATCAGAAGCGCCGCGGCCCTTCGCGCGGATAAGCTGACACTCGTTTTGCGTCGATGGCTGGTCCGCTCGGGGCTATCTCCCAGACTATTGGCGGTTGAGATGCATGAGACGCCGGAGCGCGATGCGGCACAACTGCGCCGGCAGTTGGAGTGGGCAGCGCGTCATTTTCAGTTCGTCGACCTCTCTGGTTTTGCCAACTTATGGCAGGAGTATCGTGTCAACCCGCGGTTGTGGAAGATAACCAAGCCTCCGTTGCTGTTCACATTTGACGATGGGCGCCAAAACAACTACACCGTTGCCGCACCACTGCTCGAATCCTTCGGAACGCATGGCGTCTTCTTCGTGGTTCCGCAATTTGTGCAATGCAGCCCGCAGGAAGCGCGGCAGTTCTATTACTCTCGCATCGATATCCGCGAGTTTCCGCCATCCCTTCCCGACGAAGAAACGCGTTCCATGACCCCCGATCAGATCGCCGATTTGGCGCGCCGCGGCCACGCCATTGGCAACCACACTTACTCGCATGTGAACCTGCGAACCTTGCCCGGAAGCCAGTTACATCATGAAATTGTCGACAGCGCCGAACAGATTGCCGCATGGGCGGGCCAGCCCGTAAATGCTTTTGCATGGACTTTTTCCTGGGATTCGATTACTCCCGCCGCCTGGAAGCTGATCCAGCAGCACCACCGTTTCTGCTTTGCACCCTGTCCCGGCTCCGTCGACTGTCGCACCGATACACCTTCCCTGATCTGGCGCATAGAAGTAGAAGTCGACTATCCGCCGGCGGATTTTCGCTTCATGTACTCGGGACTTGCGGACGCATTGTGGGGACGCAAAAGACGGCGCTTGCGCTCCCGCTTGACAGATGCGCTCGCCGCACAATCCACGCACCCGCATTCAAGCTAATTGCATTTGAAATCTGCGCAGCTCCCACCGTTTTTCGTTCAACCACTCTCTCCCTTTAATCACGGATGGGCGTTTCTCACGGAACCATCGAAGGCACTCCACAAACGCAGATTTATATAGTTTTCTGAAATCAATCAATTCATCCTATGGCGCCAAAAATGGGGAAACCTTGTCTGAAAGGCCGACTGGAACCTCCGCAGCACACGTGTGATCGGGAGGCCCGAGTGTTCCAGCCAGAAGGGAATTCGCAATTTTGACGCTGCTTTTTTTGGGACTGTTTGCGTTCTCCCTGGTGCTGTCGTTCGTAGCCACGCGGCAAGTGCGGGACATAGCAACCCGCAAAGGCTGGGTTTCCGTGCCGCAAGAGGGGCGCCATGTCCATCAAACGCCACTTCCGCGTTTGGGCGGCGTCGCGATTTTTCTAGCCTTCTCAGTCAGCTTGAGCGTGTGGCTGGGGCTCTCCCTCGTTTTTCCTAAGCTGCTCGATGGGCTCGCCCCGGCAACGTTGCTCCGCATTTATCTTCCCGCCTGCCTGATTTTTTGCCTCGGCATTTATGACGATCTGCATGGAGCGGGACCGTATCTGAAATTTGCTGTGCAAGCGGTTGCCGCAGCAATGCTCTTTGCCGGCGGAATGCGGGTTCTTGATCTGCCGTTGATCTTTGGCGCGCAATCTCTTCCGTGGTTTGTCGGACTTCCCCTCACGATTCTGTGGGTGGTTGCGGTTACCAACGCCTTCAATCTCATTGATGGACTCGATGGTCTGGCTGCGGGGTCGGCGTTGTTTTCGACCATGGTCTTTTTTGTTGTCTCGATGGTCGTTCATTCCGGGCTTGCTTCGCTGATGAGCGTGACTCTGGCTGGTGCCATTCTTGGGTTCCTTCGTTTCAACTTCAATCCCGCTACGATCTTTCTGGGCGATTCAGGCAGCCTGTTCATCGGTTTCATGCTCAGCGCGCTAGCTCTGGCGGGAGCGCAAAAAGCGCCGACTTTCATCGCCGTCGCCATACCCGTAGTCTCCTTTGGGTTGCCCATTCTTGAAACTGCGCTTTCCATTCTGCGGCGGCTGATCGGGGGGCGTCCGATTTTCACCGCCGATCGCGAGCACATCCACCACAAATTGTTGCAGATGGGTTTTTCGCATCGCCAGGTCGTCATCGTTCTCTACGCCGTTTCCGCGTTGTTTGCCATGCTCAGCCTTTTCCTGCTTTGGCCCACGGGCAGCACGCTGGGACTGGTGCTGGCGGTCGTCGGTACCGGCATCTGGCTGGGCGTTCAGCATCTCAACTACCTGGAGTTTGGCGAACTGCGGCGGGTGGCGCAGCGCACGATTGACCAGCGGCAAATTGTTATCAACAATCTTTCCGTGCGTCGCGCGGTGGAAGAACTTAAAGCCGCCAGCGATTTCGATCAGCTGCGTCGAGTGCTTACCGCGGCCTTCGCCAGCAACGATTTCGACGCCTTCGAACTACATCTCAGGCCGCTTCCCGGAGATCAAGCGCTGGCTGCCGAAAACAATCATCATCTTCATTGGCAGAAGTTTCCACATATAACCGCAATCTCCAACGAGCCTTCATGGAAGCTGACGCTCGATCTCGTGACAAAATCCAACCGGCGCCGCGGCTCGCTCGTTGTCTATCGCATCTACAGCCGGCGAGATCTGCAACTTGACGTCAACCTTCTCACTTCCGAATTTCCCTCCGCCCTCGCCGATGCGCTGGACCGGGCGCTCACTACACCCGATATCTTCGTGCCCGTTGCCGAGAGCGAAACTGCATTCATGGCCGCGAACCTCTAGCGGTTGCCCAAATTGAAAAGCGAAAAACTGACGACCATCATTGATCTTGTTTCTTCCTTTTGATCCCTGAGTTAATATGGAGTGCAACCCATGGATCGGAGCACTGGTCGATTGCCGGATCCAGTTACACAAGCTCCTGGCCGGGAGCGGCGCCGCAGTATTCGTCAGAAACTTAATACGCCGGTTTACGCCAGTTTCAATATCCCGCAGACCGGCATGGTGGTGGACCTGAGCGAGTTGCTCAACCTGCACGAGGATGGATTTGCCGTGCAGACCAGCGAACGGCTGGAAACGCACCGTGCCGTGACCCTTTTCCTCGATCTGCCGGAAACCAAGAGCTTCATTCATGCCAACGGCCAAGTCATCTGGAGCGACGAGCGCGGCCGCGGAGGTATCCGGTTTTCTGCGCTCCCCGACAGCTCCCGCCAAATCTTGAAAGAATGGCTTTTTACCAACCTGCTCGTCGGTTGTTCGAACCAGGCTGCCCGGAACCAGCAACTTGCGCTGCGCGAGCAAGAGGAACTGAATCAAAAGGGACTGGATAACGAGCAGCCAACTGAGCCGACGCCACGCTTCGAAGAGAGCTATGCATCGGGCGACAGCGCCAACTCCAGTAATGTAGTCCCGATCTTCGCGGAGGGCGCCGCACCCGCTTCGCTCGAAAGTGTGCGCCTAAAAGTCACCGAGGTCGCCGACGATATCAATTCCGCTTTCGATCTTATTGCCGAGTATTCCATTCGCCTAACCGGAGCCAGCGGCGCAGCTCTGGCCTTTTTAACCGACGATCGGATGATCTGCCGTGCCCGAGCCGGCGACCCGGCTCCGCCGCTCGGAGCGCCGTTGGATGTGAAGCGGGGTCTATCGGGCGAATGTGTTCGCACCGGGCTGATCGTCTACTGCGAAGATATGGAAAACGATCCGCGTGTCGATCCCGAAGTCGGTCGCGCTCTGGGTATCGTCTCTGTTATGGCCGCTCCCATCGTCTCCGATTTCCGCGTGATCGGCCTGCTGGAAGTTTTTTCTCCGTATCCGCGCGCATTCAGCAACGCGGACGCAGTGGTTTTAGAACGCCTGATCGAAATGATCCCCAAAACCGCCAGCGCGAATAAAGTCGCTGAGAAGACCGTCGCTGCGAAAATCGAAGCAATGAGAATCGAAGCAGCGAGAATCGAAACGGCGATGCTCGAGGCTGCGAAGATTGCCGATCCGAAAGTCGACGATGCAAAGATTGAAGATGACGAGATCGAGCGCGCGAAAATCGACGGATCAAAGACGACCGAATCTACAACCGTCGTCACTGCCGACTCGGGCGACGAGGACATGCACGCCGTTCGCGAAGCGCTGTGGGAGCGGCACGCCGAAGTCGACGAGCGCATCCTAAGCGACGTTTCGGCGGCGAACGTGCAGGAGCATGCTGCAAAGCCGATCGACGAGCAACCCTCCGAGCCAGGGCCGGACGGCGCTGCAGAGCCCGCATCAGCAGAGCCATCTCGTTTTCTTTATCGGTCGTTGTTAGGGCTGGTCATCCTGGTTGTGGCCTTCGTCCTCGGCTACCTAATCAGCCCCATCCTCGAAAAGCATTTGACGATCACAACCCAGGCAGCGCAAGAGCAGCCCGCTTCCAACGCAGTTTCCGCGCAAGGTGCAGTGGCTCACAAACCGCAGGCGCAATCTCTCGAAGAGTTGCAAAGGCTCGCCGATCAGGGCGACGCCGACGCGCAATATCAGATGGGCGTTCGCTGCATCGATCGCGTTCCGCCCGATAACGTGCAGGCGATGCAATGGTTCGAGCGCGCGGCCGAGGGTGGCAATGTGGCCGCGCAGAGCGCGCTCGGCGCCTACTATTGGGCTGGCCGCGGAGTTCCTCAGGATTTATCGAAAGCCTACTTCTGGTCGACGATTGCGCTCGCACAAGGAGACGAAAACAGCAAGCTGCGCCTCGAAGGCTTGACTCCGCAGATGACGCGCACCCAGGTTTCGGATGCCAGCCAGTTGGCCGAAACTTGGCTGCGCAACCATGCTCAACGCGCCAAATCTGACAACTGAAATTTAAAACGAATTTGGTTTGTAGCGCACACTGAGGCCGGGACTTTTCAGTGAGGCGAGAAACGTGCGGCTGAGAAACGTGCAGAAAAGGTAAAGGCTGTGACATTGGTTATGCTCTAGCCGCCGGCTCCTGCGAGGAAGCCAACAGCGTGGAGACATGCACCGTCACAGCCCTTGATGCGATCACCGCTTTCGCGGTGCCAAACCCCAACTGCCTCTCGCAAGTACAGTCGGTTTTTTCAGGTCTGGCTGCTCGTCCGGTTTCCCTTGGAGCTGATCACCCAGCTTACTTCGGACTGGCAAAGTTTTATTTAAGCCAACCCTTTCAGCCGTCGACGGGAGCCAAGTTAAGGATTTGTTTAAGAATTGTCAATGACATTTTTCGGTGCAATTGTGCGCTTGCCGCAGCTGAAAATGCACGATTCCAAATCATTGCATCGGGGGTGTTTATGAATGGCGGGTTAAAATTATTTCCGTTTTTCCACAATAACATCCACAGCGACAGAAATCGGTTCGCAAGACGGGCGTGTCCGAATGAACCGCGCTAGCGTCTTGACGCCGGTATCAGGCTCGCGCATCATGGCAGCAAGGTCGAATCAGTTTAGCGTCGATTCAGTTCGGTAATGTCAGACCGCGCAATGCCAGATCTGGTGGCTTATGTCGATGGCGGATCGCTCGGCAATCCCGGCTCGGCCGGGATTGGAGTGGTTATCGACGGCCTGAACGACGGCACCATCAGGATCGCCCGCTGGATTGGACGGCAGGACAATAATGTTGCCGAGTACGTTGCACTGCTTGAAGCATTGCAGTATGCCCTGGAGTTGAAGGCCAAGGCACTTCACGTATTTTCGGATTCGGAAGTGGTCGTGCGGCAAATGAGTGGCGAATACAGTTGCCGCAGCAACCGGTTGTATTCGTTGCACTGGATCTGCCGAAAACTGGCGCGGTCGCTCGATTTCTCAATCGCCCACGTGCGCCGGGAGAACAACCGCGAAGCGAATCGTCTGGCCAGCTCAGCCGCCCGACTTGGCCTAGAAAGCCGTCCCTGATTTCGTTGAAACCGGTTTCGTTAAACCTTGATTCGTTGAAGCTTGATCTGTTGCCGAGCTGCTGAGTTTGCGGCTGCGGCACCAACTTGAACCTTTCTATTCTTAAGCAAGCTACGCAAAACCCAGCGAACGGCCTTGTTGCGGGCCGCTTACTACCCGAAAACACTGCTGGCGTCGGCTCCGCGATCAGAGTATGCTCCCATGCGGAAAAAGAGGGGTGCGCATGGCGACCTCAACAAATATCAAACAATCAGGGATTCACCTGGCGAACAATGCAGGCCGAGCGCCGCTGACGCGCAATCAGATTCGCGGCTTCTGGGCGTCGTGGGGAGGATGGACGCTTGACGGCATGGACTCGGTGATCTATGCGCTGGTGCTGGTGCCGTCGCTGCGGGAATTGTTGCCGCGTTCGGGCATTGCCGCGACCAAGGGAAACATCGGCTATTACGGCGGACTGTTGTTTGCCCTGTTTCTGGTGGGTTGGGGTCTGGCGTTTTTGTGGGGGCCCATCGGAGACAAGTTTGGCCGCGTGCGGACTCTGATGCTGACCATTCTGTGTTATTCCACGTTCACTTTGCTGAGCGCCTTCGCCGTCAACGTGTGGCAGCTTGCGGCTCTGCGTCTGCTGGCCGGAATCGGCATTGGCGGCGAGTGGGCCATGGGCGGAACGTTTGTGGCAGAAGAATGGCCCGAGCATCGGCGGATCTCTGGCGCGGGGTTCATGCACACGGGATACTACGTTGGCTTTTTCCTGGCGGCGCTGGCCAATTACAGCATCGGAAGCCATTTTGGCTGGCGTGCCATGTTCGCCTTCGGTGGATTACCGGCTCTGTTATTGGCGTGGGTCCGGTATGGCGTAACCGAGCCGTCGCGCTGGGTGCAGAAGGAGAAAGTCGTGCATAGCTGGGCTTGGTGGCGCCCGCTGGCGACGCTGTTTAGTCCAATGTGGCGACGGCGAACGATTCTGAATTCCATCTTCATGCTGGTTTCGATTACCGGATTGTGGGCGGGAACGGTTTATGTTCCGGCGGCGGTGACGACGCTTTCGGAAGCGAGCGGCCGGGTCGGGCCACAGGCAGCGCAGATGGCCTCCTACGCAACCATGCTAGTGGCGGTTGCGACGATTCTTGGCTGTCTCGCGATGCCGACGATTGCCGAACGGTTGGGCCGTCGAGGCGCGCTGGCCGTGTTCTTCACTTTGATGATGGTGTTCATCGCGCTGACCTTTGGCAAGATTTACTATTTGGGCGGAGCCGGATTGCCGTGGTTTTTTGTTTGCCTGTTTTTTCTTGGCTTCGGCGGCGCGAACTTCTCGGTCTACACGCTGTGGCTGCCAGAGCAGTATCCCACCGAGTGCAGAGCCAGCGCCTTCGCGTTTTCCACTTCCTTTGCGCGCTTCGCGGGTGCGGGAATTACTTTTCTTGTCGGAGCCGGGGTGCGGCATTTCGGTTCAATCGGGACTCCGGTTGCGCTCACGGCTATCGCCTTTGCCATAGGTCTGTTGCTGACTCCGCTGGGTGCCGAGACGCGCGGGCGTCCGCTGCCGCAGTAGCGTCACGCGCCAAGACGATCACGAAAGACATAACAGTTGTTGTTTGCCTGCAAAACTGCATCTTCAGACGAGACAAACGCCAAAAAACAGCACTACTAGCATGAATGGGAGGTTACAATAAGCGTCTTCGGAGCAAATGAAAAGTCCCGAGGAGTCTGAGGAGATCACTCATGGTTAGAAAAGTTTTTCTGGCGATGGTTGCGTTGATTGCGCTGATTCCATGCGTGTGCGCGCAAACGGTCGACGAAATCATTGCGAAGAGTATTCAGGCGCGCGGCGGCGCCGACAAGCTGAAAAGCGTGCAATCGATCAAAACGACCGCCACGATTGCCATGGGGCCGGGCATGGAAGCGCCCGGGACGCTGATTCAGAAGCGGCCCAACATGGCGCGGCTGGAATTTACCATTCAGGGATTGACCGCCGTGCAAGCTTATGACAGCACGAATGCCTGGCAGATCATGCCGTTCATGGGCAAGAAAGATCCGGAATTGATGTCGGCCGACGAAGCCAAGGAAATGCAAGAGACGGCCGATCTCGATGGTCCGCTGGTGGATTACAAAAGCAAAGGGAACCAGGTGGAGCTTTTGGGAAAAGAGAAGCTGGAAGGCACCGATGCCTACAAGCTGAAAGTCAATCTGAAAAACGGCGACGTGCAAACGATTTACCTCGATGCCGATTCGTTCCTCGAGATCAAAGAGGAAACCAAGCGCACCGTGCGTGGAACGGAGCGGGATGTCGAGTCGTCGATCGGCGATTACAAGGAAGTCGATGGGATTGTTTTTCCATTTGCGATCGAGAGCGGAGTAAAGGGAAGTACCGAGACCGAGAAGTTGACTATTTCGAAGATCGAACTGAATGTGCCGGTGGAGGATTCAGTCTTCAAGATGCCGCCGCCCCCTCCCAAGCCTGAGGCGCCAAAAGCGGAACCGCCGAAACCGGACGCGCCGAAGGCGAATCCGTCGAATCCGCCCAATATCTAGTTCGTTACAACGACAATAATTTGATGATGCGGCATGGCAATGAAGTCATGCGATTTCGCTCGGTGTGATCATCCCGGAGGTGGTCATGGCTGCTAGTTTGCGTTCGTTGTGGATGGTTCTGGTTGTCATCGCTCTGGCGGCGACACTGGCATTCGTTGTGGCGATGCCGGCCGCGGCGCAAGATGTAACTCTCGATTCGGATACGCTCAGCGGATTGCCGATACGCGCCATCGGTCCGGCGGCGATGGGCGGCCGCGTCGCCGATATCAATGCGGTGCACGAGGGTGAACGGCTCACGATCTACATCGGAGCGGCGAGTGGTGGAGTGTGGAAATCCGTGGATGGCGGCATCACATTCAAGCCGATCTTCGACAAGCAGCCCTCGCAGTCCATCGGTTCCATCGCTATCGATCCGTCGAATCCCAAGACGGTGTGGGTCGGGACGGGCGAGTCGTGGGTGCGCAATAGCGTGTCTGTGGGCACGGGCATCTATCGCTCGCGCGATGGCGGCGACAACTGGG
The DNA here is from genome assembly GCA_030038475.1 of Terriglobales bacterium. Classification (GTDB taxonomy): domain Bacteria; phylum Acidobacteriota; class Terriglobia; order Terriglobales; family Acidobacteriaceae; genus Acidiflorens. The sequence goes on along the minus strand of JASHOU010000216.1, from coordinate 72,554 downwards.
ATGCGGTCGGGTTGCCGGACTCAGAGCATGTCAGCCGAATCGTGGTTCATCCCAAAGACAGCAACACAGTTTACGCATGCGCTCTGGGGCATCTTTGGAACTCGAATACGGAGCGCGGCGTTTTCAAGACCACCGACGGCGGGAAAACGTGGAACAAGATTCTCTACCGGAATGATGGCACGGGCTGCGCCGAGATGGCGATGGATCCGCAGGATGCGAACGTGCTCTACGCGGCCATGTGGGATGTGCGGCGCGAGCCATGGAACTTTCGATCAGGCGGACCGGGCAGCGGGTTATTCAAGTCGACCGACGGCGGGGCGACATGGCATGAACTGCGCAAGGGTCTGCCGGAAGGCGATCTCGGCCGCATTGGCGTTGCGGTTGCGCCAAGTAATCACGCGCGCGTTTACGCTGTGGTCGAAGCCCGCAATCACACGGCTCTGTTCCGCTCCGACGATGCTGGCGAGAGCTGGGCGGAGGTGAACAATTCATTCAACATCAGCGGGCGGCCGTTTTATTTTGCGCGTTTAAGCGTCGATCCTAAGAACGCCGATCGCATCTACAAAACCGGATTCTTTCTCACTATCAGCGAAGATGGCGGCAAGAGCTTCAGCGCCGCGATTTCCATGAGCGAAGGACCGGGCGAACGAGTGCACGGCGATCTGCACGCGCTGTGGATCGATCCCGACAATCCTAATCAGATGTTCGTGGGAACCGATGGCGGTGTTTACAAATCGCTCGATCAAGCGAATCATTGGCGCTTTCTTTCGAATCTGCCGATTTCGCAGTTCTACCACGTAAGTTTCGACATGGCCGACCCGTATAACGTGTATGGCGGTCTGCAAGACAATGGCTCGTGGATGGGGCCATCGCGCGGAGTTGATGGAATTCCCAATCGTGCGTGGCGCAATATCGATTTCGGCGACGGCTTCTGGGCGTTCTCCGATCCGGCCGATGCCGATTACGCCTATGCGGAGTATCAGGGTGGAAAAATCTCGCGCTTCCGCAAAAGCACCGGCGAATCGAAAGACATCAAGCCGTTGCCGCGGGCGGGAGAACCGGATTTTCGTTTCAACTGGAATGCGCCGATTCACCTGAGTCCGAATCACCCGGGAACGATCTATCTTGGAGGACAGTTCCTTTTCCGTTCGCGCGATCATGGCGAGTCGTGGGAGCGCATTTCGCCCGATCTCACGACGAATAATCCGGAGCGACAGCATCAGGAGTTGTCGGGCGGATTGACCATCGACAATTCCGACGCGGAGAAATACGAAACGATTTATACGATTGCCGAATCTCCCAAGAATGGGCTTGTGGTTTGGGCCGGAACCGACGATGGCAACGTGCAGATCACGCGCGACGATGGCAAGCACTGGACGAATGTCGTAAAGAACATTCCGGGTCTGCCTGCGAACACATGGGTCTCAATGATCGAAGCCAGTCATTTCGATCCGGCTGTCGCGTATGCGACTTTCGATGGCCATGCTCTGGGCGATATGAAGACGTATGTCTATCGCACGAAAGACTACGGAAAAACCTGGACATCTCTTTCCACGCCCGAGCTCAACGGCTACGCCCACGTAGTACGCGAAGACCTGGTCAATGCCAATCTGCTGTTTGTGGGCACCGAGTTCGGGCTCTTCATTTCACTCGATGGCGGAGCGCATTGGGCGCAGTTCAAAGGAAATCTTCCCAACGTAGCCGTGCGCGACATCGCGATTCATCCACGCGAGTCGGATTTGATTCTGGCGACTCACGGCCGCGGCATTTACATTCTCGATGACCTGACGCCGATCCGCGCGCTGACCCCCGAGATGCTGGCAAAGGATCTGGTGATGCTCCCGTCGCGCCCGTCGGTGCTGGAGTTGCCGGCCGGCGAGCAAAGATTCGATGGCGATTCGGAATTCATGGGACGCACGCTGCCCGAGGCGGCGTCGATTGTTTACTACCAGAAGAAGCGGCACATCTTTGGCGACTTGAAGGTCGAAATCTACGACGACAAAGGAAATCTTTTGACATCGATTCAAGGCGACAAGCGGCGCGGGTTGAATCGCGTCGAATGGCCGGAGCGCGCCAAGCCTCCGAAGGTTCCGCCCGCCGCCGGATTGGTGGAGAATCAGTTCGTCTTCTTCGGGCCGCAGGTGCAGGAAGGCACTTACACGGTCAAGCTGACCAAGGGTAAGGAAACTTATACCGCCGAGGTCAAGCTGGTGCCCGATCCACGCAGCAAGAGCGCTGCGGCGGACCGCGCCTTGCAGCACAAAGTCGTGACCCAGCTTTATAACATGCTGGCGCAGTTGACTTATGTTGTGGATGCGAACAACGATTTGCGCGATCAGGCGCGACAGCGCGCCGCAGCCGCGAACGACGCACAGTTGAAGGAGCAGCTCAACGGCCTGGTGCAGAAGCTCGAGGATTTTCGCTCTACGCTCGTTTCGGTCAAAGAGGGTGGAATGATCACGGGCGAACTGAAATTGCGCGAGCACATGGGCGATCTCTATGGCGCAGTTAATGGTTACTCGGGACGCCCGACGCAATCGCAAATCGATAGCACAACCGTAATCGAGAAACAGCTAGACGATGCCGGAGTGAAGCTGCAAACCATTACTACTTCGTTGGCCCCGATCAATGCGGCGCTACAAAGCAAGAGTCTGCAACCGCTCAAAGCGATGTCACGCGAGGACTGGGACAAGAAACAGAAGTAGCCTGTGCCGATGCGGCGCCAATGAGCGTCAATGACGGCACTTTTTAACTTGATGGCAGGGAGCGCAACAGTCCAATGCCCAGGGTGACGACCGCAACGGCCAGAACGAGCACGCCCGCGTAAATCAGAGAGACAGCTCCACCGGCTTGAGTGGCGTCCGCTGGCAGCACCGAGAAGAAGAACCCGGACGAAATCAGAATCGCGGAGAGCGGCACTCCAATTCGAACCAGCCAGATCAGGGGAGTGGGAAGCAGTGCTCCGTCTGCGAGCATCTGGCAAATCAGCGAAAGAATCACGATTACTCCGGCGTGAGCATGGCCGGCGCGAAAGAAATTCTGGCGTAGCGGGTTATCCATGTACCCGCTGCTTTTGTTCATCAACGAGGTGAGCAGAAAGTATCCACCGTACTGGATCGTGGGAACGGTAATGAGGATGATCCCGGACATGATTCTGGCTTCGCGAGTCACAATCCTCCTTCAAGACAGTCGCTCGGTTCCCGCCGGCGGACGGTTCACTCGCGGGCAGTATCGGGGATCAGCCGCCTTTCATCGCGTTTCCGAACCGTGAGAGTTTGAATCTACGGACCGACGAATCGTGCAGCCCTCGGCGTTGTTTCACGAGTTACTGGTTGCTGGACTTATTCGTCGGAGATTTTCTTTGCAGCTCGCTCAGCAATAACTTCGCAGAGGGAGGCGCCGTTACCGCGTGCTTGAAGACAATGTCTTGCGCGCTCACTTCTTTCCCATACAGTCTCTTATTAGCCTCGTTGTCGGGGCGAAGCGTCGATCCAGCCAGAGAAATTCCAGCAAACAGCCCGCGGGCGCGAGAATAGGAAAGGATCTCGGCTCGCATGGTGACATCGGTTTCGGCCGATGCGTTCCGTCCCACCGGCCCGGCTGCGGCGGAGGCGTCGCCTCCCAACTTGACCTTGCTGACGAGGATGCTCTTCGCCGACCGCGGACTCATCAGCAGCAGTACGAAATCGGTCGCCTGCCCGCCCAACTGCAGGCCAAAACTGCCGCCTTCGAGCGCCATCATACTGGGAGGACCCCAATGGCCTTTAAAATCTTCGCCGCCACGGCAGGTCATTACACCACGCCCGTAACTTCCTCCAATTCCAATGGCAAATTTGAGCACGGAAGGCAAAACCACTACGCAATCCGCTTTGTCGATTACACTCTGCGGAATGTCGTCGGGGATATTCAGGATTTCCTTCATTACCTGTCCGGCATTTGCGACCCGATCCTCTTCTTTCGTCTGCCCAAAAGCGGGCAAACTGATCACTGCGAGCAGAACTACCCCAACCCACGCTCTCTTCATAGGCTCTCCTCGTCAGAAGCTCTTGGCGACAAAATGCCTGAGCAATCCGTGAATGAAATTCGACTCCTCTTGGGCGAATGTTGTCAACTCGGAACAGTGGCGCGTAGGCCTGTTCCAGATTCGTGCGCCCCAAGTTCGCCGCAGGATCGCTCGAGATTTCTGGCTTACTACTATAGTGGTATCTCTATATAGCCCAGCCAGCGGTAATGAAAAAGCCTCCTATTGTGTGATGCGTGTTCTGTTGCGAACCGGCATAGTGGCTGCGTGGAAAGCGAGAAAGACCACAACCTTAGCAAGTGAGCGTGGACCTGGCGCGCACTCCGCACATGTTCGAGCAAGGAGCAACTTATGAGAAGAGAAATGTTCTTGAGAGCTTTCGATTTTGTCTTCGGCTGCCATCATCGCGAACTGAGCAGGGTTTTTACGATCGACCGCCGGACTTACCGAGTGTGCTGTGCCTGTGGCGCCGCCTTCAAGTACTCGCTCGACACTATGTCCCTCGACCGACGCTTGAGTCCGCTCCAATAGTCTGCATTGCGGTTAGCCAAGGGTCTTGAGCGCGGGCGGTTATGTACGTCAGCCGGTCGTCCTGCGAAATAGCTTTCTTACTGCCGGCTGGCCGGTGGCACGATGCCATTCATACGCAGATATTCCACCATTTGTCCGTAGTGATCGAAACCATGCCACGCGAAGATCATCGCCACGCTGAGCCGCGTCGTCTTTGACTTGCCGTCAGAGGATGGAATTGGTTCCAGGGCGTTGGCATCGGTAATGGATGCGATTGCCTTGTGGGCATAGGCGAAGGAGTCTTTCAAGAACTGGAGGATTTCGGCCTTCGACTTGACGTTGGCCGGTCCGTTTTCGTCGGCTGCATTGACGGGCGGTTTTTCACCTAGAACGTGAGCGCCAATGAGGTAGTTGCTGGCGGCAACATGTTTAATCTGTTCGGCAAATGTGCGAACGCCTTTAAACTCTCCGTTTGTTGGCGCGAAGCTGTATTTTTCCTCGGGCATGGCTTCAGCGGCGGGAATAAAATCGTTTTCCAGGTTCTTAAGGCTGCTGTCGAGCACCTCGCTGATGGTTTTCTTTCCGTCTTTGGTTTGCATTTGCGCCAGCCCAAAACTGCATAGGACGAGCAGTGTCGCGAAGACTGCCGCGATCGTTTTTGTTTTCATTTGTCTTCTTTCCTCCCGGTAAAGTTAACGTATCAATCTCTGACCACGACCGGCGAAAGCTCCAGTTCGGTTGCGGTGATGCGATGGCCGCGCAGCGAGAAGACTCCCAGAGCCAGTACAACGGCTGCTACGGCGACAGCATCGGGAACACCGATCTTCTTTGCCAGCGCGCCCCACAGCGTGGCTCCTATGGCCATGCCTCCCTGCAACACGAGCAGATAAAACGAGAGTGCACGCGCGCGAACGTAGGCGGGGCACATGGTCTGCGCGGCGACGTTCAGGCAGGCGAGAATTCCGATCCAGGCTGCGCCGGCGGTCAGCATCACGGCACACAGAAGGGCAAAGTTTGCAGCTCGGCCGGCGGCAAAAGTCATGCCGGCAAAAATCAGGATGGCGCACGCGACAATGCCATCGACCGACAAGGCTTCGCGAACTCGTGGAAGCACGATTGCTCCGAGCAGCGCACCCAGGCCAAAACAGCCAAGCAGCACGCCATATCCGGTTGCTCCGTACGGTCGCGCGATAATCGGCAGCAGCGCCAGCATGGCCACGGCCGCCACGCTGAAGGTTCCGGTTCTCAGCAGGACGGACTTTGCCAGATCGCTGTCGCGGACGTAGTTGAAACCATCTACGATCGCCGGCCACACGCGACGATTCTTTACGCGAGGCGCAATCGGCCGCTTCCAGCGATAAAGAAAAAGAATCACGCCGAGGAAGGAAAAAGCGTTCAACAAAAAAGTTGTGCCAGAACCGACCGCGGCTACCACGACGCCACCAAGCGCCGGCCCCACCGCTCGTGCAACGTTGAAGCCCGCCGAGTTCAGAGAGACAGCGCCGGCGTGTTGTTTTGGCGGGACGAGTTCGGGGGTAATTGCCTGCCAGGCTGGGTCGTTCATGACCGCGCCGAGTCCAAGCAGAAACGTAAAGAGCAAGAGCATCCACGGGCCGACGCAACTGGTGAGTGTCAGAATGCCGAGCGTGCCGGAGGCGAGTACCATCCAGCCCTGGGTGAGCAGCAGGAAACGGCGGCGATCGACCATGTCTGCGAGCGCGCCGGCGGGCAGAATCACGAGAAATACAGGAACGGCTCCGGCGGCTTGGACGAGGCCGACCATGAGAGGATTCATGGTCAATTGGGTCATCAGCCAGCCCGCGCCGACGTTTTGCATCCAGGTACCGGTGTAGGAGATGACCGACGCAATCCAGAGCGAGCGAAACAGTGGCTGTGCGAGCGGCGCCCATGCGGAAACGGAAGGCTTCCGCAGTATGGGCTCTGCTAGCCGCATTTTGAGCATCTCTGCCATGAAATTTCCCGGTAGCCGGTCGTTGATCGTTTGTCGTTCGCTCTTCGCGGTAGAGCGCACGCTGTTGGTTCCACTCGCAATCCCGAACGACTAACGACTAACGACTAACGACGATTCATTCCCAAACGGCCACTCGCGGCGTCGCCACGATCGAACCACGTAAATTGCCAACCCCACGACCAGTATGACTCCCGCGTACCGGACTTCTCGCAGAAAATTTTTCCTCGAAATCAGGATGAAGGTAAAGCTGGCCGCCGCGATCAAAGCCGGAACTGGATAGAGCCACATGCGAAACGGGCGCGGCAGATCGGGCCGGCGGATGCGTAGCACGATGACTCCGATGCTTTGCACAAGAAACTGCAGAACGATGCGGATTACGATCAGCGCGGCGATCAGGTCGGCGAGGCGCAGAAAACAGAAGAGCGCCGCGACTCCGGCGAGCGCCAACAAAGAAACGTAAGGAAACCGGTGCACGGGATGCACGCGGGCAAAGGCGCGAAAATAATTGCCATCGAGCGCGGCGGCATAGGGCACGCGCGAATAGCCGAGGGTCAGCGAGAAAACGGAGGCGAAGGCCGTCCACATGACGAGGATCGAGATGAGCGACGCCGCTCCGTGACCGTAGACACGCTGCATCATGGTCGAAACTACGTAGAGCTTGCTGTCGGATGCGCCCGACTGCGCCAGTTCCCGCCACGGGATCACGCCCAGAATGCTCACGTTCATTACGATATAAAGACTCGCGACGGCGAGAATGGATAGCAAGAGAGCGCGGGGAATGTTTCGCCCCGGATCCTTGACTTCGTCACCGAGGAAGCAGACGTTGTAATACCCGCCGATGTCGTAGGCGGCGATGAGCATGGCTCCGCCGAGGCCGCGAAAAAAGTCGCGCGAGAAGGAGAATGCGCCGGGAGGCAGATCGAAGGCCTGATGGGCGTTGAAATGGGTGAGGCCGGTGAGGATGATCCATCCGATTGTTGCCATGACGCCGAACCAGAGGAACTTGGTGAGGCGCGAGATGGCGGTGATTCTGCGGTAGAGCAGAAACGCGGTGAGGGTGCAAACGCCGATGGCCAGCAGGGTTGCGGGCATTGCGACCCAAGTCAACTGCAACGGCCCGATCAGTGGGAGATTCAGACTCCAGGTGCGGGCGGACCAGACGGCTTCAAGGCTTGGCCAGAAAAAAGCCGCGTATTGTGAAAGCCCGATGGCGCCAGAGGCGATGGAAAGCGGAGCGCTGAAGGATAGTTGCCAGATAAAAAGAAATGAGATGAGGCGGCCGAGAGTTTGCGGGCCATAGATTTCTTTCAAATAACGATAGGAACCACCCGACCCAGGCAGCGCAGCCCCGAGTTCGGCCCAGACCAGACCATCGCAGATGGCGAGCAGCGCGCCGAGAATCCATCCCAGCATGGCTTGCGGTCCGCCCATGGCACTGATAATCAGCGGGATGGTGATGAACGGTCCAACGCCGATCATGTCGATCATGTTGAGGGCGGTAGCGGAGGCGAGGCTGATACCACGCACAAGCTGCGGCTTGGAGTTAGCTTCGGGTTCGGAGGGAATTGTCATGAGGTAGGTCGTCAGTCGCTGGTCGTTCGGAGTTACATGCCGCGGTCGATGCCTATGCTCGACCTATAACGACCGACAACTAACGACCGGCGACCAGATTCACAAACAACCGCACAGCACCGGGCACTCCGGCCGGAAGTTGACGAAAGAATGCATAACCGGTGTAGATATAAGTGCCTTTGCCATAGTGGGCGACTAACAGTCCGCCCTTTTTGTCGCTTTCGCTGGGATCGTGCGATTCGACGAGCGGGGTAAACTGCGGATCCCACTGCGACATGAAATAAAGTCCGCGTTCCTGCACCCAGCCCGCGAAATCTTTCTGCGTAATTTCGTTGGGAGAATGAAAGATGGGGTTGTCCGGGTCAAGAATCGCAACCGGCGCTTCTTCCACGGAAACGCGGTCACGCCCGAGCGTCGCGGAGTACGGCGTGAAGTTGCCCTTGTTGAAATCGCCCGAGGCGGAGTTGAGCGTGTTGTACTGCACCACCAGGCGGCCACCGGCCTGCACGAAATCGAGCAGCCGTTTGTTGTTCGCAACGACATCTTTCTGCGTATCGTAGGCGCGAATGCCGAGCACGATGGTTTGATATTGGCTCAGGTCTTCCGTGGCGAGTTTCTCCGTCGGGATCAGAGTTACATTCATTCCGATTTGCTGGAGCACCGTTGGAATCTCGTCGCCTGCGCCCATGATGTAGCCGATTTTAAGATCTCGGGGAACCTTCACGTCGACGACGCTGACGCGCTGTATGGCGGGCTGATAATAATAAAAAGTGCCGAGGTCTTCGCGAGTTACTACCGAATAGCCTTGCGTATAATTCAACGCGCCGCTCCGGAGCGATGCGGTAACTTCCTTTCGCCCTTCCATGCGGTTCTCGGGAGTAACCCTGAAATCGGCGGTTTCACGCTCGCCGCGTTCGTGAAAACTGAGTTGTTTGTCCGCAGGCTCAACGCGCCAGCTCTCTGGCGAGTGAACTTGCAACACGCCTTCATCCTTTGCGGGGTCTCCGGAGCGCGCTTGCTGTGGTGTTTTTAAATCAAGGTTACTCGAGACGTCGGCTTTGACCTGCGGCTGCGGACCGTCTGCGGTGGGAATTACCTGCTCGTGGGGATCGAGCAGGATAGAAAATGCAGGGGCGACGGCCAGGGGGCGTTCGGAAAGGGCGCCCGATGCGTCTTTGTAGTTCACCATGCAAACTGCAGCAGGCACAGGCATTCGGCCGATGCTCGCAGTTACCTTAAGCGGAGGCGACGGAAACGGGAGCGTTTGATACTTCGGATTATCGATGATGTTGAGAGCTTCAGTCTGAGGATCGTTGCGGTGCCAGTAGGGCCGGGTGATTTCGGCGTCGGCGGGAACAGTAACTTTGAATCGCGCGACGGCGGCGTCAGCGGAAATCTCTTTCGATAAAACAATCGATTTCCAGCCTTCCGGAAGTAGCAATGCGACATTGGCCGCGGTCGGTGACTTGCTCGGCGTAGATAGCTTGGCGGTGACTTCGAAACTCTGGCCGGGCACGGCCATGAACGCATCGTTGGGGCTCGATCCGATAGGAGCGTCGACTGCCGCGTGCAGGCTAACGCCAGACGCGAGCGCCAAGGCCTGCTCAAGTTCACCTTTCGATTGCAGGAGCCGAAACTGGAGGTCTTTTTTTTCTGGAACGGGAAGACTGGAACTCAGGATTCGGCTGAGTAGTCTTGTCTCTAGTCCGTAGGCTTCGTAGAGAATTGGTCCGGCAGATGACGGATCTTTCTCGGCGGCGGCTGTGGCGCTATCGATCTTCGCCTGGATGTCGACGAGCGTGGGGCGCAACCAGGGGAGATTTTTGGCTTCTTCTTTTTCCATCTCCGCGTCGCCAAGGCGCGAAGCCAATCCGGGCAAGGTGGTGTCGATGCCGTCAAAGAAATCCTGCTCGTGGCCGTCTTTATCTTTGGGCGAATCCACAACCGAATCGACCAGTTTGTAGAAGGTGAAGCGGTCGCCGGGCGGGATGGTGAAATTTCCCGCGCCCTGCGATTCCTGGTGGTGTAGGCCTTTCAGCGCAAATTGGACGTATGACGTTCCCAGCAGCGGGTCTTCCTTGCCCGTGTTCAGCTTGACCGTGTAATTCGCCGGGTCGCAGGTTGAGGCGCCGAACCCGCAGACATTTCCGATGTAGAGCTTCTTTGGCTGCCAAGGCTGCAAACCTTCGGCAATCTGTTCGGGAAAACGGTTTGGGTCGGCGGCGTCGCGAAACGCCTCGCGCGTGAGAATGGCCGAAGCCTGATGATGTCCGTGGCCATCACGGTCGGTTCCGGAGAAGCGTGCAATCAGCACGTCGGGACGAAAGGTGCGGATGACGCGGACGATATCGGCGAGGGCGATATCGTGTCCCTGCCATTTCTCGAAAGTTTCTTCGGGCGTTTTCGAGTAGCCAAAATCGGCGACGCGGGAGAAACGCTGCTCCACGCCGTAGTAGCGGTCGGCAGCCAGCAGCTCGAGTGTGCGCAACACGCCGAGCGCGTCGAATAGATTGCTGCCGAGTTTGTTCTGTCCGCCTTCGCCGCGGGTCAGCGACATTAATAAGGTTGAAACGCCTTTGCCACGCGCCTCGAGCGTCAACATGCCGCCGTCCTCGTCGTCGGGGTGCGCGGTGACTTGCATCAGGCGCGCGGTTGTCTGTAAACGGCGCAGCGTGAGCTTTAAGCCCGAAGCGCCGGTTTCCTGCGGGAGCGGCTCATAATAATGATCGGCGGCGTCCGTCGCTGCGTGATCGGCATTAGGACTGGCTGCGGGCTTTTCAGCGGACTGCGCCGGCGCGATCGAGGCGGCAACGGCTAGGAGAAACGGCAGTGTAGAAAACGCAATATGGTCGAGTACAAATCTGTGAATACGCTTGCGCCCAAACTTCTTCCACTTTCGGAACATGACCATGTGATGGATTTTCCCCAGATAAAGAATCAAATATCTTATCTGAGCGACTCTTATCTGAGTGACTCCTGCGCGGAGGCGAATTTTTGCTGGCATTCTGCCGCCGCTTGCACAATCCGCTGGAAGTCGGCGTCGTCGCGCACGGGGGCGAGCAGAGGATCGGAGCGCAACGCCTGCTGGGCGCAATAATTTCCCTTCACGGCCTTGCCAAGGAACGCGAGGGCAATTTGTTTTTCGCCGCAGGCTGCCAACACCGCGCCCTGCTGATACAACAATTCGGGGTCCTGCCGCGCCAGGAGTTCATTTTCGGCCCGCACGGCGAGCGTGTGGATTTCCGCGGCCGGAGCCTTGTCGAGACATGCCTGGACGAGGCCGCGCATCCAGGTGGGATTATCTGTCATGCGTTGCGCGGCTTTCTGCGCGTCGTCCATTTTGCCCTGGCGCATCAGCACGGAAACGCGCACGGCATTCGACCACTCCGAACCGGCATCGCGGTTAATAAATTCCATCGCCCGGCCGGGCTTGCCCGCTTCCGCGAAGGCGTATGCACAGGAACGCCAGGTGTAGTTGCCGGAATCGATGGCCACGGCCTTGTCGCACTCACTCTGCGCCTCGTTGAGCTCGCCGGCATAGCGCAGCGCGTACGATAGCGAGAAATGAGCGATTGCAGCCTCCGGATGCTTTTGCACCAGCCCCCGCGCGTCGTTGTATGCTTTGTCGAGATCGCCGCCCTCAACGTCATTCTCGACGAGTAATCCAGTCGTGCTAACTCGTTCCGGCTCCAAGGCGAGAGCTTTCTTATAGGCCGCGTTCGAGCGCTGGTAGGCCGAATCTCCGCCATCGGAATAAACCGCTTCGAAGTGGTAGCGGTGTCCGAGAGCCTCCCATGCCGGCGCGTAATTCGCATCGAGCGCCACGGAGCGTTCGAGCAAGTCGATCGCCTGTTTATTGCCGGGGCCGTCGTGCGGCAGCGAAACACTTTGCATGAAAAGTTTGTAGCCTTCGCTGTTGGTGGGAGCGCTGGCGGCTTCCGCATTGTTCTTTCCGCCTCCGAGCGCGGGCACCAGTTCCTGGCGGACCTTCTTTGCCATCTGGTTTCGCAGAGCGAGCAGATTATCCGCGGGGGCGGTCAGTTGGCCGGTCCAGATGAGGCGATTGTCTTTTGCGTCGACGGCTTCGAGCGTTACCTGGACGGTTTTGTCGTGGCTCAGAAAGTGCCCGACCACGACCGTGCTCACACTCAGCTCGCGCCCAACCTTGGCCGGGTCGGCTTCTGCATTGGAATATTTTTGCGTGGAGGTCGTTGGACGTATTTCGAGCGATTGCGCATAGGTCAGCGCATTGGCAATCTCATCGGCCAGTGCGAAGCGGAGGAACTCGCTCTCCGGCTCGCTGTTCACATTCTGCAAGGGCAGCACGGCGATGGTTCGAATGCCCGGTTTTTGCGTGACTGGCTCGTGTTTCAGCCACCATTCTCCCAGCACGGTCGCAAGCATGAGCAACACTGCTGCCAGCCCGGCGATGATCCAGGTTTGCGTGGAACTCGAACTCCGAAATGTTTTTGGGGCGGAGCGAAGCCGCATCAGGCCGCTGCGCAGGGCCGGTTCTACTCCCTTCTGCAAACGTAGCAGATCGGCTTTCATCTCGGTCGCGTTTTTGTAGCGCTGGTTGCGATCCTTCTCCATCGCTTTGCCGATGATGGTTTCCAGTTCCGGAGGCACAGCCGGATTGATGGAGCACGGCGATGCCGGTTTTCCGTGGATGACCGCGTGCAGCGTGGTCACGACGTTAGTTCCGGTGAACGGCTTTTTCCCGGTGACCATTTCGAATAGCACCACGCCGAACGAAAATATGTCGCTGCGCACGTCGAGATCGGCCGACTGTGCCTGCTCGGGCGACATATAAACCGCCGTTCCTGGAATGACTCCAACCTGGGTGAGCGACTCTTCGAGCGAAGAATCGGTGGTGGTGCCCACGCCGCCATCTTTTGCCAGCTTGGCCAGGCCGAAGTCGAGAATTTTTACCTGCCCGTTCGGGGTGAGAAAAATGTTCGCCGGCTTGATGTCGCGATGCACAATCCCTTTGGCGTGGGACGCGGCGAGCGCATCGGCCACCTGGATGGCGATATCGAGCACTTCGTCAAGAGGAAGAGGATGGCCATGGATGCGCTGTTTCAGGCTTTCGCCTTCCAGCTTTTCCATGACGATGAAGGGATGGCCGTCGTTGTCGTTGATGTCGTGGATGGTGCAGATGTTCGCGTGGTTGAGCTGCGAGGCCGCGCGTGCCTCGCGAATAAACCGTTCGAGCGCGCGTGGATCTTTGGCGAGGTGCTCGGGGATAAATTTCAGAGCGACGTGACGGCCGAGGCGAAGATCTTCAGCCTCGTAAACAACTCCCATGCCGCCGCCGCCGAGCTTTGACAGGATGCGGTAATGGGAAACGGTCTGGCCGATCATCTCCATAATCAGCTTGGGCGATCATCTCCATAAGCGCGCGACATCTAGCGCTAGTCCCCTTGCTCGGTGAAGAATTTACCCGTTTCTCCGGCGGAAAAATAACGCGACGTCACAGTTTTCTTACGGGTGAAGAATTCGACCGCATCCCAGCCGTGGACGTGCAGATCTCCGAAGAAGGAATCCTTCCAACCGGAGAAGGGGAAATACGCTGGTGAGGCAGCAACACCGATGTTCACTCCGACCATACCAACTTCGATGCGGCGACTGTATTCGCGCACGGCCGCACCGTTTTCGGTAAAGATCGAGGTGCCGTTGCCGCGGGGGTCGCTGTTGACCAGGGCGATTGCCTGGTCGAGCGTATCGACGTGCATCACCGAGAGCACGGGGCCGAAAATTTCCTCGCGAGCTACGCGCATTTCGGGCTTCACATTGCTGAGGATGGTCGGGCCGACAAAATTTCCTCCGGCTGGAGTTCCCGCTGGATGGCGTCCATCCACGAGCAACTCCGCGCCTTCTTTCATTCCACTTTCAATGGCGTCATGAATGCGGTCGCAGGCGGTGCGCGAGATTACAGGTCCCAGACTCGATTTCGCGTCTGTGCCGTCGCCGGCGATCAGCTTCTCGGCATCGGTTTTTAAGCGCCTGATGATAGCAGCATGGGCAGACCCTACCGTTACCAGCACCGATCCCGCCATGCAGCGCTGACCGGCGTTGCCGAAGGCGCTGCCGAGAACGTTCGAGACGGTTTTGTCGATCACCGCATCGGGCATGACCACCATGTAATTTTTCGCGCCGCCGAGGGCCTGCACGCGTTTTCCTTTTTCTGCTGCACGGCGATATATGTACTTCGCTGTATTGACAGAGCCCACGAACGAAACGGCGCGAATGCCGGGACTATCGAGAATGGCATTGACGGCATCATGCGCGCCATGCACCAGATTGACCACGCCGCGCGGCAGACCAATCGCTTCGAAAATGTCGAAGATGAGTTCCGAGGTGAGCGGAACCTGCTCCGATGGCTTCAACACGAACGTGTTTCCACATGCAATGGCGAAGGGCAGAAACCACATCGGCACCATGGCAGGGAAGTTGAAGGGCGTGATCGCCGCACAGACACCGACCGGCTGGCGAATGGTTTCGGAGTTGATTCCGCGCGCCACGCCTTCGAGAATGCGCCCTTGCATCGTCATGGGAGTGGCGCAGGCCACTTCCAGCACTTCGATGGTGCGGCTGATCTCGGCGCGCGCATCCGACAGCACTTTGCCGCCTTCGCGCGTCACCGACGCCGCAAGTTCGTCAATGCGCTGGCGGAATTTCTCGCGCAAGGCGTAGATGAATTCGGTGCGCTCACCCACTGCGCGGGAGCTCCAGTCGGGCAAAGCGGCGCTGGCGGCAGTGACTGCCGCTTCGACATCGGTAGCGCCCGACAAGGGAACACGCGCCAACACCTCGCCGGTGGCCGGGTTAGTCACGTCGAGAGCGGCGGATGATTGCAGCGTTGGCGTTGCCGTTGGCATTATCCATCGTCCGCCGATGTAGTTCGCGAGAATTCGCTTAGTCGGCCTGCCGAGCGTCGCGTCCGTGAGCGTGTCTTTGCTGGTTGCCTTATCGTTATCCAGCGGAGTCAAGATATTGGTTTCGATTGCCATATTGCCTTCCCATTTGTTGGTTTCCCGTTGCCCCGCGCCAATGCGTCTTGTTGCCCATATTTCAAATTCGGGCTTATCGAATCCGGCTTCCCTGAATCCGAGAAAAGTCAAGCCGATTGCCGGAAGCGGCGAGCGATGCGCGCAGCACCGACTCAGGCTTGGTTTTATCACGTTTCGCGACGCAGCGACAGTGGGGAGGGGCCGTTGTTCGGCATGGTTAGTTTCCAATAGTTTTTCCGACGCGACGTTATCACAGATTGTTGGCCCAAACTATCTGAATTCGGCGCGTTGCCGCGGGTACAGGAAGCTCAACATCGTGTCCCAGATTCCCCGTTGATAAAAGTAATCGGTATGGTAGACATTGGCCCTCCGGGAGCGGCTAATGTTCTAATCTCGGACGCCGAACCGGACCGGGAACTACAGTTGTTCGCATGGGAACAGTGGTAAAATCGCAGGTGATCGTAGGCGCGTAGCTCAGTTGGTTAGAGCGCTACCTTGACACGGTAGAGGTCTGGGGTTCGAGTCCCCACGTGCCTACCATTATTTTCTTATCTTCTTGAATTCCAGCAGGCGCTTACTTCAGACCAATCGTGCGTGGAATTCTCCCGAAGTTTGTCCACTCCTGCGATCGCTTTCCATGAAAAGCGCAGTTTTTTCGACGAGGCGCGATTTTGGCACTGGTCTTAATTAACGCGGGGGTCATGGCAGAGGCTGCGGTAAGGCGAGCACTTAACCCACACTCACATGCATTACTGCCTGTGCTTCGGAAATCGAGACCGTGTAAAGTGAGTGGTGGACCTCTTCGAGCACAATCGCACTTGTGCCTGTTTGAGCGCTGCTCCCGCGCGCGACAAGACCATGGCGTTCAGGCGGGGTGCGTTTGAATCTTGTTCGTTATTGATCCTGCTGATTTTGGGGTTTGACAATTCCAGACTTGCGCAGGCGCAGGACAACTATGAAATCCAGGTTTATGGTTCGGACACAGTCGCGCCCAAGACCACGATGCTCGAACTGCACAGCAACTTCACCGCCGAGGGAAGTTATCCGGCGCCCGGTTCGCAGTTCACTGCGGATGGGCTCTATCCAACCAACCATGCCGAGCACGAAACGGTTGAGATTACGCAGGGAGTGACGAACTGGTCGGAGGTTGGCTTTTACATTTTCACCAGTCTGCGCAATGGAGATGGCTGGCAATGGGTGGGAGATCATATTCGTCCGCGAGTGAGAGCACCTAATAGCTGGCATTGGCCGGTGGGCGTAAGTCTGTCGATGGAATTTGGTTATCAGCGGGCGTCGTTTTCGAAGGACACATGGACGATGGAGTTGCGGCCGATCGTCGATAAGCAGATCGGCAGATGGTATTTTGCGGTGAATCCTGCCCTGGAGCGATCTTTCCATGGGCCGAGCGTTCCGCAGGGCGTGGGCTTTTCGCCAAGCGCGAAATTCAGCTATGACTTCAATAAATACATTTCCGGTGGCCTGGAGTACTACGCTGCCTACGGGTCGATCACCGGTGTGTCTTCGTTACACAATCAGCAGCAGCAGTTTTTTCCTACGATCGATCTGAATGTGTCTCCGGAGTGGGAGATCAACTTTGGGGTCGGAATTGGAGCGACGGCCAGTACCGATCATCTGATTATCAAGGGCATCCTGGGGCGACGCTTCGATTGGACGCGCCATCGAGCGGGCAGTTCCGAGAGCACCCAATAGAAAATGCGTGCGAATAGATCGATCATGAAAATAGATCGCTCATGAAAATGGACCGTTCATGAAAATAGATCGCCGCAATTTTCTGATGCGAGCAAGTTTCGCCATGCTGGGTACCGCGGCGGAGACAAAGCTTTGCGCGCAGACGCTGGCGACCGCCCCAGCAGATGTGCGGCTGGAAATTGCGCCGCTCAAGCTGGAAATTGCGCCGAGGAAAGTAATTAACACAGTCGCCTACAACGGGAGTGTTCCCGGTCCGCTGATTCGCTGGCCAGAAGGCAAGCCGATCGCGATCGATGTTGTGAACCATACAGACGCGCCTGAGATTGTGCACTGGCACGGATTGTGGATTCCGGCGGAAGAAGATGGCTCGATAGAAGAAGGATCTCCCACGATTGCGGCCGGCGGACAACGGCGCTACAGTTTCACGCCGCGGCCGGCGGGTTTCCGTTGGTACCACACGCACACGTTCGCCGGGCACGATTTAAAGCGCGCGACCTATACCGGTCAGTTCGGATGTTTCTACATTGAGCCGAAGCAGGAGCCGGGCGGGAACGATCAGGAAATATTCCTGACGCTGCACGACTGGAACGCGTATATGGGAGGCGGTGGGGATGCGTCGATGGATGCGTTTTATGACTATGCGACGATCAATGACCGCATGCTCGGGCATGGCGATCCGATCAAGGTACGTGAAGGGCAAAGAGTGCTCTTCCGCGTACTGAACGCCAGTGCGACAGCGACGCATTGGCTGGCATTGGCCGGGCATGAATTCACCGTGGTATCCATGGATGGGAATGACGTGCCGCGGCCGGCGAAAGTGCGGGCAGTACGGCTGGCTCCGGCGGAGCGCATTGATTTGTTGGTAGAAATGGATCGGCCAGGAGTGTGGGTGCTGGGCGAGACGCGGGCGGATGTTCGCCAGGCGGGCATGGGGATTGTGGTGGAATATGCCAACCAGCAGAGCGAGGCGAAGTGGATCGATCCTCCAGAGACGTTATGGGATTACTCGCTTTTCGCAAAACAGGAGCCGGCGGCCGCAGAGCCGAATCAGCGCGTTCCTCTGCTGTTTGAATCGAAGTTTCATGGGCATGGCGATTTTGACTATTGGATGATCAATGGCAAGTCGTATCCGAAGACGGACACAATTCTGTTGAATGAAGGCAAGCGTTACAGACTGGCGATGCGGAATAAGAGCAGCGACGATCATCCGGTTCACTTACATCGCCATAGCTTCGAGATTACCAGCTTGGACGGAAAGCCGCTCTCGGGGCTGCGCAAGGATGTGGTGGTGGTGAAGGCAAATAGCAATGCGGAGATCGACTTTGTCGCGGCAAACCCGGGCGTGACGCTGTTTCATTGTCACCAGCAGAGCCACATGGACTTCGGTTTCATGATGCTATTTCGCTATGCGTGTTCCAGCCATCTTGGCGAGGCGCACCTTCTGAATTGCGCTCTCGCGAGTGAAGGGCGGCAAAGGAGGCCGGGTTGCGATCGTTGCAGTCGCCAAGATTTCTTCTCCTAGGGCCGTTTCGGCTCAATCGTTGAATGAAACGATTCCTTCGGCCTTCGATCTTCGATTCTGCAAGTTGCGGCACGAATTATCGCACGACGGGTCAATTTGAAATCCCTCATGCAGTGCGCCGCGCCTGCAACCCTCCACGCGAAGAACCGACAAAGTTCCGGACCAGTGCGGCGATCTCATCGGCAGCCGTGTCCAGTGCGAAATGACCGGCGTCGAGAACGTGTACTTCAGCGTTCGGCACATCGCGCCGATAAGCTTCCGGCTCCGAGATGTCGAACGACGGATCGTACTTACCCCAGACGACCAACAGGCGCGGCTGCTTCTCGCGCATCCACGCCTGCCATTTCGGGTACGACTCCACATTCGTGCGATAGTCGTAGAACAGGTCGCTTTGAATCTTGGCCTGTCCGGGTTGGCTGAGAAAGGCGAATTCATCGGTCCAGAGATCGGGATCATAGCGTTCGATGTTAGGGTCGCTTCCGACGTGGCGGGTCCGCGTCGTAGCTAGCGAAAGGAGATTTGTGCGCAGCGCGCTTTCGTTGGCGGCGCGATCGACCCAAAACGCACGCCGCGTCTTCCAATTCACGCCCAGGCCTTCATCGTGGGCGACGGCGTTTTGAACAATGAGCGACTCTACGCGCTCCGGTTGCGCCAAGGCCATGCGAAAGCCAACCGGACCGCCGTAATCCTGCATGTAAAGCGTGTAGCGCGAGAGCCTGAGCACTTCGGTGAAATGACTTATGATTTCGGCGCAGTGGTCGAACGTATACGCGAATTGTTTTGGATCCGGCCAGTCGCTGTGTCCAAACCCAGGATAATCGGGCGCGACAAGGTGGTGGCGATCGGCGAGCCGGGCAAAGAACGGCTCGAACATGCGGGACGACGAGGGAAGTCCGTGCAGCAGCAGAATCGTTGCGGCATCTTTCGGTCCGGCCTCCCGATAAAAAATCGTGAGTCCGTCCACCTTCACCGTGCGATAGGAGACATGCTGCGACATGGTGCCCGATCCTTTCTTTTTGTTTCGTGCTCCCTCGGCTGCCTGCGAGTTCATGGTTCAACAAGCCAGTCATTGCGCGAAAGACGTTGTTTGGTCAACCTCACATCGTCAAAACGACGCGGAACTCGGCCTTGCCGCTCATCATGCGTGCATAAGCCTCGGCTGCTTTTTCGAGCGGATAGGTTTCAATCATGGCACGCACGCCGCTTATTTCCGCGAAATGCAGGGTGTCTTCGGAATCGGCTGCGGTACCCGCCGCCCAGCCCTGAATCGTGCGGCTTCCGGTAATGAGCTGGATCGGCGAGACCTCAATCGGATCGAATGTGGCGCCGATCACAATGAGTTTGCCGTTCGGCCCGAGACCGTCGATCAGCTCAGACATCGCCTTCGAGCTTGGAGCTGTTGCGAGAATTACACGTGCACCGCTCAGTTTTTGCAATTCTTGCGCTGCGTTCGTCGATTTGCTGTCGATGTACAGGCTCGCGCCGAGCTTCTTTGCCAGCGGTGCGGTTTCTGCTCCGCGGCCGATCGCGACGACCTGATAACCAAACTTATTTGCGAATTGAATTCCGAGGTGGCCCAGGCCGCCGATTCCCTCCACCGCGACCAGATCGCCAGGGAGCGCGCCGCTGTGCCGCAGCGCATTGTAGGTGGTAATACCGGCGCAGAGCAGCGGCGCCGCGTCGACGTCACTGAGAGTCTCCGGTATCGGCACCAGCGCTTCCACGGGAGCCACCATGTATTGCTGGTATCCACCGTCGTAGCTGATGCCCGGAATTTTCAGATTCCGGCAGTTGCGAAAATCTCCGCGGCGGCATTCGCGACACGTGTTGTCCTGGCCGCCGTGCCAGCCGACACCGACACGCTGCCCTTTCCTCCACGCCGAAACGCCGTCGCCCACTTCGTCGATGACGCCAGCGACTTCGTGGCCGAGAACGCGGGGATACTGAATTCCGGGCCACAAGCCGTCTTTCGTGAGCACGTCACTGTGGCAAACGCCGCAGGCCTGCACCTTGATCCGCACGTGTCCTGATTCCGGCGTAGGAATCGTGCGCTCGACGATTTCGAAGTCTGCGCCGGGCTTTGGGACTTGCGCAGCCTTCATCTGCGTCAGCTTCATCGGTACGACCGTCGCTCTGCTCGTTGCCATAGATCCTCCAGTGAGTCTTTAGCGGTTGTTGAAGGTTTTCGCACCCAAAGTTTTCGCACCCTGCCTGCAGAAACGCATCACGCGATACAGTACTTTTTCGCTACCACGGGAGGCTTGCCGCTACGTACCACGTTTGAGGTATTGGGATTCCCGCGATTCATAGCGAACAATGGATAAAGAACAATGGTTAGACAACAATGGTTGCTGAGAGTAAAAACGGTGGAAGATGAGGCTAGTTTCGAGCCGCGCTAGTTGCAATACAGCAAATACTGTATTTTGCACGATACAGAAACCCGGACAGAGCGCTACGGAACAGTGAAGCTGGTTCTTTCACGCACGGTCAGCTTCGTTCAGGACGGGAACACAGCGCCTTACAGTGGAAGGTTAGCAAGACAAGCGCAGTGACAAGATAAAGGAAGGAGCGAACATGCGGGTTGCTAGAGGCATTTCATTTTTGTTGATCATGTTGGGCATCGGCGCGCTGGCGCCTCGAATTTCTGCGCAAGCGGCTATGCCGAGCAAGCGCATCGTCATTGCCGCCAGCACGGTGCTCGATGGCAAAGGACAAATCCTGCACGACGTGCACCTCGAGATTGAAGACTCAAAGATAGTTGCTGTAGGCCCCGCCGGCGACGGGCCGGCCGATTACGATCTGCGCGGGCTGACCGTGATGCCAGGCTGGATTGACGCGCACGTGCACATCACATGGATATTCGGCAAGGACGGAAAAAATGCTGGTACCGAGGGGACAACTCCGCCGGATATATATCAAGTCGCGTCGAATGCGTGGGTGACACTGATGGCAGGATTCACGACGGTGCAAAGCGTGGGCTCGCCCAACGATATTCCGCTGCACGATGCGATTGCGAAAGGGACGATTCCCGGCCCGCGGATCCTGACTGCGAACGAGCCGCTGGTGGGGCGAGGCGCGGCGACCGGCTCACCCGATGAAATCCGCGCATATATAAGAAAACAGAAGCAAGCGGGCGCGGACCTGATCAAGATTTTCGCGTCGCAGTCGATTCGCCAAGGTGGGGGCATGACACTTTCGCAGGAGCAATTGAACGCGGCGTGCGACGAGGCGAAAAAGCAGGGGCTTCGCACGCTGGTACACGCTTACAAAGATGCGGTGCGAGCTGCGACTCTGGCAGGATGCACCGAAATTGAGCACGGTACGCTGGCTCCTGACGAAGATTTGAAATTAATGGCGGAGAAGGGAACTTACTTCGATCCGCAATGCGGGCTGGTGATTGAGAACTATGTGCAGAACAAGGAAAAGTATCTGGGCACTGAGGGTTACACCGCGGAGGGGTTTGCAGCAATGGAGAAGATTCTGCCAATGGATCATGAGATCGTGGAACACGCGGCGAAAACTCCGGGACTGAAAATGGTTTTTGGTACGGACGCGGTGGCGGGCGCACACGGGCGGAATGCTGAGGAGTTCATCGACCGCGTGCGCGATTGCGGCGTGGAACCGATGGCTGCAATGATCTCAGCTAACTCGCTAGGGGCTGAAGCGATGGGCATGAGCGATCAGATCGGCTCGATCGCTCCGGGCTTGCAGGCGGATATTATTGCGCTCGACGGCGATCCGTTGAAGGACATCACCGCGGTTCGGCGCGTTGTCTTTGTGATGAAGGCAGGGGTTGTTTACAAGAACACGGCGCGGGGCGCGATCCCGTTCTATGCCGGCGTGCAGCCTTGATGCGCTCTCTGCCGCGCTTCTATAAAGCTTCATTCGCCGACAAGATGGAGCTCTGAAAAAGGAGGGCCGATTTCTCGGCCCCCTTTTCTTACTGTTTTGGTTGAGACCACAAACCTACGGAGCTGTGACCGTGAGCATGACCGTAGTCTTCTTGCTCAGGCTTCCATAAGTACCCGTAATGGTTATGGTCGATTTCCCGGTTGCTGCCGACCCGCTTACCGCCAGCGTCAAAGTGCTGGTGGAAGTGGTTGGGTTGGTACTGAATGACGCGGTGACTCCGCTCGGCACTCCCGTTGCCGCCAGAGTGACTTCCTGATCGAAGCCGTTCTTGTCATTCACCGTAATCGTGCTGGTTCCGCTGCTGCCCTGCTCTACTGTCAACTTTTTCGGCGAAGGCGTCAGCGTGAAGGTACCCAAGGCATCTACCGTCAGCGAGATGGTTGTGGTTGCGCTCAGGCTGCCGGAGGTTCCGGTGATGGTCACCGTCGCCGTTCCCTTCTTGGCCGAAGCGCTGGCCGTGAGAGTCAGCGTGCTGGTCGAGGTTGCCGGGTTCGGATTAAACAATGCCGTCACGCCCGTTGGCAGTCCAGAAGCGGCCAAGGTTACGCTGCCCGAGAATCCATTCACCGGGGTGATGGTAATCGTGCTCGTGCCGCTGGCTCCGCCCTTCGCAATAGTGAGCGAACTGGGCGAGGCTGAGAGTGTAAAGCTCTGCTGCAAGGCGTTCACGGTGAGGGTGAGCGTGGTGGTATTCGTTATTGAGCCGGAGGTTCCGGTGATGGTCACCGTAACGGTTCCCGTAGCGGCGGAGGGACTTGCCGTCAAGGTGAGCGTGCTGGTTGAGGTTGCAGGGTTGGGGCTGAAACCAGCCGTCACGCCGTTTGGCAATCCCGAGGCAGCAAGAGTTACGCTGCCGCTAAAACCGTTCAGCGGGGTGATGGTGATGGTGGTGGTGGCGCTGCTGCCCTGTGTAACGCTCACGCTACTCGGATTTGCCGACAGCGTGAATCCAGGAGACACAGGCCAAGCGTTCACCAGGTTGTAGGCGTTGACGCTGCCAATTCCGGTCGCGAAGTCCCAGCCGGTTTGCGTCCCATAAGCCGGATCATAGGCGCTGTCCGAAGTGGAGAGTACACCCCGTGTGCCAGAGGGCAGGTAGCAGTTGATTGTGCCGGTGCAATCGGTGTCGTTGTCGCCCAGCGTTATGTCGTAGAAGATGCAAGAGCTGCCGACGGCATTGCCCAGCGTCGAATTGCAGGAGGAATCGCCGCTGGCGCCGTACTCGGTGTTCGCCAGGCTGTAGTAGACGTAGTCCGGCTGGCCTTGAGGGCCGCCGGCTTTCTGATTTACCAGCGCCTGGATTCCGGCCATGATGGGCGAGGAGAATGATGTACCGCCCGCTCCCGGCCACTCATCCGGCGGATCGGAGCAGGAAACGCCTCCGGGACCGGTGAAGCAGAATGGATAATAGTGATCCCAGACTCCGTTCGCGGCAAAGAGCGATACATCGGGCGTGTCACGCACTCCGTCGCTCGGATTGCCAAGCAACGACTGATAGGACGGCTTTGCGTAGCCTGCGCAGGTTCCACTGACCACTCCAGACTGGGATGGCGTTCCTGTTGCGCACTCACTCGGCCCGCCGCTGCCTCCAACCGAACCCAGGAACTCCGATGCCCCCGAGCTGTTGCAGAATCCACTCGATCCGTACGGTTCAGCGAAGCCTTCGAAATTCGAAAGCAACACGCTGGCGCAGGCGTCGTTCCAGGGAATCTCGGGAATATAGGACAGGGCCGATTCGTATGTTGAGGAGTTAGTGGCACTCCAGTAAGTGCTGTTTTCCCCTTCGTACGTGTCGGCGAAGTCGGTACCGCCCACGGATACGTTATAGGGGGTTTCTCCCCAGCCGGTGATCCCGATGCCAGTCGTGGCGACTTCGTCTCTGGAGCAGCCCGCCGCATCGGCATCGCCAGAGGAAACGAAGACTGAGACGCCTTCAGTGACCGCCTGCTGGAAGGTTGTGTTGAAGGATGCATTGAGAGTTGCGCCGCTAACGGCTTCGCATTCGCCATAGCTCATGCTCACGATGGCCGGCGGCGAACTGCTTTCGTTGAGTAGGTTCAGCAAGGCAATCTGACCGCCGAAGGCGGCGGTATCGGCGCAAGAAGCCAGTACGATAGCCGCGCTGGGTGCGGCCGCGCTGGCGTATTCCACATCAATGATGGCTTCGGTATCGTCGCCATTCGCCCCTGGGTTGGTGCAGTTATTGGGGCCACTCGGGGGAGCGGGATGGATCTGCGTCAAGGAGGCGTCGGTGTACCCCGATAAGCCGAACACAGAACGAAACGAAGTCCAATCGTTGGCGGTGTAGAGGTTCGTGTCTTCGAGCACCACGACGGTTTGGCCTTGTCCCGAAATACCCTCGCTGAATAGTGGATTCAGGTTATAGATCTCTGCCAGATCGCCCGGAACCACTAAGTAGCATGTGCCAAACAAACAGCTTCCATCCGTGTACTGTTTGCGCGGCTTGTACATGGTGTGAGGCTTGAAGTCGTTCAATGACACGACTCCGACTACCGCCGGCGCCAGCGCCTCCGGAATCTTCGGATCGCTCATGTTGGCGATATGCTTCTCACCCTTCACGTCCAGATTGTGAATCTGGGTATGGAACGCCGCCTCAACCTCGCCGGCCGTTCCGGAAAAGTCGATCACGATGCCGTTCGTGTATTCCACATTGACCTTAAAACCATACGACTGCAGCCAGTTTTTGATGGTCTCCCGGTCCTGCTTCGCCAGGCCGAATCGCTCCCCGAATTCCTGGGATTTGAGCCAGTGATGAAAACTGGGCGAAGATTTGTCGTGGAGATCTTCAATCAATTTCTCCAGTTCGCGCTCCTGCTCGGGCGAGCGCTTTAAGAAGAGCAGCATGTGCTGCATCAAGAGATCGTCAGCGACCGGACCGCGATCATTCTTCGCGGTCGCTTCAGGGCGCGTGTTGCCGCCCAGGGTGACGAGTTTGTTGTCGTCTATACTTTGTGTGATCAGCACCGGTGCGTTTTGAGCGCTAGCGGCAGACACCGCCAGGAAATTGAGACAAGCCAGGACTGCCAGCAGGCAACAGCCAAAAGACATTGCACGACGCATGGGAGAATCCTTTCTGGGAAGGCAAATAGAGGGCAAGCAACCCGTTCATCGAAAACGGGCACACTCACGCACGAAACTTCTGCGTGTAGCGATGAAGTATACATCAAAGCGTGTTCAAGAAAAGTAAATTTCCTGTCAACGGTGGTGCCTGAAATCTGCGAGTAAAGAAATTATTGAACTCTTGCGCACAGCGAGCGCTCGCCGCACTTTTCAGGCACTACCCCTGTCAACTGAGAGCGGAAGTTATGACGCGGCAGGCAGAGAAACGACCTGCACTTATCGTGTACTTTTGTGCACTTTCTTGCGCATTCCTACTATTACTACTCCAATGACACTTTCTACTGTCGTGATGACAGTTCTTCGTTGCGTACAAGACTATCAGTAATAGTTTGGCAGAGGCACGTTTGAAAGCGGAACAGTTTGGCGCTGTCTTGTATGGGAAGCGAGCACGGCAGGCATTAGGCCAGCACGTTGAGGCCGCTCGACGTTCCGTAGACCCTCTGTAACACAGAGGTGGTTTCGTCGGAAATGCTGGAACCGGAGGTGCTGGAAGAAGTGTTGTTCGCATTCAGCGGGGTGAGCAGTTCCTGCACCAGTTGCTCGGATTGAGAAAGCGGCATTGATTTCATTCTGCTGCGATGGAGCGCTGCTGCTTCTAAGGTCGCTCTGCACGGTGGTAAATGCGGACTGCGCTGCGGATAGATTGCCGGAACTGAGCGCGCTACCGAGCGAGGTCAGATCGTTCGAGAGTTGCGAATCGTTCACCGAATTGCTTCCACTCTCAGCCGTAAGGCTTTGATTCAGACTCTGCAACACTTCGAATGCCGACTGCGCTCCATTCAAATCGCCCGATGTGATGCTGCTTTCCAAGTTCTGCAAAGCTTGCTGCAGTTGACTGGTGCCGCTCGAAGCCGGCACGTACTGGCTGAGGCTTGCAGCCGAGATGGAATTGACTGTCATTTGTTTCTTTCTTTCTTTCTTTCTTTCTTCCTTCTAATAGTAGCCTGCTCCGCCTATCTTTAAAGGGGCCTAACCTAGCGTATCGGCAAGGTTGGGCTCAACTTTAGGGCGTGATACTAAGTCGCTGCTAATTTGCATTCTCGGAAAGATTCCCTCTGTTAGTTGCTAAACAACTTACAAGCAAGGGAATCGTAGCCCTAACTTGTTAGCATGATACCGAAGTAACAGATCGCAGGTTACCGAGATACGCTGGTCGCGCCAAGTGACGCTACATGTTTCAATTCCCGTTCGAGAGATATAGCTCGCTGTCCCAAAGCCTGCGTCGGGCGGCCGCGAGACTCTGTTCTTTGCCGCGAACGAAGTCAGCTTCTGCAGCTTTTTCCGCAGACGAAAATAGCGTCCGCGGCTTTTTCGCGGACGAACACAACATTCGCAACGGGAAATGCGTCAACAAATATTGTGCAAACTGATGACACCGCAATGACAATTCCGTGACGCTGCCGCATTAGCATTCGATCACTGGCAGGACTGAGAAGGTGTCAATCGAGCGCTCAGCGGCTGACTCGCTCTCTGTTCCGGCTCACATTCCAAGGAGGTTTTTGTATGCATCGACAGAAAATTGTTTTCTCGTTTTTCCTCGGCCTTGCGCTCATGCTGGTTTCGAGCGCGGCGATGGCACAATATACACTCACGAATCTTGACTCCAATCAGGCGAAGACGGCGAAATTTATGGACCCCTTGCAGGTAAACGGCTGGGGGCTGGCTTACGGACCGGGTGGACCGTTCTGGGTGAGCGACCAGGGATCGGGCTGGTCGACACTCTACAACGGAGCGGGAGTCAAGCAAGGCCTCGAGGTCTCGATTCCTTCGGCCACCGGCGCAGGTCCGGGCCAGCCGACAGGAATCGTCTTTAATGGATCGCAGGATTTCCAAGTGGAGGGATGGCCTGGAGTCTTCTTGTTTGCGACCCTCGACGGGACGATCAGCGCGTGGTCGCCCAAAGTAAACATCAACGATGCGATTATTACCGTGAACAACTCGGCGGCGGGTTCGATGTTTACCGGACTGGCCGTAACCAACCATGCGTCGGGCAACCTTCTGTATGCCGCCGATCTCGCCAACGACGTAGTCGATGTGTACGACACGAATTTCAATCTCGTCAATTCGTTTACCGATCCGACGCTGCCGCCGGGCAACGCGCCATTTGGCATCGCGGATATCGGTGGATTAGTCTACGTGACGTTTGCGCTGGTATCGGAAGCTCCGGGAGGCTACATCGACATCTTTCAGGAAGACGGAACCTTCGTGCGGCAACTGGCCGCGGGCAAACCCTTGAATCAACCCTGGGGTCTCGCTGTCGCGCCCACGAATTTCGGTGCTCTCAGCAATACTCTGCTGGTTACGAACAACACCAACACCGGCACCATCAATGCCTTCAATCTCGAGACCGGCGCGTTCGTCGGTACAGTGAAAGACACGAACGGCAAGCCGATCGTCATCGACCAGCTCTGGGGAATTGACTTCGGCGGAGGCTCGGCCAACAATGGCAAAACCAATCAACTTTTCTTTACTGCCGGCCCGTATAACAACCTGGCGGGCACGTTCGGTGTGATTAATGTGAAGTAGCACCGAAGCGCGCGACCCATAAGAGGCCGCCGCCCACCGGCCTTCTTGACAAAATGATTTAGCCAACGACTGACGACTAACGACCGGTTTTCGGAAGCTTCATTTCCAGTTCTTTCATTACCATTTGCAGATCCTTCCACGCTTCGCCTTTTTGCCGCGGATCGCGCAGCAGGAATGCCGGATGATACGTCACGGCCACCTTACATCCATCCCAGTTCGGGTCGATACTTCGTACTCCTGACGGCCTGAAGTCGTAGAAGCGTCCGCGAAGCTGATTCATCGCGGCATTCACCGCCAGCAGCGTCTTCGCCGCCACCGCACCCAACGCCACCACGACCTTGGGCTTGATTACCGCGATCTGCCGCATGAGAAATGGCGAACAGGTCGCGCATTCTTCCCGCTCGGGCGTGCGATTCCCCGGCGGACGGCACTTCACAATGTTGGCAATGTATACGTCTTTGCGTGCGATTCCCATTGCTTTAATCATGTTGTTGAGCAACTGGCCAGCGCGTCCAACAAAAGGCTCGCCTTGCTCGTCTTCATCTGCACCGGGCCCTTCGCCCACAAACATCAACGCGGCTTTCGGATTGCCCACGCCGAACACAATCTGCTTCCGTCCCTGCTTATGAAGGACGCAGCGCGTGCAGTCGCCCAGATCTTCGCGGATGATCTTCAGCGCCTCGACCGGATTGCTCGCCCGCTGCTCGGGCTTCAACGCAATCAAGTCAAAAATACTTTCTTCGGCCGCTGCCGGCAGCTTTAACGCCGTGGCTTTCCGCGAAGTCATTTTTTCTCCCCATGCGGGCTGACTTGCCGCAATCGCATTCGCTGACGCTTCGTGCGTCGAAACCCTGGCTTCCGAGACGATCGTTTCCTCTTCGTCAACTGAGTGCGGCACTGCTGCGTCGACCTCAGGAAGCGGCTGCCGGTAAAAATCCCGGCGGTAAAAGTCATAGATTCCCAATTCGTTGTAGAAGAGGATACGCGAGACCAGAGCGCGGCGCAGTTCAGGATCAAGCGTGCGGGGCATTGCAGATAAGAATAGCAAACCTCAAACAACGAATTTACGAGTAAGTATAAAATCCGCGTCCGCTCTTGCGCCCTAACCGGCCTGCATCCACCATTTTGATGAGCAACGGGCACGGTCGATATTTCGGATCGCCCAGCCCGTCGTGCATCACGCGCATGATGTCGAGGCAGACGTCGAGGCCGATGAAGTCGGCCAGCGTCAAGGGTCCCATCGGGTGCGCCATGCCCAGTTTAAACACCTCATCGATCGCCTCTGCCGTGGCCACGCCCTCCATCACCGCATACATCGCCTCGTTCAGCAGGGGCATCAGTACGCGATTCGAAACAAATCCCGGAGCGTCGTTGACCTCGACCGGAGTCTTTTCCAGTTTCACGGCGAGATCGCGCACGGTTTCGTAGGTGGTTTGAGAAGTTGCGAGGCCGCGAATCACTTCGACAAGCTTCATCACCGGCACGGGATTGAAAAAGTGCATGCCGATGACTTTGCCGGGCCTTCCGGTGAGCGCGGCGATTTTGGTGATGGAGATCGACGAGGTGTTCGTGGTAAGAATCACCTCCGGCTTCATGATGCGGTCGAGTTCGCGAAAAATTTCGGCCTTGATGGCAAACTTCTCCGTCGCCGCCTCGACTGCCAGATCGCAATCGGCGAGTTTGGCCCGATCGATCACCGCCGTGATGCGCTCCATCGTAGAGGCTTTGTCGGCGGCGGCAATTTTGTTTTTGGCGACTTCGCGATCCAGGTTCTTGGCAATGGTTGCGAGACCGCGGTCGAGAAATCGCTGTTCTACATCGCAGAGCACGACGTTGAATCCGGAGCGGGCAAAAACATGAGCGATGCCATTGCCCATGGTGCCGGCTCCGATGACGCCCACGCGCTCGATTGGCATGATTCCCTCGCTAAAATTACCGTAGTGAAGAGAAGGAAACCGGAAAGTGTAGCAGACTCAGAGACACTGCCGCTGCGATCGATGCAGGTCGCAGCGGCGGCGGCGCCGAGTGGCGGGCGTAGCGGCATCCCTAGTTCTGGATGATAATCTTGCCGCCGGCTGGATTATCGTTGGCCAATGGTCCGCCGTAATAGGTGTAGGTGGCGAGCGCAGACAAGGAGGCAACCGCGTGCGGCGTGCCATCGGTGGAATTGATTGCCGGCGTAAACGGGTCGTTGTTGTTTTGCCAGGTGATGCCGAAGGTCGCGGAAGTGGCGTTCATTTGCAAATTGCCCGCTCCCGGCGGCAGAGAGGTACCGAGAGGAACGGCCACGGTTGAAGGGTTGTAAGTTGGGTTGTTGAAAGTGCCGGCGACTGTAACAAACATCGGGCCTGCGCCCACCTGGATCACAAACGGGCCGCTTAACAGGGCGGGCGGCGTCACATCGTCATTGTAGATGTAATAATTGCCAGCACAGTCAGCGTTCGGTACGGTAAAACTACTGGACCCTCCATTGCCGACCTCCAGGCTCATAGCAGGATAAACCTGCTGGCCGGTGCCATTGGTTTGGAACTCAATGATAATGTCGACTCCGGATTGGTTTTCAAAGTTGATTTGATCTCCCGGGCTGACCACGATGCCCTGTCTCGAGGGCGTATATGTATCGTCGATGGTGATGTCCCAAGTTATTGAATCGGACAACGGAAGGTTGGGCGCTGCGGCCATGACTGGCTCCTTTTTCAAATCGAATTGGCTTACTTACCACTGGGCTTAAAACTCGGATCGGCGAGCAAAGCTTGCAGATCTGGAGTATTCTTCAGGTCGGCAAGGGCATACCCTTTTTGCAGACTCTTTTCGATGTACAGTAACGCCTGAGCGCGATCCCCCAAGTCTTCGTAGGCTAAGCCGACGGTCGCCAGGACGTTGGGGTCGTCCGGGGAAAGGGCGAGCGCTGATTGTATGCGAGAAATGGCCTGTTCGCGCAACTTTTTCTTGGCGTAGAGCAGCCCCAGCCTGGACTGCGCAATGGCGTCACGCGGGTTGTCGAGGGTCGCCTGTTCGAGCAAGGGGATTCCTCGGTCGCGCGCCTGAGCGGCTTTAGCAGTATCTTTGAGGCCCTCGTAGGCGCTCATCAGGTTGCCCCAGACCACATAATCGTTGGCGTTCAGTTGCAGGGCTTTCTCCGTGGCAGCGACGGACTCGGCATACTTTTGTTCCTGGAGGTAGAGATATCCGAGGTTGCCGTAGGCGGGGTAAGTGGGCTCGAGGGCGATCGATTTTCTCAGCGCCTCCTCGGCCTCGCCGTAGTGGTTCTCGCCCATATCGCTATAAGCCCCGCCTAAATTGAGATAGAGCGCCGCGTTGTCGGGAGTAAGTTGGATGGCATGGCGATACTGGGCGACCGCTTCGTCGTAGCGTTCGTGCTCATCCAGGAATGCTCCGTACGAGTTATAACCATCCCAGGAGTCGGGGCGGAGCGCGATGGCCTTTTTGAAGGCCGCTTCGGCGTCGGTGGTGCGTCCGGCGCTATCGTAGGATCTGGCCAGGCTGTTGATCGCATCGGCATTCCGCGGATCGAGCTGCAGCGCGCGCTGGCTTTCCTGCAGGGCAAGCTCGTATTTTCCTGTGCTGCGATGGATCTTGCCGAGCGTCACATAGACAGCGGGCAGACGATCGTCGAGTTGCTGCGCCTTCTGGCAATTGACCAGAGCTTCCTCGATCCACTTGGGATCCTTGTCCAAAGAATATTTCAGGCGATAGGCATCTCCGAGTTGCGCGAATCCCAGGGCAAAATGAGGGTCAGCTTTGACCGCGTTGTCGAGCGCCGCAATTGCCAGGTCAAGATTTCCCACTTTATCATAGCGCTGGATGTAGCCGAGCGCCTTCAGGTAGGACTCGTAGGCACCGGCATTGACCGCGCCACCGATAGCCCGCAACATCTCAGGCGTGGCCTCGATGTGCATGATCTTGGCCATGCGCGCAACCGCCTCATCTTCGAGCGAGGAGAAGTCGCCGGCGCGGTCTTCGAGCGTAATTGACCCAATCTGTCGCAGGTTTTTGGTGTTGACCAGATTCACCGTGAGCCGGATCGCCTGCCCATCGCGCTGCAGGCTGCCTTCGACTACGACCGTCGCTCCCAGCTCTCGCAGCGCCGAAGAGGGATCGGCAATCTTAAGTCGCCGCACCTCGCTCGTCGGCAGAACCCAAAGCGACTGTTTCCCGGCTTCGAGATTGGTGAGCCGGCTCGCCAGATTGTCCATCAATCCGGCCGAAACGGCTTCGTTTGCTGGATCGTTCCCGGCATTCTCAAACGGCAGAACGGCGATGTGATCGACCTCATGGCCGAACCATTCCGTCAGTCGCTCGCGTACTGGCGGAAGGAACGAAATGATAGCCAGTATGACCAACGCGATCCCCGCACCGGCCAGCCAGCGGCTCCATCGTTGCGCCGGAGTCTGCGCGGCAATACCGCCCCAGGTTGGGCGCGAAGCTTGCTCGACGTGCTTGCGCAGTTCCGCTGAGATACTCGACGCACTGCGCGACGAAGACGGCCGGTTGGTAATGGGCTGCGCAATTGCTGCCGGATCGAGATGGCTGCGCACTTCTTTTAGATCGGCGACCATCTCGCGGCAGTTCTGATAACGCGTGGCCGGCTCTTTCGACAACGCCCGGTAGACGACTCGCAGCAGATCGATGGGGATCTCATCCATCGGCGGCGGGGCTTCGTTCAGAATGGCAAAAATTGTCGCTGCCGGCGTCTCCCGCGAAAACGGATTCTTCCCGGTGACCATTTCCGTCAGCACGACTCCGAGCGACCAGATGTCGGCGCGCTGATCGATAAACTTGCCAACGGTCTGCTCCGGCGACATGTAGCCGATGGTTCCCGCCGTGCTGATGCTCTGAGTGCTGCCGGTCGCGGCCAGCCGCGCCAGGCCAAAGTCGACGATTTTCGCTACGTCGCTCTGCGTGACGATGACATTGGAGGGCTTGATATCGCGATGCACCACGGCGCCGGCATGCGCCGCGGCCAGGCCCTCGGCGATCTGGATCGCGATATCGACTGCTTCAGCCATCGGCAAAGGCCCGCGGCGTATCTTGCGCGCCAGCGGTTCGCCCTCGTAATACGCCATCACAATGAAGGAGCGGCTGTCGCCGGTTTCCTCCAAGCCGTGAATCACGCCGATGTTGGGATGGTCGAGCGAAGACGCGGTCCGAGCTTCGCGCAGGAATCGTTCTTTCTCTTCGTTGCTGGAAATCAGGTGTTCAGGGAGGAACTTCAGCGCGACGGTGCGCTCCAGCTTTACATCCAGCGCGCGATACACCACGCCCATCCCCCCGGCTCCGGCCAGACCGAGGATTTTGTAGTTGCCGACGAGCTCTCCCGCAGAGAAAGTGGCGTTTGGGTCAGACATCGAGCGCTCCCCAACCGGGGTCAACCCTCGGGCGCACAGTAAATATCCGTATCAGGATGAGAGGGTTCCGTTTCCTCTTCTCCCGCTTCCTCCCGATGATACGCTACCGCATTTTCCGCCGGTAAAAAAGTGCGGAGTTGCGCCCCGTCCCATTGCCGAGTGCCAGCCAGGCACTGTTACCGCTAACCAGTTCGCCTAGCTTGCGAGGAGTGGTTTGGCCGATGTTTCCTTGGCCGCCTGGAAGGCCCGTTCTCTTTCTCCCACTTCGTCGAGTTGCAGATCTTTGGTTTCTGGTGAGTACAACAGGCTCACGAAAGTCATGACCGAGCCAACGGTCAGGACGACGGCAGGCGACAGCCACAAATCCTGTTTCTCGATGGCGGCGATAAACGGAATCTTGTGAGCCCACCAGACGTAGGCGCTGAACCACGCGCCCAGCAGCGCGCCCGAAGAATACCCAAAGCCCACACCGGCGGCGCGTCGGCGGGTAGGAAAGCGCTCACAAAGGTAGGCGGGAACGACTCCCCATGCCAGTTTAAGCATGGCGGCCATGACCGTGCCAAGCACTGCCATCCACAAATTGCGCTCGATGGCAGCATGATAAAGCACGTAAAAAACGGGGATTCCAAACACGATGAGAAAGGCGCAATACCACTGGGTCAGAATCTTTCTGCCGGTTCGGTCTGAAAGCCAGCCGTAAAAGTTATATCCCAGGAACGCCATAAACAGCGCGAAACCGTAAATCAGACTGTAGGTTGTCGTGTCGAAGCCGCGTCCCTTCAAGGTCAGAATGTTGGGCAGGAATCCATAGACCGAGTAGTCGGTAAGGAACAGTCCGGTCATGAAAAAGAAGACCTGGAGAAAGTCAAACAGTTGCGGCGGCTTAAACAAACTCAGGAACGGAGATTTTTCGATCTTGCCGAGAGCTTTGGTCTTCTCGAATTCCGGCGATTCGGCGAGATTGTTGCGGATATACAGCGCCAGCAGTACGGGAACGACGCCCGTCATGAAAACGATGCGCCAGCCATAGGCGATCATGGCTTCTTTGGTCGTGAGATAGGAGACCAGGGCGAAGACCAGCGAGCCGAGCACATAGCCGAGCGGAAAACCGGATTGGATGAAGCCGCCAATGGTTCCTCGCTTTTTCTGCGGAGCGTACTCAATCGCGAAAGTGTGCCCGACCGCATATTCGCCGCCAAAAAAGATGCCCATCAACAAGCGCAGACAACAGAAGAAAACATAGGACCAGACCCCAATCTGCGCGTAGGTCGGCAGGAAGCCCCCGAGCACCGACATCACGCCCACGCCGCCGATGGTGAGGACCAGCAGGAAGCGTCGGCCAATCTTGTCGGCATAGCGTCCAAAAATGGCCGAACCAATCGGCCGGGCAGCCATGGTGATGGAGTAGGTGAACACAATCACCACGTACTGCCAAGCCGCGCTGCCTTTGGGGGAGATGAAAACTTTGACCAGAATCGGAGCCATGATCAGAACCAGCGCCATGTCATAGGCGTCAAGCATGAATCCCAAGAACTGGGAAAACATGGCCATTCTTGCTTGGTTGGAGAGCTCTTGTTGCTGCGGCATAAGGGGACTCCTGGGCTAACATGGCCCAAATTGGGCTAGATATAGCACACCAGCGTACGCGTGCTTGCGACGGCCGTCACGTCAGGTTGTGACTATAAACACACGGTTATGACTTAGTCACAAATCACGCGCCCGGCGCCAGATTATCTTCAGGCGTGCTGAGGCGATGACCACGCCATCCTGAACTTCAGCAACGATTCCGTCAAGGGATTTCGTCCGAGCGAGTCGTTAGGTTTTGCGAACGAAATTGCGAAAAGCGGAAGGCCATTTGACCAACCCCGTCGTGACAATTAACCTTCGGTACGAAACCCAATCCGCCATTGCGACGTGAGCAGCACACTTTTACCAAAGGAGAAAAACCGGTGAATCGTTCGATGGTGCGGGGGATCGTGCCCGCAATTTTCGCACTTACGACCGCCGCGTCAGTCTTCGCCCAGCAGCCGTCTTCGTCACAGAAAACAACCGATCCGTATCAACCGACCTTGGATCGCCTCCAATCCCTGACCACGCTGCCATGCCCCGATTGGCGCTTTCATGCGGACGTGCCGCATCCCGAAGAACCGTCTCTCGATGACTCGACATGGGAAACCGTAAAGGTTGGAGACCGGTGGTCAAGTGGGCCTCGAGTGATGCGGCGCTGGGTTGAAATTCCGGAAAAGATCGACAGCTACGCCGTGACCGGCGCGCGCGTGAAATTGGACATCAGCTTCGATTTCATGTGGAACAACAAAGGGCCGGTCATGATCTCCGTGTTCTCTAACGGATCGCTCGTTTCACGCGGAGACGACGATATGCAGCAGCCGATTGCGCTCACAGAAAACGCGCAGCCAGGGCAGAAATTTCTGATCGCCTTGCGCATCGTCGCTCCCGACGTGGAGACGCTGTTTCAGCACGCGCAGTTGACCATCGAACCGGCAGTCGGCCGGCCCGATCCGGCGATGGTGCGGACGGAAATCCTCGCGGCGCGGCCCATGATTGCGGCCTATGAAGAGGGTCGAGCGGAACGCGAGCAGCAGCTCGACGCGGCGGTCAAGGCCATCGATTTTTCTGCGCTCGACAAAAACGATCAGGCTGCATTCAACGCATCGTTGCGCCAGGCGCAGAGCCAGTTGCAATCGCTCAATCCCTGGCTGAAACAGTTTACGGTTCGCGCCGTCGGCAACTCACACATCGATATGGCTTGGCTCTGGCCGTGGACGGAAACCGTCGAAGTGGTGCGCAATACGTTTCAGAGCGTGCTCGATCTGATGCGCGAATATCCCGATTTGAAGTTCACTATGTCGTCGGCGCGAACTTACGAATGGATGCAGGAAAAATATCCGGCGATGTTCGAGCAGATCCAGCAACGGGTTAAAGAAGGCCGTTGGGAGGTCGTTGGCGGCATGTGGGTCGAGCCCGATCTCAACATGCCGGACGGCGAATCGCTGGTGCGCCAGATTCTGGTCGGCAAACGATATTTTCAGAAGAATTTTGGCGTCGATATCAAGATCGGCTGGAATCCCGATTCTTTCGGATACAACTGGCAGCTCCCGCAAATCTATAAAAAGTCGGGCATGGATTATTTCGTCACCAGCAAGTTGCTGTGGGCCACCGATTACACAAAATTCCCCTATCGCTTGTTCTGGTGGGAAGCGCCCGACGGCAGCCGCCTGCTGACGTATTTCCCCCACGAATACGCCAATGAATTTGATCCGCAGCAGATCGTGAAGGATTTTTCGTTCTACGCGCCGTCAATTTACGGCCCAAAGCTGGCCGATTCACCTTCACCGCAGATGCTTTACCTCTACGGAATCGGCGACCACGGCGGCGGGCCGACGCGAACGATGCTCGACGAGGCCGATCGTCTCCGCGATCCGAATACTGTTTTTCCGAAAATTCAGTTCAGCACGGCGAAAGAATTTTTTGCCGACCTCGCGCCCGAGATTCCGAATCTCAAGGTTCCCACATGGAAGGACGAACTTTATTTCGAGTACCACCGCGGCGTCTACACTTCGCAGGCAGACACGAAACAGCAGATTCGGCACGACGAGGAATTGATGCTCGATGCCGAGAAGTATTCGGCACTGGCTTCTCTTTTCGGGCGCTTGTATCCCCAGGATCAGTTCAAACTCGCCTGGAAGAATTTGCTCTTCGATCATTTCCACGACGTGATGCCGGGTTCGGGCATCGCGGTCAACTATCTGGAGGCCAAGCGCAACCTGGAAGACGTTGCCCGTTCGGCGAATCTGATTACCGATGGCGCGTTCGACGAAATTCTGGCGCACGTCAACACCGAAGGCAGCGCCGCGATGTGCGACTCCGTGCCGCTGGTGGTGTTCAATTCACTGTCCTGGCCGCGAGCTGAAGTAGTCGAGATCGAGGCGCAGCTTCCGGGGCCGACCAAAAATGTCGAAGTCGTCGATGCCGCGGGCCGGCCAGTCGAAAGTGAGTTGCTCTCCATTGACAGCGCAACCCACCGCGCGCGCATTCTTATTCTCGCCGATCCGCCGGCGCTCGGCTACAAAACCTATTTTGTCCGCTCGGCGCCAGCAGCGGCCGGCTCTCAGAATGCGCACAGCAAGGGCGCAGCGCAACGGGTCACGCTGTCAGAAAACACCGGTGGCCTTGTGATGCAAAACGCTCTGGTCCGTGTCACCGTCGATCCGAAATCCGGCTGCGTCACCAGCCTTTTCGATCTTCGTAATCAAACCGAAGCTCTGGCTCCCGCTGAAACCGATACCGGCGGTCCGAAGACGTCGGTGTGCGGCAATCTGTTGCAGGCGTTCGTCGACAAGCCCAAACGCTGGGACGCATGGAATATCGATGCCGATTTCGAAAAACAGCATTGGGATTTGGATAAAGCCGACGAGGTCAAGCTAATGGAGCGGGGGCCGCTGCGCGCCGCGATTCGCGTCAAAAAGCATTTTCAGAATTCCACCTTCGTGCAGGACATCACCATGTATGCCGGCGTGCCGCGCGTGGACGTGAAGATGTACGTTGACTGGCATGAGAAACACATTTTGCTGAAAGTCGCGTTCCCGCTGAGCGCGCACAGCGACAAGGCCACGTTTGAAATTCCGTTCGGCTCTATCGAACGTCCAACCACGCGCAACACGCCGGCCGAGCAGGCGAAGTTCGAGGTTCCGGCGCAGCGCTGGGCCGATATCTCGGACGCGAAACACGGGTTCAGCCTGCTGAACGACAGCAAATACGGATACGACGCCAAGGGCAACGTGCTGCGGCTTTCGTTGCTGCGATCGCCGGAGTGGCCCGATCCGCACGCCGATGAAGGTCATCACGAGTTCACCTACTCGATGTATCCGCATGCAGCAAGCTGGCACGATGCCGAAACCGTGCGCCGCGGCTACGAACTGAACTACAAGCTGATCGCGCGGCAGTCTCTGAGGCACGCGGGACCGTTGCCGGCGGAACATTCCTTTGTGCGGGTTGACGCGAATAATGTGGTCCTCACCGCACTCAAAAAATCGGAGGACGGCGATGCGCTGGTGCTGCGCTTTTACGAATGGGCGGGAAAAGAAGCCGATGTAAAGCTTGAGCTTCCGCCCGGAGCGCAGTCGGCGTCAGAAACCGATTTGATGGAGAGACCGATTGCCGATCTCGCAGTGAAGAACGACGCGGTGACGGTGCGCACGAAACCGTATGAGATCAAGACGCTAAGAATCGGGTATGCAATGCGCTCGCTCTCAGACCAGGGCCCCATCTTCACCGGCCAATGAATAAAGGCAACTGTTGATGCCGTTGGCTACTGGTCCCACTGGCCCGTAGTCAAGTATTCGTCGATGGACTTAGCGGCTCTACGCCCTGCTCCCATGGCGAGAATCACAGTCGCGCCGCCCGTGACGATGTCGCCGCCGGCGAAAACTCCCTTGCGCGAAGTTTTCTGCGTGGTCTCATCGGCCTGGATGTAACCTCTTTTCGTGGTCGCGAGACCGGGCGTGGTAGTTTGCACAATCGGATTCGCGGTGGTTCCAATCGCGATCACAGCCACGGTGAGCGGGATTTCGTACTCCGAGCCTTCAATCGGTACCGGCCGCCGTCTTCCGGAAGCATCCGGTTCGCCCAGCTCCATCTTCTGGCAACGTGCCGCTCGCAGCCAGCCTTTACCGTCGTCGAGGAATTCGAGCGGCGCAGCCAGCACCTGAAATTCGATGCCTTCTTGTTTGGCGTGCTTGATCTCCTCGATGCGCGCCGGCATCTCCGCCTCGCTGCGGCGATAGAGAATGAACGCTTTGCCCGCTCCGAGGCGCAGCGCCGACCGGATGGCATCGAGCGCGGTATTGCCGCCGCCAATTACGGCCACGTTCTTGCCGCGAAAATCGACCATCGGCTCGTCGTATTTGGGGAACTCGTAGGCGTGCATCAGGTTGATGCGCGTGAGGAACTCGTTGGCCGAGTAGACGCCGTTGAGGTGCTCGCCGGGAATGCCCATGAACTGCGGCAAGCCGGCTCCGGTGCCGATAAACACCGCATCGTAACCCTCGTCTTCGAGCAATTCGTCGATGGTGACGGTTCGGCCGACCACTACATCAGTTTCAAACTCCACTCCCATGGCGCGCATGTAATCGACTTGCTGGCGGATGATGGTTTTCGGCAACCGGAATTCGGGGATGCCATACACGAGCACGCCGCCCACTTCGTGCAACGCCTCGAAAACATGCACTTGATGGCCCTTCTGCACCAGGTCTCCGGCGGCAGTCAAGCCTGACGGCCCGCTGCCGACGATGGCAACTTTCTTCCCCGTCGGCGGAGCCTTCACAATTTTTGTTACATCGAAATGCTGCTGCTCGTAATCGGCGACAAAGCGCTCCAGGTAGCCGATTCCGAGCGATTCGCCTTTCTTGCAGAGTAGGCAAGCGCCTTCGCAGTGATCCTCCTGGGGGCAGACGCGCCCGGTGATCGCCGGAAGCACGTTATCTTCGCGAATTTTGGCGGCTGCGCCCAGGTAGTCGCCTTCTACGATGAGCTGCACAAAATCTTTTACCTTAACGCCCACGGGGCAATCCCGGGTGCAGGTCGGTTTGGCGCACTCCAGACAGCGCAGCGCCTCCTGCCGAGCCAGTTCGGCCGAGTAACCAAGATTGACTTCGGTGAACTGTTTGGCGCGCACCAGCGGAGGCTGTTCGGGCATGTGCTGCCGCGGCATCTTAATGCGTTCCTTATTAGGTACGGGATTGCTCGACTTCTTGGTGGGAGCCGTTTTGGCAGGAGTCGTTTTTGGCGGGGTCGTCGGCATTTACTTTCCCTCCAGTGCGCAGGCGACTTCATCGGCCGGCTCGGCGGCTTTGCGCTTTTCCAATTCGCATTCGCGCTTGAAAGCTTCCATCGAGCGCCTCTCGGCATCGCGATACATGGCGTTGCGCTGCACCAGCACGGCAAAATCGACGCGGTGAGCGTCAAACTCCGGGCCATCGACGCAGGCGAATTCGCTCTTGCCCTCGACCAGGACGCGGCACCCGCCGCACATCCCGGTGCCATCAATCATGATCGGGTTCAGGCTGACGAGGGTACGAATGCGTTCTTTGCGTGTCATGTCGGCTACGGCGCGCATCATCGGGATTGGGCCAACGGCCAGCACCAGGTCAATGCGCGTGCCATTCTCAATAAGCTGGCGCAGCTTGTCGGTGACCAGTCCCTTATCGGCGTAGCTGCCGTCGTCGGTGGTAACAAAAACCGTGTCGCTTACGCCGCGCATCTCGTTTTCGAGGATGACCAGATCTTTGTTTCGTCCGCCGAGAATGGAGATCACGCGATTGCCAGCGCGCTTCATGGCTGCGGCTGTGGGATAGGCCATCGCCGTGCCGACGCCTCCACCCATGACCACTACGGTGCCGAAGTTTGTTATCTCCGATGGCTTGCCGAGCGGTCCGACGATGTCGAGAATACTGTCGCCGGTCTCAAGAGAATTGAGCAGATGAGTGGTCTTGCCAATCGATTGCACGACGATATTGACCGTGCCGCTTTCGGGATCGGAGCGCTCGATGGTCAACGGGATGCGTTCTCCTGTTTCATTGACCCGCACGATGACAAACTGGCCCGGCCGCTGCTTGCGCGCAATGCGGGGGGCATTGATGACAAAGCGCTTGATGCCCGGAGCGATAAACTGGGCGTTGACAATTTTGAACACTGACCCTCCGTCGTACTCCGCCTATTGTGCCGGTCCGGTGTACTAACGGGCTGTGATCCGCGTCACGGTGGGGAGTGTCGCAGCTCTCTTTTGATTGGTCTTTCGGGCTTCCATTTCGGAGCATTGGCGACAGAGAACCGCTGCAGCGTTACCGAAGTTCCTCGAATCACCGTTCTTCAATGCGTTAGCGCGTTGAAGTGCTAGCTCTCTCATCGGTCGATCGCTGCCGAATGCCGAATGTTTAGTTTTCAGCCCAAACCTCTGTTTGGAGCATCCCCTTCGAGCCTGGCTCGCCGCGCATTGCTCTGACAAACTGATTTGGGGACGACGAACTTCGCCCCGGAACCGACCATGTCTCAACCTTTGATTCTTATTGCGACTCCTTGCTTTGGGGGGATGGTTTCGCAGGGCTACATGTTGTCGGTGATTCGGCTGATGAGCTATGCGAAGTCGGCCGGTTTTGACGTGTCGCTGCGGCTGCTCGGCTACGACGCGTTGATTTCGCGCGCGCGCAGCACCTTGGTCGCTGCCTTTTTGGATCATCCGGCCGCCACTCATCTTTTATTCATAGACGCCGATATAAGTTTCGAACTGCGACAGATCGAGCGCCTGCTGCGCGCCGATAAGGACTTTACCGGCGCGTTGTATCCCCTCAAGTCGATCGACTGGGATTTCATTCCGCAGCGCTGTGTGGAGCGCAGCGAGAGCGTGCAACAGGCGGCCCTGTCGTATGTCGGAAGCTTCTGTCCCGAGCCGGAGCGCAAACAGGAAGGCGATTTTGTCACCGCAATTTATGCGGGCGGCGGTTTTCAGCTGATTCGCCGCGCCGCGTTCTTGCGCATGACGGCGGCGTATCCGGAGACCCACTTCCGCCGTGTGCATAGCCTGCCGATCTCGGGCTCGCGGCGCGACACGGTGCAGAGTTCCAATCTGTATGCGCTTTTCGATCCGATGATCGATCCGGAGACGGGTGTCTATCTCAGCGAAGATTACTCTTTTTGTCTGCGCTGGCGGCGCATCGGCGGCGAAATCTGGCTGGATGCGGCCAGCCGGCTCACCCATACCGGACCCTACGAATTTGTCGGCGACCACGCTTCGCGCCTTGCCGGACTACAGCCCATCGACATAAACACCTTCTAAGACAGCCGGCATTTGGCAGCGAGACTGCACCGGAGTCTTAGAAACAACTGTCTCAGAGACAGCTGTCTCAGAAACAACTAAAGTTTGGAGCCGGTCACGCCGACAAAGTCAACAAATATTTCACCTTCAGGAGTCAACTATGTCCGTTTCAGGAATTTCAAGCAGCAGCTTTCTCAGCAACCAGAGCGTTCAGAATAACTTTCAACAATTTCAACAAATCTTCCAGCAACTCGGCCAGGATTTGCAGTCGGGAAATCTCTCGGCCGCGCAGTCGGACTTTGCCAGTTTGCAAAAACTTCAGCCGCAGAACAGCGCGTCGGCATCGCAGAGCAACAATCCCATTGCGCAGGCGTTCAACCAGTTGTCGCAGGACCTGCAGTCCGGCGACCTCTCGGCCGCACAGCAGGACTACACCACCATTCAGCAGGCCTTCCAGAATCAGGCAAACCAGAGTCAGTCGACGCAGGGAACCGGGGGTTTCCGTTATGGAGCCAATAACAATGGTAGCGAAATCAGCCAATTGCTCAGCCAGTTGGGATCGGACCTGCAGTCGGGCA
Source organism: Terriglobales bacterium (assembly GCA_030038475.1). Taxonomy (GTDB): domain Bacteria; phylum Acidobacteriota; class Terriglobia; order Terriglobales; family Acidobacteriaceae; genus Acidiflorens. Next base: position 29,878 of record JASHOU010000216.1, on the reverse strand, counting down.
ACCTGACGAGCGCGCAGAGCACCTTCACAAACTTGCAGCAGGAGCTCGAGCAACTTACGCAAGGTTTCGGGCAGAACTCATCGCAGTCGACCGCGAGTGAAGTCTCGGTGACGGCATAGCGGCAATCGACTTTGCGCCCCCGCGCCTGGGTCAACCAAGCTTGGGTCAACCGAGTTTCGGTGAACTGAGCTTGGTGCCGGACTTTTATCCGGCTGACAGCCGGGGGCGGCCGTCGTGCCTTGGTTGCATTTGCCGGTGCGTCTGTCTCTACGCGTTGCGGGGAGTCTTGGGAGTTGCAATGGCTCAGGAAGCAATCTTCCTGCATTCGAGCTGGCGCTCGGCAAGCACCTATGTGTGGTCGAAGTTTCATGAGCGGCCCGATACTTACTGTTACTTCGAGCCGCTCAACGAGCACTTATCGACCTTGACGCCGGAAGTCATCCGTCGGTTTGTCCTCTGGTCGTTCGCCAATCATCCGGCGTTAGCCGCCCCTTACCTCGAGGAGTTTCGTCCACTCATTGGTCCCGCGGGCGGCATTCCCAGTTTCCCCGCTCACCTCACCTTCGGGCAATACTGCGCCTCTGCCGACGATTGCTTGCCGGAACTGGAAGCTTACTTGGCCGACTTAGCCGCGCTCGCCGCGCGCCTCAAGCGCCGCCCGGTCTACGGATTCGTTCGCACCGACCTCAGAGTGGCGTGGTTCCGCGCCCACGCGCCCGGTGCACACATTTTTATTCGCCGCGAGCCGCGGCGCCAGTTTCTCTCGATGTTGCGCCAGGCGGTGCAGGGCAACCCGTATTTTCTGCAACGCGGCGTGGTCATTCTTCGCCACAACCTGCAAGCGACGTCGTTCGCTCCGCTGCTCGCCGCGCTCAAGTTCGAATTGCCGCCCTTGCTCGATTCGCGGAATCTGCGCGAAGCCTTTCGCGACCAACTGGTGGAGGAATCGCTCCTGCACCGGCTTTATTTCATCTTCTATTTCCTGTGGCTTCTCGCTCGCCAGTTAGGCGAACCGCATTGTCATCTGGTCATCGACATCGACCGGCTCAGCCTCGACAGCGCTTATCGCCGTCAGATGAAATCGGCGATCGCCGACCTGCTCGGTATGGAGATCTCATTCGAGGATTGCCGTGTCGAGCGTTACGACCAATACCTCGGCTGGAGCGCCCAGCAATTCGCTGCCCTCGAACAGGAAGTGGAAGCGGCTGCCGGAATGGTCGCGCTCACGCAATAAGACGGCAAATTAGAATAGCTTCATGCAGAACGCAACCTCGGCGGCTCTCGCCGTGCTCGCGCTGGAACTGACGCCGGCGCTCGCATTCGGACTGGCCGGCGAGCGGGTTGCGCAAGCTTGCGCCCGATGGCCTTCCACTCTGCGAACCATTTTGCCGGCTCTGTGCGTTCTGCCTTACGTTCTGATTTCTTATTCGCACCAGATGTTTTCCTGGAAGTGGTGCGCCCTGTATGCGCTGTTGCCTGTGGCAATCGCGTGGCTGCTGGCGCAGGCTGCGACGGTCGATCCCGAACAGCGCGGCAATTGGCGTGACGCGGTCATTCTCCTGATCCTCGGCCTCGCTGTTGATCTGCGATGGTTCGAGCCTGCCTGGCCGGGCAATCTCATCGGTTTGGGAAAACTGCTTCTGGTGGATGCGGCGCTTTATGGATTCGTGGTGATTCGCCGGCTCACGGGCACCGGTTTTGATTTTCATTTTCGTTGGAGCGACTGGAAAACCGGTCTGCGCGAGCTGGCTTTTTTCGCTCCAATCGTCATCGCTGGAGGGCTGGCGCTCGGTTTTCTCCATCCGCATCATGGCGCGCTGCGGCTTTCGATGATTCCGGCATGGATTTATATTTTCATTTTTATCGCCGTTCCCGAAGAACTCTTTTTTCGCGCCTGGGTTCAGAACCTGCTGGAGCGCCGCGTTGGACGCCGCATAGCACTCGCAATTACGGCAGTTCTGTTCGGGCTCTCGCATTTCAACAAGCGTTTAATGCCCTTCGCCCGCTTCAACTGGCGTTATGTTTTGCTGGCGAGCGTCGCGGGAATTTTCTACGGACGGGCGTGGCGCGAACAAAGGCGAGTGCCGGCATCGGCCATCACCCACGCCAGTGTCGATGCCATCTGGTCATTCTGGTTTTAGGCCGCTGGCTTGCGTGACTAAGTAAGATGACTAAATACCCGCATGTGATATATAGCAACCAACAAGAATGGCAGTTATCTCTAAAACCTACCACGCGGAACCGACACTGGCTCGCCGCTGCTTCATCTGGGGACAAATTGTCGTTGTGTTTCTGTTGCTGGAGCTTGCGCTCTGGGCGCCGACCATTCACATGCGCAACCGCTGGGCCGTAATCGGATTGTGCACGATTCTCGGGCTGGTGCTGGTCGATCGGCCGTCGCTCCAGCGACTCGGCCTGCGGCTGCCGAAGACGTTCGGCGCCAGCGTGGTGCTGGGCATCGGTTTTGTAATGGTTGTCGTGGTGGTGGCCCTGGTGCATTGGGCGGGCGGAGTAATTCCCGCCAACCAGACTTGGCCGGCGGTGCAATCGGTATGGGGATATGTGATCTGGGCCTTGATTCAGGAGTTCATTCTGCAATCGTTTTTCTTCAATAGCTTCGAAGAGCTCTATGGCGGCTCTTCCGCAGTTTGGATCGCAGCCACTCTCTTTGCCGCCGCTCACCTGCCGAGTCCCGTGCTGACGACCGCGACGCTCATCGGCGCGCTTTTCTTCTGTGAAATGTTTCGCCGCTACCGCAGCATCTATTTTCTCGGCATCGTGCACGCCATGCTGGGACTGACGATCGCAGTCGTTACTCCGGACAGCCTGCTGCATCACATGCGGGTGGGGATTGGCTATCTGCAGTATTAATTCGAGAATCGTCAGCAGCCGCGTAACCGACGGCCTTAGCCTAGCTAACCGCCTTGGCGCGAAAGCGTTTCAATCCGACGAATAGAAACATCAGATCGAAAAACGCCAGCACAATCAGCACAGCCCATACCGAAATGTGCGGGAACTGCGGCACGAGCGTACCGCGAAGTCCTTCGCTCGCGTAAACAAGAGGATTAATCAGCACAACTTTCTGCAGAATGGGAAAGTGTCCGAGTGCGCTCCACGGATAATAGGTGCAGCCGAAAAAGATCATCGGCGTCAGAACCATGCTGAACATCAGTCCGATGTGAGTCTGCTCGACGCTGCAACCGAGCGCTAGGCCTCCGCAGGATGAGAACAGCGCCACCAGCAGCGTGACACAGGCAAACGCCAACGGCGAACTGAGATTTAAGCCCACGCCGGGACGCAGAAGCAGCCACGCCGCCGGGATCACGACTAACCCCGCAATCACGGCCTGCATCGTGCCAAAGATCACTTTTTCAATCGCCAGCCACGAGATGTTGATCGGCGCAAGCAGGCGGTCTTCAATTTCTCGTGTGAACTGAAACTCGCCGATCAGCGGCATCGCGACCGCCCAAACTCCGGTGAACACCATGCTGATCGCCATGATCCCGGGCAGCAACAGGCTCTTGTAGGCCGGAGGCATGTAACCGCTCGAGACCATCACACGGCCGAAGATAAATACGAACATCATGGGCTGCAGAAATGTCTGCAGAAACAAAGGAACGATGTTGCGGCGAGCCACGTGAGCATCGCGGCCGAGCAGGGCGAGAAACGTCTTCCAGTTCAATCGCGCAAACTCCTTCCTGTGTGGTGCAAGAAAAGATTCTCCAGGCTGGGCTCCGAAATATGCACGTCGCACAGTTCCACTGCCGCGACGGCGGCCAGGTTCGCGATCTCGGAGACCAGCGAGCCGCCACGGTCGGCATAAATGTCGGCGGAATTGTTATCGTTCCCCGTCGCGCGAACCTCTCGAACGCCCGCCAATCCCTGAAGCCGCTGCAGCAATTCCGGCGTATGCTGGCCAAAGCGCAACCGCAGCAGATATCCGCCCGGCACTGACGCCTTCAACTCCGCCGGAGTTCCCAGGGCGATGTTGCGCCCGTGATCGATGATCGCCAGTCGCCGGCACAGCGCATCCGCTTCTTCCATGTTGTGGGTGGTAAGCAGAATGGTTTTGCCGCTCTGGTTGTATTCGCGAATAATTTCCCACAGCAGCAATCGCGTCTGCGGATCGAGCCCCGCGCTCGGCTCATCCAGAAAAAGCACCTGCGGATCGTGCATCATGGCGCGGGCAATCGAAAGCCGCTGCATCATGCCGCCGGAAAAGCCGCGCACCATCTGCTCGGCGCGATCGGTCAGTTTGAAGCGATCGAGCAGTTTCTCCGCGCGCTCGGCTCGCACCCGCGAATCGATGCCGAAATAAGCGCCGTGAAACAGCAGAATCTCGCGCGCCGTCAGGGTAAAGTCGAGGTTCGGGCGCTGCTGCACCACTCCAATCAGCCGCTTGACCGCGACCTGTTCCGCCCACACGTCGTGCTCGCCGATCCACGCTTGGCCGCCCGTCGGGCGAACACGGGTGGTCAGAACTCCTACAGTAGTCGATTTGCCCGCGCCATTGGGACCCAGCAGGCCGAAAATTTCCCCCGGCGCAACTTCCAGCGAAAGGCCGTCGAGGGCAACGATTTGAGGCTTCGGCTGTTTCTTTCCCTTCGCGCGCGTTGCGCCGAAACCGAAGCCGCCGCCGGCCGCGAGCGGAGGCGCGGAAGTGTAGACCTTGCGCAGGTCACGAGTTTTGATTCCAGCGAGCATGTACGAATCCGTTGGAGTGAAAGTTGTGTGCCAGGTAAATCGAAGCCCGAAAGTCGAAGCCCGAAATTCGCGGAGTCAACAGCACGGCCGCTTGCGAGCCGCAATTCGAAAATCGCAACTCCCGGATTTGAACCAGCATATCAAACCAGACAACCATGCAGCGCTTTGCTAAGCTCGTTTCCAGGGTTGATCAGCCGAAATCAGCCGAAGTAAATCGTAAACGTGGATCAAAACTACGACGTCATCGTTCTCGGAGCGGGCTCTGCCGGCCTGATGTGCGCCATTGAAGCCGGCAAGCGCGGACGACGCGTGCTGGTGCTCGAACGCGCGGATCGAATCGGCAAGAAGATTCTGATTTCCGGCGGCGGGCGCTGCAACTTCACCAACCTGCATACCAGGCCTGAGAATTTTTTGTCGGCCAACCCGCATTTCGCGAAGTCGGCGCTCGCCCGCTACGCACCGGCAGATTTCATTCGCCTGGTGGAAAAACATGGCATTCCCTATCACGAGAAAAAACTCGGGCAGTTGTTTTGCGACCGCGCCGCGAACGACATTACCTCTATGCTGGAGCGCGAATGCCGCGATGCCGGAGTACAGATTCGCTGCAGTGTGAAGGTCAATTCCATAGATAAGGAGAAGTCGTTCACGATTCAAACAGAAAACGCTGCCTACACTGCGCCACGCCTTGTGGTCGCCACCGGGGGCTTATCCATCCCGAAAATCGGCGCAACTTCATTCGGTTACGATCTGGCCCGGCAATTCGCCTTGAAGATCGAGCCGCCGCGCGCCGTGCTGGTTCCTCTGGTCTTCAGCGAAGCCGACCGCCGACGCTGGTGCGATCTTGCGGGAATCTCGACTGAAGTAGTTGCTTCGATTCGCAGCGCCAGCCACCACGCTAGGCACAACGCAAAGCAAGCTTTCCGCGAAAATATGATCTTCACTCATTGCGGTATCAGCGGCCCCGCAATTCTACAAATCTCTTCTTATTGGGACGGCAAAGCGCCAATTCAACTGGACCTTGTGCCGGGCCGTGATCTCGCTGCCAAGTTGCAATTGCGGGGGCGCCGCGATGAGGCGAGTTGGAAATCGGTGCTGCGAGAAATTTTGCCGCGCCGTTTCGCCGATCGCTGGTGCGAAATTTATCCCCTGGAGGGAAACTCCGGCCGCGCCATCGCCGCCGCCGAACGGCACTTGCACGCATGGGAAGTCAGGCCCGAGGCAACCGAAGGCTACGGCAAAGCGGAGGTCACCGCCGGCGGCGTCGATACCGGCGAACTTTCCGCGCAGACGATGGAATCGCGAAAAGTGCCCGGACTCTTTTTCATCGGAGAAGTAGTTGACGTTACCGGCCAGCTCGGCGGCTTCAATTTTCAGTGGGCGTGGGCGTCGGGATTTTGCGCCGGGCAAGCGGTGTAGGGCAATTGGTAATTTGTAATTGAAACTTAAATTAGATCCGCTTTGAAAATTACAAATTACAAATTACCAATTACCAATTACAAATCCTAGAGCTCTGCGCCTTCCTGCATGAACGGCATGCGGGCAAGAATTTCCGCGGCCTGCTCCAGTTGCTTCAAATCTTCGGAGGTGAAGTCCGCGCCCGAGAGCGAAGCATCGAGTCCTTTGCGCGAAACCTGCACCACTCCAATCACGCCTCCTCCGGCGGGCAGCACAGGAACGGAGATGATTTTCTGAATCGGCATTTGCTCCTGGTTTTTCTCCTCTTCGTCGGCTCCAGCGCCAAGCTTCACCGCTTCAAACAGGCTGACGTGCCGCACGCGCATGAAATTATTCGAGAGCAATGGAGTTCGCGTAGCTGCCGTTCGCGCCGCCACGGCCGATCCACTCAATGGCAACACACCCGCAGATCGCAGCTCGGGTGGAAAGATGAATCGCAGGCTGCCTTTTTCCAGCCTGAGCAGTGCTACTTCGCTGCGGCGCACACGTAGAATTTGCGCCAGCTTCCGGCATACCGCCTCGGACCCCGCAGATTGGGAGAGCATGGCCTCCAATTCGCTGAGGCTCGTCTTGGCGGTCTTCGCCGCAGAACCCTGATTGCCGCTCGATGACCCGGTTGATGACATGGTTGTGGCCTCTAGGCCTCCCCATACATCCTGCGGGTACCGACAGGCTTTCGACAAGTTACCGGAGTACTTTCGCGCTGTTCTCTCGCCATTGTTCTCCGAGTCCTCCGTCCTCTCGATCATTGTCCGGAAGAGTACCTTTTCATGTACGGAAAAAATGAATTTGACGCCACAATTCCACAGTCCGCCGCGTTATATTTATAGATAGCAATCATTGCAAAATAGCTGGATAGCGACGAGGACAGTATATGTCGCTTATTCATTGTGCAAAGCCACTTCTGGAGTTGGGAATCTGTAAGGAGTACAGTATGCCTCGCAAAGCAAATGGAAGCGGTACCATCACTCGTAGCAAGAAAACTGCAATTCAGTCCGGCGCTGCGCAGGTTGCGCCGGAAGTGATTAAAGAAGTGATTCAGGATGTCGTTGACACCGAAACCGCAAAGCCCGTAGTTGCCAGGGATGTAACGAACACGGTTGTAACGGGCGAAGTTCGCCAAAACGCGAAATCGGCTCTCAGTCTGGTTCCGAACAATTTTGTTCCGAACAATGCGGTTTCGCGCGATATCAATATTGAGGACGAGATTCGACGTCGCGCCTACGAACTCTATCTTCAGCGCCGGGCGATCTCGGCTGGCGGCGACGAAAATCAGGATTGGCTGATTGCCGAGCGCGAGATTCGTTCGCGCCACAACGGCCATCCGCGAGCGACAACCTAGCCGCACGTGCGGCCGCGCAAATTCAACGCCCCGCATATTGCCATGCAGATTCTGCGCGCAAATTGAATGACGCGCAAAATCGCGTTTCGATCAGCTTGCATCGGAATTACTGCTGTATCGCCTGCACCAGCTTGGGCCTGACCTGTTCATTCTGAATGGCGGAAGCATCCCAGCTGCCGCCCAGAGCCTTCACCAGATAAACCGAGGTGACCATCTGCTGGCCGAGCAGTTGCGTCGCCAGGCGTTCATTGCTCAGCAGCGTTGATTGGGCGGTGATTACATCGAGGTAGGTGGTCAACCCGCCAACATAGCGGTCATTGGCGATATCGAGAGCGCGCTGCGACTCGGTGACCGCCGCCTGTTGTGTCTTCGCCGCCTGATCGAGCAAGCTCAATCCTGAAAGCCCATCCTCCACCTGCTGGAATGCCTCCAGCACAGCTTCGCGGTAGTTGGCGACCGATTCGTCATAGGCGGCGCGCGCTGACGCCAGGTTGGCGCGATTACGGCCGCCATTCAGAATCGGCTGTAGCGCATCGCCGCCCAGCGACCAGAAGGCGCTAGGAGCGTTGAGCAACGCGGCGAGGTTGCGGCTTTCCCATCCGCCGCTGCCGGAAAGCGTGATGTGCGGATAAAACGCGGTCAGCGCTATGCCAACTTGCGCATTTTCAAATGCCATCTGGCGTTCGCTGGTTGCCACGTCGGGGCGCCGCTCCAGAATTTCGGAAGGAACTCCGGTTGGAATCGCTGGAGGAGTAACGTTGAAAGGCGCTTCGGCGACGCTGAAAACCGAAGCCGATTTCCCCACCAGAACAGCAATGGCATGTTCATATTGCGCGCGCTGTTGTTGGACGAGCGAAAGCTGAGCCGCAGTCGCCTTCAGCAATGCCGCTTGCTGCGCCACTTCCAGCCCGGAGGCGACTCCGCCTGCGTGGCGACGGTTGACCAGGTCCAATCCTTTTTGCTGAATGTCGACCGATTCCCGCACCACTCCCGCCTCGCGGTCGAGTTCGCGCAGGTTGAAATAATCGGCGGCGAGTTCGGCGGTCAGCACCAGGCGAACGTTTTCGAGATCGGCGGCGCTGCCCTGGAGCGAAGCATTGGCAGCCTCCATAGTGCGGCGCACGCGCCCGAATAAATCCAGCTCGTAGCTGACGGAAAATGGGACGGTGAAATCGTTCTCGGTGTCGGGCTTGACCTGCGCAGGGTTGGCGCCCTCCAGCGGCCGGTTGCCGGAGTAGCGCTGACGCACGCCACTCGGGTCGGCGCTGAGCGTTGGAAAATATGCCGCGGACGCGATGCGCGCCTGCGCCCGCGCCTCCAGCAGACGGTTCTGCGCCGCCGTCAGCGACTGGTTGGCCGCAAGCACATCCTGCTCTAGCTGGTCGAGCTCGGCATCATGAAATACCTGCCACCACGCGCCTTTGGGAATGGCATCTTTGGGCGCCGCGGCTTGCCACGGTCCTTCACCCTTCCAGGTGTCGGGAACCTGCACGGCAGGCCGCTTGTATCGCGGGCCAACGGTGCATCCCAAGCCCGAGAGCAACGCCACCACCAGCAAAGCGCAACACCCGCCACGGAGACACAGAGACGCGGAGGAATGCTCTCTTAGCTGCTCATTCCCAAGTCGCAGTTGCTTGACGAGCGACGAAATCATGAAGCCGCTTTTCTCCGTGGCTCCGTGGTGAGGATTGCGCTTCACGAACCAGCCTCTCCCGTACTTGGCTTGGCGACGTGAACCTGCTGGCCTTCCTCGAGCGAGTCGGAGGGATTGATGATGATCTGATCGCTCATGTCCAGCCCGCCGACAATCTCGAGCGTGGCGCCAAAGTCGCGTCCAATGCTGATGGGCCGCAGATGCACTTTGCTGTCCTTATCGACCACCGCGACCTGCGGCCCTTGCGCGCGGAAGAGCATGGCGTTCACCGGAATCGTAATTCTCGGAACGGAAGTCCCAGTCGCAAAATGCACCTGGCCCAGAGAACCCGGCAGCAGCTTGCCATCTTTGTTGGGAACGTCGACTTCGGTGTTCAGGGTGCGCGTCGCCATATCGATGGCATCGGCGGTGCGCACTACCGTGCCAACAAATTTCTGCCCAGGAAACTCCTGCAGCGTGACGTTCGCCTTCATGCCAACTTTGATGTTCGGCGCGTAGGCCTGAGGAACGCTCACATAAACGCGCAGCGGATCGACCCGCGCGATATCAAACAACTCTCTGCCATTGGCCTGCGCGCCGGAATTGATAAGTGCGCCGGGATCGACGTTGCGCCGCGTCAGCACGCCGGAAAATGGAGCGTATACGTTCTTGAAGGATTCCAGCTGTTCCAGGCGTCGAACATTTGCATCCGCCGCCGCCATGTTGGCTTGCGCCTGCTCGTAGCCGCTCGATTGCTGATCGGCCTCCTGCTGCGACACCGAGTCCGTCTTGCGCAGATTGGCCCAGCGGTCGGCCGAAATCTTGGCCATCGCCAGAGCCGCCTTGATCTGCTCGCGTGTTGCTCTTGCCTGCGATAGCTCCTGATCGACCTCGGGTGTGTCGATCGCCGCCAGCAGTTCGCCCTTTTGCACCTTGCTGCCAATGTCCTTGTACCACTGCAGCAGGTAACCATTGGTGCGGGCAAAAATAGGAGATTCGATGTACGCCTGCAAGTTCCCAGGCAAAACCAATTCATCGTTTCCCGGCTCGGTTTGAGGCTGCACCACCGCGACCGTCGGAATGGCGATGGCATCGGTTTCCTTGGCCAGCGCGTCGCTTTCGCTTTTACGGTTTAGAAACGTGACTACGCCGGCCGTGATCAACACCAGCAGCACCGCGCCCACCAGCAGCTTTGCATGGCTGGCCGGAGCCCGCTCCGGACCGGAAGGCCGTGGGTATTCCGGCGGGGATTGCGTTTCGTTCCGCTCAAACGTTACCGGCGGTTGCACTGACATAATGACGTTCTCCGACAACTTGTCTTGCTCTGCTGCATGCTAACTTGATTGCCGTCTATTCCTGCTTCAGCTTCAGCCGTGCCTCGCGGCGGCCATGAATAATGGTAAATACACTAGGCACGAAAAATAACGTAGCCACAGTGGCAAAGATAAGGCCTCCGACCACGGCTCGGCCCAGCGGAGCGTTCTGCTCGCCGCCCTCGCCAAAACCCAACGCCATTGGCACCATGCCGATAATCATCGCCAGCGCCGTCATGATCACCGGCCGCATACGCGTATAGCCCGCTTCGAGCACGGCTTCGAGCGCCGGCGCCCCCGCATTCATGCGGTCGCGGGAAAACGAAACCAGCAGAATGGAGTTCGCCGTCGCCACACCCATGCACATCACCGCGCCCGTCAGCGAGGGCACGCTCAGCGTAGTGCGCGTAATCAGCAGGAACCAGCAGATTCCCGCCAGCGCTCCGGGCAACGCAGTAATAATGATAAAGGGATCGAGCCAGGACTGGAAGTTGACCACGATGAGCAGGTAAACCAATACAATCGCGCCCACCAGTCCAAATCCCAGGCCGAAGAACGAAGACCTCATGGTCTGCACCTGCCCGCGGACGATGATCTGCGTTCCGCGCGGAAGATGGTCCTGGAAGGGCTTCAGCGCCTTCATGATATCCGATGCTACCCCGCCTAAATCACGTCCTTGTGTGCTGGCATAAACATCGATCACCGGTTGCACGTTGTAGTGGTTGACCACTGCGGGACGCGTCACCGGCGTCAGTTGCACCAGATTGCCCAGCACCTGCGGCGATTCAGTCCCGTTCGTAACCGGCGTGTTCATCAAATTCTGCAGCGAAGTTTCCCGGTACTGCGGCGCCTGCACTGCGATGGGATAAGTGACTCCGTTGCTTCGGTTCAGCCAGAAGTTCGGAGTTGTCTGGAAGCTTCCGCTCAAGCTGATCAGGACGCTCTGCGCCACGTTTTGCGCCGTCATTCCGACCTGGTTGATGCGTGTACGGTCCATGTCCAGGAAAAGTGTGGGCAGGCTCATCATCTGCTGCACGTGCACATCCGCCGCGCCGGGAATCAGGCGCAAGCGATTGGCGATTCTCTGCCCAATGTCGTAATTGGTGCGTATGTCCGCGCCCACAACCTGAATATCGACCGGAGCCGGTAAGCCAAAATTCAGAATCTGGGAGACGATGTCGGCCGGCTGGAAGAAAAACTCCACCCCCGGAAATTTCTGCGGTAACAGATGCCGCAAACGGCGGATGTATTGTGCAGTCGGATGATGATGCTCCGGATTGAGCGATATCAGAACCTCGGCGTCGTTCGTGCCAATCACTCCCGAACTGCTGTAGGAAAGATTGATGCTCGAATAGGGAAGGCCGATATTGTCGAGCATGGTCTGCAATTCCTGTGCGGGAATCTCGCTGCGCAACACTTGCTCCACTTCGTCACACAGCCGCGCTGTTTCTTCCACGCGCAGTCCCGGCCGGGCGCGAAAATGCAGCCGGATGAGACCCGCATCTACTTGCGGGAAAAAATCCTGCCCGAGAAAAAAGACCAACCCGAGCGACAGGAAACAAAAGCCGGCAAAGCCAACGGCGAATAACTTGCGATGCTCGAGCGTAGTCTCGAGCAAGCCCTGGTAGCCCCGCCGAACTCTCTCAAACCAGCGCTCGAACCCCCGCTGATATCGTGCGAGAATGTTCGTCGGATTGACGGCGCGATGCTCGTGCCCACGCATGATGTACATCACCATCGTGGGAATCAGCGTTCGCGACAGCAGGTAGGAAGCGAGCATGGCGAAGCTGACCGCTTCGGCCATGGGGACGAAAAGAAATTTGGCGACCCCAGTCAGAAAGAACATCGGCAGAAACACGATGCAGATGCAGAGCGTCGAGACAAACGCGGGCACGGCAACCTGCTGCGCGCCGTCGAGAATCGCCGTCTTCATCTCCTTGCCCATGGCCAGATTGCGCTCGATGTTTTCAATTTCCACAGTGGCGTCATCGACCAGAATGCCGACCGCGAGCGCCAGTCCTCCGAGGGTCATGATGTTGATGGTCTGGCCCAGCGCGCTCAGCAGAATCACCGAAACAAAGATGGATAATGGAATCGAGACCGCAATAATGATCGTTGGCCGCCAGTCGCCCAGAAAAAGCAAAATCATGGCCGCGGTCAAACCCGCGGCAATCAGGCCTTCCCGCAACACCCCCTGAATCGAGGCGCGCACAAATAGCGACTGGTCGAACAAAGCCTTGATGGTCAGGTCGCGCGGCAGCGACTGCGACGCGATCGGCACCATCGCCTTGATGGCATCGACCACGGTCAGCGTCGAAGAGCCGCCCAGTTTGTACATCGACATCAGCACGCCGCGCGTGCCATCCTGCCGCACGATGTTGGTCTGCGGAATGAAGCCATCCCGCACGTGGGCCACGTCGCGCAAGTAAAGTGTCGAAGAGTTCGTCGTCTTCACCGGCAGATCGTTCAGTTGAGCGATGGTATTCGGTGTGCCATTCATCTCCACGTTGTATTCAGTCGGTCCGATCTTCGTCGTTCCCGCCGGCAGAATCAGGTTCTGTAATGAGACCGCATTCACAATGTCGGCCGGCGCCAACCCATACGTCTGGAGCTTGACCGGATCGAGGTCCACCTGGATTTGCCGCGGCTTGCCGCCATATGGATACGGAGTCGCCGCACCCTGCACCGTCGTCAACTGCGTGCGCAGAAAATTCTGCGCCAGATCGAAAACCTGCTGCTCCGGAAGCGTCTTGCTGCTCAAGCCGAGTTGCACAATCGGCGTCGTCGAAGCCGTATAGGTAATGACCAGTGGCGGAGTCGTCCCCGGAGGCAATCCTCGCAGTATGGTCTGGCACATTGCCGTCACTTGCGTCATCGCCATCGACAGGTTGACGTTCGGCCGGAAAAAAATCTTGATCACAGCCTTCCCCGGTACCGCCAACGACTCCTGATGCTCGATGTCGTTGACCGTGACCGTGAATCCGCGCTCGGAATTGCTCACGATCCGGTCCGCCATCTCGCTCGGCGACATGCCGTCATAGCTCCATACCACGCTGACTACGGGAATATTGATGTCCGGAAAAATATCAACTGGAGTGCGCAGAATAGTGACCGGCGTAAGAATAATGATCAGCAGCGCCATCACCACAAAGGTGTACGGACGGCGCAGCGCTAAGGCAACTATCCACATAAAAGGACTTGCAAAACGGTCATTCGCCTGACGATGGTCGTTCGCCGGATGCCGCCGAATTTCCTAACGACGGCCCATTTACCTTCGACTATCGACTGAAGCCCGGGTTCACCGCACCTGCTCGACGCCACTTTATTGGCAGGGCGCAGGTTCCCAGTGACTTGCTGATTTCTGTTAAAGATTCAAAACAGTACGTTTCGGATTTAAATTATATTAGACTTTAGCTATGCCTCAAAATCCTATCCGCCACGCGGGCGGCCGAAACGGAAGTAACGGAGCCAACGGACGTAACGGAATCGTCGAGAAGCGTCCACCGGGCCGTCCACGCAGTGAGGAATCGCGCCAGTCGATCCTGCGCAGCACTTTGAAATTGCTGAAGGAAAACGGATTCCCGGAGCTGAGCATCGAAGCCATCGCGGCCGACGCGAATGTTGGCAAAACAACTGTCTACCGTTGGTGGCCGACCAAGGCCGCGCTCGTGGCCGACGCTTTTTCCGCCAGTGCCGATCAAGAACTGCAATTTCCCAACACCGGTTCTGTGCAACGCGACATGAATCTCCAGATGCGGCGTCTGATTCGACTCTTCCGCTCCGAGCGCGGCAAAGTCGTCGCCGCGCTCCTCGCTGGCGGCCAATCCGATCCCGAATTGCTTGAAGCCTATCGCGACCGGTTTCTGTGGCCCAGACGCAGACAGGCTTACCAAACCTTGCAGCGCGGTGTGGATCGCGGCGAATTACCCGCTGGCTGCGACTTTGACCTTATTCTCGACTCACTCTACGGGCCGATTTTAATGCGGTTTCTCATTCGCCACATAAGGCTCGAAGAAAGCTTCGCCGACGAACTTTGCGGGCTGGTGCTGCAGGGGTTGAAGAGTCAAGTCTGAAGAACAGGGTCTAGAATCAGGCGCGTTTGAATCCCATGCCGTACCGCTCGAGTCGGGGCTGCCGGGCGGCAACTCTAACCCGCTTACCTGCTAAAACTTACCGTTCAACTGCAAAGTTGAACCACTACCTGCTTGGGCTTGCGTGAATAGCTGGCGGCGGTTAGAATCTAAATACGACCGAAAGAGTCGGAGTTATACCCGACTGAATCGGTCGGCATTCAGCAACTGGGAGTCGTCATTAAGAAGACATGCTGAAGCTGACCAAAAAGGCAGATTACGGGCTCATGGCCATGAAACATCTGGCCGAGCATTCGAATCACGGGGCTTGCAGCGCCAAGGATGTTGCCGAAGCCTACGGCATTCCGCACGAAGCGCTGGCGAAGATTCTGCAACGGCTGGCGAAGGTCGGTCTGGTGCGGTCGCAGCATGGCATGAACGGCGGTTACACGCTGACGCGCGATCCGAAGATGATTTCGGCTTTTGAAGTGATCAAGGCGATCGACGGCCCGCTGTTTATTACTTCGTGCGTAACCGTGCGCGGCGAATGCGATCAGAGCGACCGCTGCACCATTCGCGAGCCGCTGCGCAAGGTGAATGAAAGCATCGAGCAGGTGCTGAAGAACATCAAAATTTCGCAGATGAAAGAAGAGCCGGAGATCATCGATCTGGTAAAGCAGGAAGAAAAAAAGCCAGGGGACAGAAAGCCGGCGGAGTTGATAACGATTTCGTAGCAATGGTGTAGCAGCAATGCTTTGTATCAGGGCATCGCTTTAGCGATGCCGCAAGCGTTAGAAAAAATAATGCCCCTTCAGGGGCGGCGTAGGAGAAACGGCAATCATGAGCACGAACGGCAACAAGGCGACCCTAAACGATCACGAGCAGCGCACTGCTCCCAACGGCATCAAGCTGCCGATTTATATGGATAATCACGCGACCACGCCGATGGATCCGCGGGTTCTGGAAGAAATGCTGCCCTATTTCATGGAGAAGTTCGGCAACGCCGCCAGCCGCAATCATCCTTTTGGCTGGGTCGCGGAAGAAGCGGTTGAGTTGTCGCGCGAGCGCATTGCCAAGCTGATCGGCGCGAGCCCAAAAGAGATCATTTTCACCTCCGGCGCCACCGAAAGCGACAACCTCGCCATCAAAGGTGTCGCGGAGATGTATCGCGAGAAGGGTAACCACATCATTACCGCGGTTACCGAGCATAAAGCGGTCCTCGACACCTGCAAGCATCTGGAGAAGTTTGGCTTCCGCGTGACCTATTTGCCGGTGCAGAAAGATGGCTTGATCGATCTCGACGACTTAAAGCGCACCATGGATGACAAGACGATCCTGGTCACAATCATGGCGGCCAATAACGAAATCGGCGTGCTGCAGCCCATCGCCGAAATCGGCAAGCTGTGCCGCGAGCGTGGCGTTATCTTCCACACCGACGCGGTGCAGGCGATCGGCAAGATTCCGATTGATGTAAACAAGATGAACATCGATGTCGCCTCCATCACGGGGCACAAGCTCTATGGCCCGAAGGGCGCCGGCGCGCTCTACGTTCGCCGCAAGAATCCGCGCGTGCAGATCGTTCCGCTCATCGACGGCGGCGGGCACGAGCGCGGCATGAGGTCCGGCACTTTGAATGTTCCCGGTATTGTCGGCCTGGGCAAGGCGTGTTCGCTTGCGATGGAAGAAATGCCCCAGGAATCTGTCAAACTAGCGGGCCTGCGCGATCACCTGAAAAACAGCATCATGAGCCGCCTCGATGAGGTCTACATCAACGGCTCGATGGAGCACCGCCTGCCGGGCAACCTGAATATCAGTTTTGCCTATGTCGAAGGCGAGTCGTTGCTGATGGGTATCAACGATATTGCGGTTTCCAGCGGTTCGGCATGCACCTCGGCGACCCTTGAGCCATCTTATGTATTGAAGGCGCTCGGCACGGGCGACGATCTGGCGCACAGCTCGATCCGCTTTGGCATCGGACGTTTCAACACAGAAGCTGAAGTCGACTACGTGGCCGACCGCGTGGTGGAAACGGTTCTGCGTCTGCGCGAGCTTTCGCCGCTCTACGAAATGGCGAAAGAAGGCGTGGACCTGAAAAATGTGAAGTGGGCAGCAGAGGCACATTAGAAGCAAGGTTTCAGGGTTTCAAAGTTTCATGGTTTCAAAGTTCCAAAGTCAGGAACGATGAAACTTGCAGCCCTGAGGACTCGGTGGGGTAGTCATTGAAACCTTGAGACTTTGAAACTTTGAAACCT
This sequence comes from Terriglobales bacterium, assembly GCA_030038475.1. Classification (GTDB taxonomy): domain Bacteria; phylum Acidobacteriota; class Terriglobia; order Terriglobales; family Acidobacteriaceae; genus Acidiflorens. Next base: position 13,109 of record JASHOU010000216.1, on the reverse strand, counting down.
GAAGGGGTGAAAGATGTCATACAGCGATAAAGTAATCGACCATTACAACAATCCACGCAACGTTGGCTCCATGGATAAGTCGAGCGCCGACGTGGGCACCGGCCTGGTGGGCGCGCCCGAGTGCGGCGATGTGATGAAGCTGCAGATCAAAGTAAATCCGCAGACCAACGTCATCGAAGACGCCAAGTTCAAGACCTTCGGCTGCGGCTCGGCCATCGCATCGTCTTCGCTCGCCACCGAGTGGGTCAAGGGCAAGACGGTCGATCAGGCGCTCGAGATCAAGAACACTGAGATCGTGAAGGAACTGGCTTTGCCGCCGGTCAAGATTCACTGCTCGGTGCTGGCCGAGGACGCGATCCGCGCTGCCATCGGCGACTGGAAGAAGAAGCAGGAAGCGACCAAGCCCGCGGCCGTGCAAACGGTGCAGTAACAAAAGTTGCGAGCCGTGAGCGAAGGTGCCCCAGGTTCGCGCCCCTCTTTTGGGCGCTAACCTGGGACGAAGCGAACCATGGAAGACACGCTCAAAATCGTTGAACGCCCCACGCTCGCGGCTCCGGCCAAGGGCATTCAGGTGACCGACAACGCGCTTAGGAAAATTCGTTCGGCAATGGCGAAGGAAAATATTTCACCGGAGCAGGGTGGCTTGCGCTTGGGCGTGCAGGGCGGAGGCTGCTCCGGGTTGACATATAACATCCGCTTCGATACGCAGCCGCGCGAGCGCGACCGCGTCTTTCAGTTCGACGATGTACGGGTTTTTGTCGACCCCAAGTCCTTCATCTATCTGCACGGGATGACTCTCGATTACCAGGAAACCCTGATGCAGCAGGGCTTCGTCTTCAAGAATCCCAACTCGACCAAGTCCTGCGGCTGCGGAAGCTCTTTCTCGTAACGGGAGTGAAGTGGAGACGTGAAGAGTAAAGACGGGCGTCTCGCCCGTCCTGGTTTTCGTTGTTATTCAGGGCGGGCCGCGCGCTCGCCCTAAATTTTGTTATGGCAAATACGGAATCCAAATCGTCGATAATTATTCCCGGGCAAGCGCCCGCAGAAGCTACTCCCCGTTGCTGGTCCTGCGGCACCATGCGCGCCGTGCATTTCTGCAGTTCATGCGGCAAAGTGCAGCCGCCGGTTCCGGTCGACTATTTCATGTTCTTCGGATTTACGGCCAAGCTCGACCTCGACACGGCCTCCCTGGAAAAAGAATTCTACGCGCTGAGCCGCCGCCTCCATCCCGACCTGTTTGCGCAGGCGAACCCCGAGGAACGTGCCTTTAGTCTCGAACAAAGTTCCATGCTCAACGACGCCTACCGCACGCTGAAAGATCCCATCAAGCGCACCGAATATTTGTTGCGACTCGAAGGCATCGAACTGGAAGAGCAGTCGAAACAGGCGACGGAAAAAGCGCGCGCGACCGGCGAATTGAAAAAGCAGGTCGTTCCACCCGATCTTCTGGAGGAAGTTTTCGAACTGAACATGCATCTCGAAGAACTGGGCGCGCAAAAAAAGCTGGGCGAAGACGATCCGGCTTTGCTCGAAGAAATCGGCAAGGCGAAACTTTCATTGGAAGAAAAACACGACGCGCTTCTTCACGATCTGAAAACCGAATGGAAGAAGTGGGATGAAACCATCGACAACGGCAGGGAAGTGGACAGGCCGAAAATCCTGGCCACGATGCTGGATTTGCTCAACCGCAGGAATTACATCCGCAACCTGTTGCGCGATGTGAACGAGGCAGTGGAATAAATTTGCAATCGGTAATTTGAAATTTGTAATTGCGATTTCGCCCATACGCACTTCAAATTACAAATTACCAATCACAAATTACAAATGAGTTCTGATCTCATCGTCGGCATCGATCTCGGCACCGCGAATTCACTCGTGGCCTACATGCAGGGAGACTTCCCGGTCGTCATTCCCGGAGAAGACGGGCTGAATCTCGTTCCGTCGGTGGTTGCGCTCGATGCAACCAATCAGATCGTAGTCGGCAATGCCGCGCGCAAGTACCTGATCGAAACGCCGGAGCGCGCGGTCTACTCCGTCAAGCGGCTGATGGGCCGCGGCATTGAAGACATCCAAGAAGAGCTCAAGCTGTTCCCGTTTCAGCTCGCCGACGATCTCCAGCCCGGCGAGGTTTTGCGCCTCAAGATCGGCGAGCGAACCTACACGCCACCGGAAATTTCGGCGTTCATCCTGCGCCAGCTCAAGCGCAACGCCGAACGCTTTTTCAGCTCGCCCGTGACCCATGCTGTCATCACCGTTCCGGCCTATTTCAACGACGCGCAGCGCCAGGCGACCAAAGATGCCGGCCGCATCGCCGGACTGAATGTTTTGCGGCTCGTCAATGAACCCACAACCGCATCGCTCGCCTATGGTCTCGACAAGAAGAAAAACGGCGTCGTCGCGGTTTACGATCTCGGCGGCGGCACCTTTGACATTTCCATCCTCAAGCTGCACGACGGAATCTTCGAAGTCATCGCGACCAACGGCGACACGCATCTCGGCGGCGACGATATCGACAATCTGCTGATCGCGCTCGCGCTCGACGACATTCGCGGCGATCTTGCAATCGATGTCAGCCGCAACGGCGAAGCTGTGGCGCGCATTCGCAAAGCAGTCATCGAAGCCAAAATTGCGCTGTCGTCGCAGCTGACGGCGAAGCTTGATGTCGATCTCCCCGGAGGGAAAAAATATCAGCGCGAAATTTCGCGCGAGCTTTTCGAGCACTTGGTGCAGCCGATCGTTGATCGCACAGTTAGCCCCTGCAAGCAGGCGCTGAAAGACGCGAATTTGAAGCCCGAGCAGATCGACGAGGTGGTGCTGGTTGGCGGTTCAACGCGCATCCACAAAGTTCGCCAGTTGGTGCAGGATCTTTTCGGCCGCGTGCCGCACACCGATCTCAATCCCGACGAAGTGGTGGCGCTCGGCGCGGCCGTGCAGGCAAAGATTCTCGGCGGCGGCTCCGAAATCACGCAAGACATGCTGCTGCTCGACGTGACTCCGTTGTCTTTGGGAATCGAAGTGGCGGGCGGCGTGACCGACAAAATCATTCTGCGTAATTCCACCATCCCCGCCTCGGCCACGCAGTACTACACCACGCAGGTCGATGGCCAGACCAACGTCGCCATTCACGTGCTGCAGGGCGAACGCGAACTGGCGCGGGATTGCCGCTCGCTGGCTCGTTTCGATCTTAAGGGCGTCCCGCCCATGCCCGCCGGCATGCCGCGCATCGAAGTGAAGTTTCTCATCGACGCCAATGGAATCTTGCGTGTCTCCGCGCGCGAGCAGCGCAGCGGCAAAGAAGCTGAAATCGATGTGCAGCCCAGTTACGGCCTCACCGACGAGCAGGTCGAGAACATGCTGCTCGAATCGTTCGATTTCGCCGAAGATGATTTTCGCCAGCGGCAAATCATTGAGGCGCGCCGCGAAGCCGATACAATTCTGACTGCGCTGGCAAAAGGAAAAAAGAATCAGGCGTGGCAGCAACTCACAAACGACGAACGACGCAACGTTGAGGCTCTGGAAAAAGCTCTGATCAACGTGAAAGATGGAGACGATTATCACGCCATCCGCGCCTCGATCGACGCTCTGAACCAGGCCACCATGCATTTGGCGGAGCTGATGATGGATACGGTCGTTTCGACGGCGCTGAAGGGAAAAGCCATGGACGACGCTGACAGCGATCTGGAAGAAGCGCCGCAGGCGGGCCATCCCGTGGCAAAAGCGGAATTCAAATGAGAGGGAAACGTTCGAGATTGCAGGTTTCAAGGTTTCATAGTTCTCAAAGTTTCAGCGTGAAGCTACTCAGATTGGTACGACATGGTGAACTTGAAACCCTGAAACTTTGAAACCTTGAAACGTTATTTTGGAGCACTATGTCTGAAGAAAAAACAAACAACGCCGGCACGGCAATTGCAGATGCCGCCACAGAAAACACCGTTGAAGTCACATTTCTGCCCGAAGGCAAAACTGTAACCTTCGAGCACGGCAAGCTGCCCTACAAAGACCATGGCAAGGAAGAGTCGCTGCTCGATGTCGCGCTCAACTTCGGCGTTCGTCTCGACCACGCCTGCGGAGGCAACTGTGCCTGCACCACCTGCCACGTCTGGGTGAAAGAAGGCGCCGGTCTGCTCACGGAAATGGAAGACGACGAAGCCGACAAGCTCGACATGGCCGCCGATCTTCAACTAAACTCGCGTCTCGGATGCCAGACGGTGATCAAGAAGCCGGGCAAGGTGGTGGTGGAGATCCCGGCGTGGAACCGGAATTACGTCTCGGAAGAGCATTAGAAGTGAAAAGGTTTCAAAGTTTCAATGGTTCAAGGTTGCAATGATCCAAGACTTTGAAGTCGTCGTTGACCACAAAATGCTGTCGAAGCGTTGAAGCTCCGAATTGGTGTTTCACTGAAACCCTAAGACATTGAAACTCTGAAACCTCGAAACATTGAACTCTGGCATCTGGAGATATTCATGCCCAAACAACTAACTTGGTCCGACGCCGACGATATCGGAATCCTTCTCTCCGAAACCCATCCCGAACTCGACCCGCTCGCCGTCCGCTTCACCGACCTGCACAAGTATGTAACCGCGTTGCCCGACTTCAAAGACGATCCCTCGAAGTCGAACGAAGCCAAGCTCGAAGCCATCCAGATGGCGTGGCACGCCGAGGTTCTGGACAGAACGCAAGGATAGGCGGCCTCACTCTTTACCGACTTTGAAGGAGACTCCGTCTCGGCCTCTCTTTAGCTTACCGCGTGCCCACGGTTTGCCCCGTCCCCTCTTCCACGCTTGCCTCTCTTAAAAACCGTGCCGCCTCTTCCGGTGGCGTGGGATTGATGTAGAAACCAGTCCCCCACTCGAATCCCGCGGTCTTGGTTAACTTGGGCATGAACTCGATATGCCAGTGGTAATACTCGTTCGCCGGATCCTGCGCCGGCGAGGTATGCACCACCAGGTTATACGGAGGATTATCGAGCACGCGGTCGGCTTTCATCAGCAGCAGTTTGATCGCCTTCGCCAGATTTTCAAACATATGCGACGACGAGTTCTCAAAGGCCGATTCGTGCCGCTTGGGCAGAATCCAGGTTTCAAACGGAAATCGCGGAGCGTACGGAGCGAGCGTCAGAAAATCCTCGTTCTCCGCCACCACGCGAATGCCGCTATCCATCTCCTGTCGGATGCCGTCGCAGAAAACGCAGCGCTCTTTGTAGATGTAATACTGCTTCGCCCCTTGCAGTTCTTCCACCACATATATCGGCAGAATCGGCAGCGCAATCAACTGCGAATGCGAGTGCTCAAGAGAAGCGCCGGCCGCTTCTCCGTGGTTTTTGAACAACAGAATATATTTGAAGCGCCGGTCTTTTTTCAGATCGAGAATGCGGTCGCGAAACGCCCACAAAACGTCTTCGATTTTTTTCGCCGGCAACCCGGCCAGCGTGGCATTGTGATCCGGCGTCTCGATCACCACCTCGTGGGCGCCGATGCCATTCATCTTGTCGAACATGCCCTCGGCCTGCTTGTTCAGATTGCCTTCGATGCCGAGCGCGGGGAATTTATTCGGAACCACGCGGATCGTCCATCCCGGACTGTCTTTCGGCGGAGTGTTGCCATTCGAACCCGGCCGGTACGCCAGAATCTCCGGCGGAGTCTTGTTCTCATTGCCATAACAGAACGGACAAAATCCGCCCTTGATCTTTACCGCTTCGCGCACAAAATCCGTCGGCCGCTTGGCGCGATCCGTGGAAATAATCACCCATCGGCCCACGATTGGGTCTTTTCTCAGTTCAGGCACGTACTAAATCCTTTCAATAAGAATCCCCAAACCCACGATGGCTCGATGCGGAAAACGCATTTTGCAGCAGCTCGAACGAGGGTCGGCTGTCGCCGCGGTCATAGTATACGGCAAGAACATCGAAGCGCCATTGGCACGAAGGAGGCATGTGGCGCAGAAAGTCACGCGCCACCAGCGCCAACTCCTTTTGTTTATACCGGTCTACCGCGGCTTCGGCGGGCTTGACGGCACGCGTGGTGCGGGTTTTGATCTCGATAAAGCAAAGCACGTCCCCATCCCAACCGACTAGATCGAGTTCACCGCGATGATTGGGTGAGCGAAAGTTGCGCGCGATGATCACGTAACCGCGCCGCCGCAGATAGAAATATGCCGCCTCTTCGCCGCGCTGCCCGGTGCGCTGGTGCGCGGGCAGGTCCTCGGGCGGAAGCGTGCGCTCCGCCAGCCAATCGAGCGTGCGCAGCGTGGCTTGCGTCAGGCGTCCGGCAAACATGCAAACGACTCCATGCTTACCGTATCGCGCAGCGCACGAGTGGGATGTGATGCGGCTCACCGCGCGTTCGGTAGAATTCGTGACGCCTTATCTGTAAGGACGTGTCAAGCGCCGTCCTCTGCGAACAGCTCCGGTCAAGTCACCAGCTATCGCCACCATCTCGCGGAGGCCACGCCCCGAATTGCCTTCGCAGCAATGCAATCTGCCCGGCGTGATAACTGTTGTGCCCAACAATCTGCCAGAGCATGGCGTGAACCGTAGACTCGCGGGACAAGGACTCGCGCGACGTTTGCCCCGGCCCGGGATACTGCAACGTTCGCGCCAACTCGTTGGCATCGGATTCGGCAAGCCGTTCCAGCCGGCTCAGCAACTCGGTAAATCGCCCAACCGCGGATTGCCACACTTCTTCGGCGGCTCGCCCCTGCGCCGGATTCGGATGCTCCGGCCAACTTTCAATTGCATGATCCGGATATGGAGGATTCTCGCCCGCAACTTTGGCGAGGTCATGCTCCATCCAGTAATTCATGTGCAGAACGATCTGCCAGATGGAGTGCGGATACCCCGCCACAGTCCGGGCCGCCAGTTCCGCCGAGAGATCCTCGATGCAGGCAACCGGATCGACATGGGAGCCTTTGCCATGCACGAGCTCGCGCAATGTACTGTCGCCCATAGTCCTCTTTTTACAGAGAAGGGAATTGACCCGTCTTACGCTTGCGACGCTGAAGTGCCGCGTCGCAGACGCGGCAAGCGGTTTCAAGGCCATTCGGCGGTTACGTAACTCCGGCAATCATGCGTTCCCGGCGGCCTTTAAAGCTTCCACGCTCGCAATCGAGTCCTCCAGCGCGTCGATGGCCACGTCCGCTTCATCCTTGGTAACGATCAGCGGCGGCGCAATGCGAATTGTGCTCGGACCGCATCCCAAAAACAACACGCCATGCTCGAACGCCTGCTCCACGATGCGGTCTCGCTCGCTCGCGCCGTATTCGCGGGTCTGCTGGTCTTTCACGATCTCGATTCCGATCATCAAGCCGCGTCCGCGAACATCGCCGACGATCTTGTGCTTGCGCGGCCAGTCGGCCATTCGCTTCATCATGTGCTCGCCGACCTCGTGGGAATTGCGCAGCAGTCCTTCTTTTTCGATCACATCGAGTGTGGCCAGCGCCGCGGCAATGCAGATGGGATTTCCACCAAACGTTGAAGCATGCGATCCCGGCACCCAATCCATGATTTCAGCCTTGCTCAGCGTGATGCCCAGCGGCATCCCTGAAGCGATGCCCTTTGCCATGCAGACAATATCCGGCTGCACGCCAGTGTGCTCGACCGCAAACCATTTTCCCGTGCGGCCGATGCCGCTCTGCACTTCATCCACCACCAGCAGAATGCCGTGCCTGTCGCAGATACGCCGCAGTTCCTGCATGAAGATTGTCGGCGCAACAACGTATCCGCCTTCGCCCTGCACCGGCTCGACAAAAATCGCCGCCACTTCCTCGGGCGCGAGGATGGTCTTGAACAATTTGTCTTCGATATAGCGCGCGCAGCCGAGCGCAAATTTTTCGGCATCCTGCGGACCACCCTCGCAACCGCGATACACATCGGGGTAGCGCACATGCGTCACTCCCGGCACCAGCGGCGAGAAACGGCGCTTCTGCTGCGGCTTCGATGCGGTCAGCGAAAGCGCGCCCATCGTCCGCCCATGGAACGCACCCAGAAACGCGATCACCTGTTGCCGCTTGGTGTGATAGCGCGCCAGCTTCAGAGCCGCTTCAATCGCCTCGGCTCCCGAGTTTCCGTAATAAATCTTGTGCGGGCCCGGCATGGGCGCAATCTTCGAGAGCCGTTCCGCCAGCGTGACCAGCGACTCGTAATAAAAATCGGTGCCCGACATGTGGATCAGCTCGCCAGCCTGCTTTTGAATGGCCGCAACCACCTCCGGATGGCAGTGACCGGTCGAGACCACGGCAATGCCCGCCGAAAAATCGAAGAACTCGTTGCCATCCACATCCTCGACAACAACGCCGCGGCCGCGCTTGGCCACCAGCGGATAGGAACGCGTGTACGAAGGTGAAACATACTTCTCGTCGCCAGCCAGAATGCGCCGGGCATTCGGTCCCGGAAGCGCCGTCTTCAGCTTGGGGCCGATCGTCAAAGTCTTGGTCGTCATCGGAGTTCTCCTCAATTCTCGTAAGGGATCGCCGGTTTGCGATCTCCAGTTTTCGGATCTGCAATGCTGATTTGCGATTAGCAATCCGGTTCAAGGTCGCCAGAAGCCAGTGGCTAGTAGTTAAGAGCCAAAAGCTAAGGGCTAAAAGCTAAACACGCAGCCGTAGGAGAGGAAAAAAATTAGTCGCTGCCAAACAGATTGGCACGCACGTGCGAAGGGAGCAAAGAAAGATACCGGCGAGGACAAGCGCGTCCCTCGATCCAGCAATTCGCGGGATACGAAACGGGATGCGACAGATGAGACGCAATACAGAAACGCGAAATGTAGCCGTTTGAACGCATGACCTGTTAACAGTATATCGCGGCTATGATCGCCGCGTAACCCCCAACGGCAACCGAAGGCGTTACTTGAGTCAGCGCTCCTTGAGACAAAGCCAATTGCCATTCCCGATTCCATCCCGCCAATAACTCTCCCAACCATCGCGGGATGCGTTACTCTGCAAACAATGCGCCTTCTGCACTTTTTTCGTCCGTCTCATCAGCACACCGCGTTTTCCGCAACGCTGTTGCTGATGTCGGCCATCACGCTCTCGCGCGTGATCGGATACATTCGCGAAGCCTACATCGCCTACGCTTTCGGCGCCGGCCAGCAAACCGACGCATACGTGGCCGCGTTCACCCTGCCCGACTGGCTGAATTACATCGTCGCCGGCGGCACCGCTTCGATCACCTTTATCGCCATCTACACGCGCTTTCTCGCCGAAAAACGCGAGCGCGACGCGCAACAAACGTTTTCCATCATCATCACCGTGATGACCGCGGTGCTTATCGCAGGCACAATCGTCGCCGAAATTTTTACGCCGCAATTTGCCGCCTGGATGTTCCACGGCTTCACCTCCGAGCAGATGCGGCTCTGCGTGCACCTCACACGCATTCTGTTGCCCGCGCAGATCTTCTTCTATGTTGGAGGAGTCGTTTCCGCGGTGCTTCTCTCGCACCGTCTGTTTCTGCTGCCGGCGTTCGGTCCGCTGATCTATAACGTCTTCATCATCGTCGGTGGAGTCGTCGCCGGCCGCCAAATGGGCATAGCATCGCTCGCCTACGGAGCGCTCATCGGCAGCATCGCCGGACCGTTCCTCGTCAATGCCATCGGCGCAGCGAGAATCGGCACCGGATACCGCGTTTCATTCGACGTTGCGAATCCTGCATTCCGCGAGTGGGTGCGTCTTTCCATTCCGCTCATGCTCGGCGTTTCACTCGTTACCGCCGACGACTGGATCCTCCGCTACTTCGCCTCGAGCGGCATTGGCGACATCGCGCGCCTCAATTACGCCAAGCGCCTCTTCGGCGTGCCCATCGCCATTCTCGGGCAAGCCACCGGCCAGGCGTCACTTCCGTTTTTCTCGCGCCTGTTCGGTGAGAAGAAATTCGACGAGTTCGCCGCCACCGTGAATGCTTCCGTCTATCGCATTACGGCCGCATCGCTGCTCGTCACCGGCTGGATGATGGCCATCGCGCTTCCGCTCATCGATCTCGTCTATCGCCGCGGCCATTTCACCATCATCGATTCCGAATCGACCGCCGTGTACTTCTTCTGGTTTTCGCTTTCTCTGGCGTTGTGGTCGAGTCAGGCGCTGTATGCGCGAGCTTTCTATGCCTCCGGCAATACGCTCACTCCGATGATCGCCACAAGTCTGATCACGGTTGCGTCACTGCCCATCTACTCTCTATTCTTCCGCACGCTCTCGGTCACGGGACTCGCCATCGCATCGGATCTGGGAATCACCGCGAACGCCATCGCGATTGCGTTGCTGTTACACATTCGCGGCATGGTTCCGCTCTCAGGAATGAACTGGAGAGAGTTATCCAAGGCCGCATGCGTAGGCGCGATTTCCGGTGGATTGAGTTATGAGGTCACGCGCGGCATCGCGCTGAATGGCAGCCAAGCCGATTTGGAAGCATTGGCGCTCGGCTCTTTAACTTGGGCCGCGGCGGTAGCCGCCGGGTTATGGCTATTACGTTCGGAGCTCCCTGCCGATCTTCGCCGGAAAAAACCGACGTCCTTTCCACGAGTCGCCGAAGGCGGGGCATCCGAAACCTTCGCCGCCGGCAAGGAACCCTAAGCGACTCCCGCGAAGAAAGCAAGCCCGGTTCACGGCATCCGAAACACGCTGCGTGGCATGCTATTCGCCGCAGCCCAAACCTGTTCAACTTCGGAAAGAGGAAAGGTTTTGGTCGCGATTTTGAAGCCGGCGGGTACAGTTGCCTGCATCAATTCGCCGATTGACTTCAGGATCTTGTCCACTGGAATGCTGCCGATGCCGCTTCCCATGAGCGTGATTGCCGAAGAACGAAGGGCCGCGCTAGGAAGGGTAATATTCGGTGCGCTCACCGAGCCGATGTGTACGAACCGGATCGGTACGGCCTCTTTTCCCGCCTTTGCCCCGGCAATAATAATCCGTTCTGCGCTTACGCCCCACAGATAGTCCAAGACAACATCGATTCCATCGCCCCCGAATTGCTCCCTTAAGGCATCCTCAAACGCGTTGCCGCCGTCACCGAGATGGATGGTCACATCGGCCCCCAAGAGAGACAGTGCTTTCAGGGCCTCCGCATTTCTTCCCGTCGCCATAACCTTTCGTGCGCCCATATATTTGGCGATCTGAACCGCCAGACGTCCCGCCGCGCCTGTCGCCCCGTTTACGAGGACGGTTTCCCCCGCCGTGAGCTTGGCACGTTCCTTGAACGCAGCCCATGCCGACATGCCGGGATTTGCTATGGCAGCGGCGGTCACATCATCCAGATCGTCCGGCAGCGAAACACATTGAGCAGGCCGAATTACCGCCTTCTCGGCCATGCTTCCGAACGGCGCTTTCGGAAGAACAAAATACACACGGCGGCCATCCTCGAGCTGCCCCACCCCGTCAATCCCCACGACGAAAGGCAGCTGACTCGACGAGCAGGATTGCGAACTATAGTGCGTGCCGGATGCCCGACTCTTAACCACGTTACTTAGCGCGGCGGCGCTCACCGTGACCTGAACTTCTCCATTTGCGGGGACTGGCTCTTTGAAATCTGCATAGATGGGTGTTTTGCCCGCTTCCAACACGATTGCGGCTTTCATGGTTTTGCTCCTTCCGGGTTTTATATGTGTATTATACACATATACCGAGTTATGTTGTCAATGAGAAAATGCGTCATGCATAAAGAAATTCGCCAGCTTCACCACACGCTGGTTGATCTAGTGGGCCTTATGAACAGGCCGCAGCGTGACAGCGCGCTGTTGCAGGAAGCGGGGGTTTCACTCGATCGGGCCCTGTTTCCGTTGTTGATTGTCGTTGAGCGCAAGGGCCCTATTGGTGTCGTTGAATTGGCCGAGTTAGTTGGCAGGGATTACACGACCGTAAGCCGGCAAATCAGCAAGCTCGATGGCCTCGGCCTAATCAACCGACATCCCTCGAAAACTGATAGCCGGGTGCGCGAAGCCGTAATCACCGCCAAAGGCAAAGAAATGACAAGCGCCATTGATGCGGCCCGCGAACGAATGGCGACCGTACTGTTCTCGAAGTGGAGCAAACGCGATCTTCAAGACCTGGCTCGCCTGATGCGTCGCTTTGCCGATGATCTTCAGTCTCTGCCGACACCCGAACCATCGTAATTCGTCCAATGAAGGTAGGGAATTGGCCGCACGCACTCACCAAGACAAAAAGGCATTCCTCAATGAGAGGAATGCCTGATCTTTTTCGCCAATAATCCCAAGCCGAACGCCTAACGCCTAACGCCTAACGCCTAACGCCGAAGCTACGCCCTTGCCGCAATCGCCGGCTCCGGAATGGCGCTCGAAACGCTCTTCGTGCTGGAAACTTCCTCCGGCTTCGATCCCGCCTTGCGAATGTCGATGCCGCCCTTGAAGAACGCGCCATCTTCGATCGAGATGCGCGCCGCCACCACATCGCCGGTCAACGAACCGTCGCTGCGGATATCCACGCGGTCGCTCGCCGTGAGGTTGCCGCGAACTTTGCCCAGCACCACAATCTCCCGCGCGCTGATGTTCGCCGAAACCACCCCATTGCGACCGATGGTCACTCGATTGCCGCTCAGGTTGATCGACCCCTCCACACGTCCATCAATATATAAGGACTCGGAGCCGGTCACTTCTCCTTTAATCACCAGCGACTTGCCAATGGTAGCCTGATCGGAGGTGGTGGTCGAGACCGGACGCGGCACAGCCGCAGGCTCGCTCGTCGCCAGCGGTGCCGTCGTCACAGCGCTCGGGCTCGGACGCTCCGGTTCAGCCGGACGACCGGGTGTGGCAGGTTGGTTCGTGGGCTTCCACATTGTAGAGAAATCCTTTCCTTTTCCGAGTGATTAGGAATTGGCGCCGCATTTCGGCTGCCAAATCGAATTGTACTCCTCAGTAAACCCATAATGCTGTGGAAATCAAGCTTTCTTATTGATTTTCATAGTTCCGAACGTGGTTCGTCAGCGCGGTGGCTTGCGCGCGCTAACGCTTTCACGCTTCCGCCGACCGTATAACCTCTGCCCAGTCTGCGGTAATTCTTCTATCGCGATAAGATGAAGGCGTGGGTTCAAGCTAGCCATAAGCATCCCCGCCGAATACCAATTAAGGAGGAAATCATGACTCGAACGGAGACGACCCTAACTCCACAGAATT
>JASHOU010000215.1 GCA_030038475.1 Terriglobales bacterium | reverse complement strand
GCACGGTATGCCTTGAGGGATTGCCAAGTGGTCAGGACTGTGTCTCTCGCTTCTCGAGTGTAACGAATGTACTCCTCCATTTGAACCACGTATTTCGATATCGGTGTCTTCAACAAGCGCCGGAAAACCTGATTATGGCACGCGCATAACCCGCGATCCGCCGCTTCTGTGCCCATCTTTGGAGAGAGTTGAGGATGAAGGTAACGGCCACTATTACAATCTCTGAGAGAAGCCAAATACAACATCCTGGTTAGATCGTTGGGAAAGGTGTGTAGGCCAGCTTCGCGAGCGAGGTTTTCCACAAACTCCGATTCGGACGAGCGCGCGATCTCGCTTCGCCGGTCCACAGAATCTAAATCTGTAGAGGTCCCTGGCGCTGGCCTGAGCGGTAGGCCAAAATGTCGGTTTGGCATTCAGTTCACTACATTCTCGGGCTTGTCCCTACTTCCCTACGTTCGGCAAGAAACCGGGCAAGCCTCTCGCATACATTTTCTTTACGGTGTCGGTTTTCCGACCACACGCGGAAATAACGTTCGTTTCTTAGATTTTGGAGACAATGGTCTTATAAGTGCGGAGTCAAATTACTGAATAGTTGACGCTTTGTCAAATCATGAGTAGCTGTAGTGTCTCTCCGCCGCCGCCTCCGATTGTAGGTCGTGCGCTGCTCGTATCCAACGATCCCACCGCCGTCGAACAACTAACGAATGCGATGCAGCAGTTCGCGATTACCGTGGACGTTTGTTCCGAGTTGGCCACCGCCGCCAGCCTTATTAATACGCGGAAATTCGAGGCAATCGTCGTCGATCTCACATTGGGCGAGCGGTTCCCGCATCTACTCGAACGCATTCGGCTCTCCCCAACCAATCAGCATTCTGTGACCTTTGCCCTGGTGAATTCTCACCCGCAAGCGAGCTCTCAAGTTCAGTCAAACTTTGTCATGCAAAAACCATTGACCGCGAATTTGATCGCAAGCACATTAAAGGCGGTCCTGGGTCAGATCATTCGTGACTATCGGCGTTATTTTCGCTGCCCCGTAACCACTCCAGTGATGATCCAAATTGACAGCAGGGCGCAAATCCCCTGTGAGATGTTGAATATCAGCGAAGGGGGTCTGGCCGTCAATACCATGGTCAGTTTTAAGCCGGGCGCCACAGTTAAAGTCCAATTCAAGCTTCCAGACGAACCGACCGCATTCGAGCTGGACGCCGAGATCTGCTGGTGCGACAACATCGGTCGCGCCGGGCTGCAGTTCCAGTCAATTTCGTCCGACAGAAGGTTAGTATTACAGGCCTGGCTCTCGCGCAGGATCGAACAGCGCCTGCCGGAGCCGGTTGCCCGGTGGTTTCAGAAAGCACAATGATAAGGGAGCCTTGTCTCGGCCAAAAGCGAGACCGCTCTTCATTCGACCCAATTCAATCCATGCACCTCTCGCTTAGATAACCGACTTCGCCATTCGTCGATATCGATATCTAAGGTCATCCTTGGTAATGTCGGTTTCCCGACCGGTTAACTTTCGTAACTCTCGCTCAGTTAGCTCCCCCGGTTAGACTGCTGGTCAACTTGCGCAGGAACGTCCACCGAATGGATCAGGAAACATCCCAACCTGTGAGCGACGAAAGCTCCGGGGCGATTCCCCTGGAAGTGGGCCGCATCGAAGGACGTGAATGGTGGCTGTGGGGCTTCGCGGTTGCGGTAACGCTGGCATTGACCCTAGGTATCGTCTCCTTCACTTTCCCCTGGTTTAAACAGCAGACCGATGCTGCGTACTGGTTCGATCTGAGGGAATGGGTCCGTGGGCTATCGGCTCTTGTATTACTCTTCGATGTTTACTCGGTGTACCAATACTTGCAGCTTCAGCGCATTCGACGCCAACTGGCCGAGCGGGATCAACTCTTCCAACTGATCAGCGAAAACGCCGCCGATATGATCGCGCTCGTCGACAGCGATGGCCGGCGCCTGTACAACAGCCCCGCGTATCAGAAAGTTCTCGGGTATTCTCCCGAGGAGTTGAAGGCTACATCGGCGATCGAACAAATTCATCCCGACGACCAACCCCGGGTACTGAAGGCTGCAGACAAAGCGCGGCGGACCGGCCGGGGAGAGCGGGTGGAATATCGGATACGTCACAAGAACGGTTCCTGGCGGACCCTGGAATCGACCGCGTGCGCAATTCGAAACTCAAGAGGTCAAACGGGCCAATTGGTGATTGTGAACCGCGACATCACCGAGCGCAAACGAGCCGAGGAGCTGCTGGTACACAATGCATTCCACGACGGCCTAACCAACCTGCCCAACCGCGCCTTGTTCATGGACCGGTTGCAACACGCGCTGAGCCTTTCGAAAAGGCAATCCAACTACAAATTCGCGGTCTTGCTTATTGATATCGACGAATTCAAGATCATCAATGACAGCCTGGGCCACAGCGCCGGCGATGAGCTGCTGATTCAAATCGGGCAGAGATTGAAGCACTCAGTGCGGCGTGCTGACACCGTCTCGCGTGCGCGCGAGCGCGAAGAACTTGACAGGCCCGCCAACGACGATAGGTTGGCTAGGCTCGGCGGGGATGAATTTACCATCCTGTTGGATGACATCAGAGATCCCATTGAAGCCGTGCGGGTTGCGGAACGAATTCAAGCGGAACTGACGATCCCCTTTGTCGTCAATAAGCAGGAAATAGTTATTTCAGCCAGCATCGGAATTGCATCGAGCGCCAGTCCCCATACCCAGGCGGAGGAACTGTTGCGCGACGCCGATATGGCCATGTATCGCGCCAAGCGGTCGGGAAAGGCCCGTTGCGAAGTTTCTGATACGGCCATGCATGCCAACGCCGTAAAGCGCTTGCAACTGGAGACAGACCTGCGCAGGGCGCTCGACCAGCGAGAATTCCGTGTTCACTACCAGCCAATCGTATCGTTGCAAACCGGCAGAATCACAGGCTTCGAGGCCTTGACGCGGTGGCAACGCCCCGAGCGTCTGGTTCCGCCGCTCGAGTTCATCGGGGTTGCTGAGGAGATTGGCCTCATAGTCCCCATGAATCGGCAACTGTGGCTCGAGGCCTTTCAACATCTCCGGGCTTGGCAGTCTGAATTCCCTTCCAGTCCGCCTTTAACCATAAGCGTGAACATCACTGCCAAAGATTTCGCGCAGCCGGATTTGGTCGACGCGCTCCGCCAGTCCCTGGAGCAGAGTGGGGTCGATCCGCATTGTTTGCAACTGGAAATCATCGAAACCATAGCTATGGGTGACGCCGAAAAATCTGGCCATGTGCTCTCGCAATTGAAAGCCCTTGGTGTTCGCTTGAGCATCGACGATTTCGGTACCGGGTACTCATCCCTCAGCCGCTTGCGCAGGATTCCTGTCGACACCTTGAAAATCGATCGCGCTTTCATTTTGCACATGGATAACGACCCGGAAAACCGCGAGATCGTTCGCATCATCATTACGCTCGCCCGCAATCTCGGTTTGAAGGTCGTCGCCGAAGGAACCGAGACGGAGGCGCACATAAATCTCCTCAAGCAGCTCAATTGCGAAATGGCACAGGGATATTTTTTCTCCCGGCCCGCCGACCACCAGGCTATGTTCAAGCTGTTGGCAGACAACGCCAACATTCGTGCCGCCTCCACGGGTGGATAGAAACGGTCAGACGGTGAAGCCCTTCGGAGTGCAATGACGAAGCCGGAAAACCACATCGCGGAAGTAGGAATCGCGAAAAATTGGCAGATTTCGGGTAATTTTCGAAAACTGGAGGCCAGATTTCTCTGCACTTCAGACTGCATGGCGGAGGGCGCAGTCGCGAGCGAACCAGTCTCTCGCCCGAAAAAGCGCCGAATTTCTCTTCGGATGCCGCATGGATCGACACCGGACTTGCGGGAAAATGTGCCGCATTCGATCAAGGGCTATCGCGGCCACGTTCTGTTGATTGATTTCTGGGAGTTCACGTGCATCAACTGCATTCGAGATTTCAGCGTGCTGAAGCGTTGGTACGCCAAATATCACTCCTTCGGTTTCGATATTGTTAGCGTGCACTAACCTTAGGCATCGTCTCCTTCACTTTCCCTTGGTTTAGGCAGCAGACCGATACCGCGTACTGGTTCGATCTGAGGGAATGGGTCCGCGGGCTTGGACGAGCAGATCGGAACGGTCCGCGAGCTGGTTTCCAGAAATCTTTCCCGCTTCCAATCGGAAGGCCTGGTAAAGATCGATGGACGAAGCGTTATCATTCACGATCTGAAGGCTTTGGAAGCCGAGCTGCGATCTGCCGAGTAACGCTTCGAGTACGCCCACCAAGAAGTCTGAAGATTCCCACTGCCATGACAAAAGTATCGGCACGTCTCTACTCCGCCAGTAAGTTCAGAATATCAAGACAGCAGGAACTAGTGGTGCAGAGGAGGACGCGATGAGCGTGACTGCCGAGAAAACCGTGCGCGAATTCTTGATCTCACGGCATGTGCTTCATGTCGGCTTTTCGTAAACGATGATTTTTCTGTGCATTGTTTTTTCCACTCATTTCATCCGCTTCCGGTATACGGCAGACCCACGCTCTCCGGAGCTCCGCTTCCAGAGATTCGAGCGATAAGATCCAGTCCTATTCGTTATAGCGTTTCTTGTAGAAGTCGATTTGCTGTTGAATCTGCTCTTTGCTCAGGCCCTTTGTCCATTGATGGTAGGGACTGTTCATGACTTCTGAGGTGACGCCGGGCATGAGCGCCTCTGCCTCGGGAATAAACTCCGTGTAGAACGTCTTGGCCACCTCATAGAAGCCGTGCCACTGCGTGTAATCCGGCCCCATCATAGCCGTTCCCATACGCGCTCGCCGCCCCTGATGATGCCAGAGCTCATAGTAAGTCCACTCGATCTTCTCATCGAACGGCGTCTTCGTGAGCTTATTGGCAGCATAGAGTTTATCCATAATCGCCTTCGCGGGCTTGGCGAATTTCTCGTTGTAGAGATCAACCGTGTTGTCATACTGCTTGTAGAAATTCTCCACCCAACCAGCGGCATGGCAATTCGAGCAAACGTCCTGCATGGCCGCGCGGCGTTTCTCCCAGTTCTCCAGCTTCTTGCTAATTACCGGCCGGAGTGTGACGCTAATGCGGTCGCCAACGTCGTGAGTGACCGGCTGATTCGAGGTCGCACTCATGTGGCAGGTGGCGCAGGTAGGCGCTGCAGAATAGTCCTTCCCTACGACCCAGGATTTTGAGTCCAGGTTCATTTTCGCGATGTTGGCGCGGAACTGAATACCGTGTTTCGATTCGTTATAGATCTCAATCTGGGGATGGTCTGGACCAAGATGGCACTTTCCGCAGTTTTCCGGCTGGCGAGCCACTGCGGAACTAAAGGAGTGCCTCCCGTGACAGGCTGCGCAGCTGCCCCGGCTGCCGTCTGGATTCACGCGCCCGATGCCACTGTTCGGCCAGGTGTCAGGATCGAACTTGCCATCCTTCAGATATTTGACTTCACTGCCATGGCACTGGCGACACCCATTTACCGCTGCCGGGCCACCCTCGACGACCTCTCCCAGCATGTTGTCGAGCGATCCAATGAACTGTGTCGCCTGTGCGTGATGACTCTTCTCAAACTGTTCCACTTCCTTCCCGTGGCAACGTGCGCAGTAGTTCGGCGTAACGATCACGGCAATGCGATGCCCATAGTGATCGAACGCTGCCGGGTCATTCTCGTTAGCGCGATGACATGAGTAGCAATCCACATCCTTTTTTGCGTGGCTGCTCTCCCGCCACTGCTCCACGATGCCAGGAGTATTACTACTGTGGCAATCGAGACAGGTCTGACCTTCAGCGGAGATTTGAGAATAGGTGATGGGTACGAAGCTCAGAAGAACAGAACTGAGAAGTGCGGCGAAACGCATGTATACCTCCAACCAACGCCGGATGATGACGACGAGATTATCGCGCAAGCGTGTAGTCAGTTGCACGCCCTCGAAGCATGCTCTTAGCCAGCGGCTTCATAAGAAAGCAGCCTTCTTTCCCCGGAAAGTTGCCGCAACGGAGCCAGATCTTGCGTGAGCTCTACAGTGCCCAGATACGTGTCTTCTTTGCTGCGGACAGCAAAATAGCGGATGTGCACGAACTTGCCGTGAAAGTTAATCCAGAACTCGGCAACGTTTTGCCGGCCTGAGCGGAAGTCATCCAGGATTTGATTCACGGTGTCGGCGCTTCGCGGCGGGTGACAATGCTGCACCTTGCGACCGACGATGGCCTTGCTGCGACCGAAGATTCGGTCAGGGCCTTCGCTGAAGAAGGCAACTTTATCTTCCGCATCCACGAATGTAAGGTCGAGTGGCAAGGTTGAGAGCACGGCGACCAACTGCTCTACTGTGACGTGGCCCGTTGGCATCATGATCGTGCCCTCGTTCGGTACAGCCTTGGTGGCTGCCCCGGAGCTCGCGGGCGGCTGGTAGCCAGTCTGCGGCTCGACCAGGCACCAGCCGTATTGCGGCGAGGCAGCCCAGATTTCGGCCCACTCATTGTCAGTGAGTGTCTGGAGTGACATTGGAAGAAGGATGTTTTCTTCTTTGAAGATCATCTCTTCGATCGCAGACAAGGCCGGTTGTGCGTGCTGAGTAAAGAACTGCTTTATGGCGCCGACGCTTGGTGCGCAGCCATGAGCCGACTGGTTCATCTGCCTGAGCAGTTTTCGTACATCGTCGTCTTTCGCCCACATCACCTTGGAAGGCCCGGCAATGCCATGCCGCTCCAGGCACGAAAAAAGCGCGTGCTCTTTGCGCTGGTAGTGTTTGTCGAGGTCCATCAGGTCATTCGCCGATTGACGTAGCCGAAACACAAGCTCCAGGGCATCGGTTTTATCTTCGAGGTCCGAAACCTCGGCAAATGTTCCACGTATGGTAGCGATGACGGTCTTGAGAGCGGAATTTTCGCGTCGAAAGGTATCCACTGGGTGGCCCGGAGCAATCGCTGGCGGAGGGGCGATCTGAACGAGGACGTCTCGGGTGACCTGCGAATGCAAGTCGCACATTGAGCGCACCTCTTCAACCGGCATTCCTTCGGCCATGAGTTGTTGCTCCATCGCCATGACTTCTGTTGAATCGGTCCGCCCGACAAGTTCCCGCAGACGCTCCTTGACGAGTTCCGGTGCAGCGCCCGAGTGCAGATGCTTGATGATGTCCTTGAGAACGGTGATTCGATGTGCTCGATTGTCGATCAATTCGCTCACGGTGATCTCCCAGAGATAGCCTAGGCGGATATCGCGAGTGGCACGATGACTTATGTCACAGCACGAACCGTGTTGCCGGGTGAAAATACGCCCATATGGTGGAAATGAATGAGACAGCCGGCGTCGGACGTGCAGGGCGGCAGGTCCGCATCCGCACCCTTATTGTTCCCCGCGAACATGGCGCATGGGGCCTCATGCTGGTTCCGCTGTTCACAGGGGTGGCTGCAGGCTTGGCATCACCGCAACAGGTCTGGCCACTCCTGTCGTTCGTGGCGTCAGCACTATTCTTGTTCTGGCTACGGACGCCGATCGAAAGCCTTCTTGGTTCGAGTCCAATGACAGCGCGGACCCCGCGGGAACGCTGGATCGCATTCATGACATCGTTTGGCCTAGCTGTGGCGCCAGCTGTGTGTCTCATCGGACTGATGTGGGGCGGGCGCAACATGAAATTGCTGCTTATCGGATTGGTCGTTGTCTTGGCGTTGTTCGCCCAAACGGTGCTTCGGAGGCTTGGACGTAAGACACGAATGATCTCGCAATTCGCAGGCGCAATCGGGCTGACGGCCACTGCCCCGGCTGCTTACTATCTTGGAACTGGGCATCTCGATTCAAATGGAGCTACTTTGGGGATTGCAAACTGTCTGTTCGCGTGGAACCAGATCCACTTTGTCCAACTGAGGATTCACGCGGCCCGCGCCATCACATTCCGCGAGAAGTTTGACAAGGGCACATTCTTTTTGCTGGGGCAGACATTGTCGTTGGGTATCATCTCGCTCGCCTGGCTATGGCACTACATGTCTCCGCTTGTTCTTCTTGCTTTTGTTCCGGCATTCGTTCGAGGGACACGGTGGTTCTTTCTAAATCATGAACCACTTGACGTGAGAAAACTTGGCTGGTCGGAGATGAAGCAGGGCGTCGCGTTTGGAATCCTGCTCGCGATTGCCTTCATTGTGCGTTGATGGGCTTTGGCACGGCATACGAGAATTCTAGCCTACCTGAAATCACACTGATACGTGATCGCCATCACGGACGCCCATCCTCACTAAGCCGCAATATCTGCCAGCTTTGGGGCATAGCCCCAAAGGTTGATTCCAGACAAATTGGGAGAGAATCCTTGCCATGAAGACTCATCAGAGAATCGGGGCGACAGTCTTTGCCTTGCTGCTCATTGTTGCGGGACTTCTGCGGTCCACTCCCGGCGTCCGAGCCACGGCGATGGGCCAAGTTACTGGCACTGTCAAGCTAGACGGACCAGCTCCGCACCAGAAGCCTATCGACATGTCGAAAGATCCATCATGCGCACAAACGCGCGGCGGAGCGCCCGCGAGCGGCGAGAATGTGGTTGTCGGCACCGATGGCGGGTTGGCTAATGTGGTGGTCTACATCTCACAAGGTCTGAACGGCGATATCCCGGTAGCATCCAAGCCGGTGACCTTCGAGCAGAAGGGCTGCCAATATGTTCCCCACGTGGTGGCTGTGAATCCTGGCCAGCACATGACCATCCTCAATGACGACAAAACGATGCACAACATCCACCCCGATCCGAAGCCTGGTGGCGGCAATAACGCGTTCAATAAGTCGCAACTCGGCGGCGGCCCGTCGCTCGATGTGACCTGGACCGCTGAAGAAATCGCCATTCCCGTGAAATGCAACGTTCATCCTTGGATGCATGCATTCATCGTCGTGGTAAAGGGGCCGAATGGCGTCAGTGGCGGTAATGGATCATTCAAGCTGGAGAATGTGCCTCCCGGCACCTACACGCTGACCGCCTGGCACGAGACTTACGGAACGCAAAGCCAGAAAGTGACTGTGGCTGAAGGGAAGCCGGTCACTGCGGATTTCACGTTTAAAGCGAAGTAGAAGTGAATCGCAGGACCTTAAGAGAAGTATCACAACGAAGAAAGCTCGGTGGGGCGGCACAGCTTAGTTTGCGGCCCCACAAATCTGGTTGACGCTGGGGCGCGTCGGCAAACGGGGTGAAAAACTATGGCGGGGAAAGTCTTTGCCGTCGTTGTTGTGCTCGTCACATTGGTAACCGCGTATTGCGTCGTTACTCACGTGTGGTGGATGCCGGTCGACATTTCCGTCCACGGACCGAAAATTGATCACCAGATCGAAGAGACCATCCTCGTGGCCGGCCTTTTGTTCATCGCCGGGCAGATCGTACTCGCGAGCTTTGTTTTTCGCTACGGCGGCGCCACGGGCAAACCAAAGCAGATTCCCGGAGGAGCGAAACCTCTGGTCATTTTCGCTTTTGTTCTTGTCGGCACCGAGGTTCTGGCTCTCTCGTTTATCGGCTCGAAGGCCTGGGGTGCCGTCTACTTTGAGGCGCCAGATCCCAGTTCGCTTCGCATCGATGTTCAGGCCGGACAGTTCGCCTACTATTTCCGCTATAGCGGTCCAGATGGAAAGTTCGGTCCACTGCATCCCGAACTGATCAACGAGGGGAATCAGAACTACTTCGGCCTCGATCCCGATCACGATCCCGACGCCAAGGATGACATTGTGACTGCCGAGATCGGCATTCCTGTGAACAAACCGATTCTTCTCACGTTGCATTCCAAAGACGTGGGGCACTCGTTCTATGTGCGCGAGTTACGGGTGCAACAGGATTTTGTTCCGGGGCTGAGCATTCCGGTCCACTTCACCGCAATCCAAACGGGACGATACGAAATTGTGTGCACGCAACTGTGCGGATTGGGGCATTACAACATGAAGGCCTATCTATCGGTTCTGTCACAGTCTGATTTCGACGACTGGCTCAAGAAACAAGCGGCCATGCAATAGGCAGGGGAACAGCGTTCGCCGAAGCCGGCGAACAAAAATCTCTCTCGGGGTGGGAACCATGGCAGAAACGCAGGTGCACGCGGCACATCATGCGCCGTCGCAGGGGTTCATTCGCAAGTACGTCTTCAGTGTGGACCACAAGATCATCGGCATTCAGTATCTGACACTCAGCATGGTGTCGGCGTTCATCGGGATGGCCTTGTCATGGGCCATGCGTATTCACCTGGCGTACCCGGACTTCCGCATTCCGATCTTGGGCTGGCTTTCTCCGAACGGCGCGCCCAACGGCCTGATGACGCCGGAGTACTACCTGTCGCTGATGACGATGCACGGCACGATCATGGCGTTCTTCGTGCTGACGGCGGCGCCGTTTGCCGGATTCGGCAACTTCGTGCTGCCCATCCAGGTCGGAGCGGCCGACATGGCATTTCCCCGCCTGAATATGTCGTCGTTCTGGGTGACATTCGTGGGCTTCCTGCTGGCTGCGGCCACGTTCTTTATTCCCGACGGACCGCCTCTCTCAGGCTGGACCGCTTATGCGCCGCTGAGCGCGGTAGGATCGGTGGCCGGTCCAGGACAGGGATTGGGGCAAACTTTGTGGGTGCTTTCGATCGCCATGTTTTGCGTTGCTTCGCTGATGGGGGCGCTGAACTTCATCGTGACCACACTCGATATGCGGACCAAGGGGCTGACGTTATCGCGGCTGCCGCTTTCCACCTGGGCCTGGTTCATCGACGCGTGGGTGAGCTTGCTCGCGTTTGCAGTGCTGCTGCCCTGCGGGCTCTTGCTCGCGCTCGACCGTCTCGGTGGAACGAGTTTCTTCATCCCCGGAGGGCTGGTGTTCAACGATCAGCTGCAGCCGCACTCAGGCGGATCACCGCTGCTATTCCAGCACCTCTTCTGGTTCTTCGGACATCCCGAGGTGTACATCATCATTCTGCCGGCGTTCGGGATTGTCTCCCACATCTTCCCGACATTCATTCGTAAGCCTTTGGTAGGCGGCTGGAAGGTTATCACTTTTGCAGAGATCGCTGTGGGCACGCTCAGCTTCGTTGTGTGGGGCCATCACATGTTCGTCAGCGGCATGAGCCCGTTTATGGCCATGGTGTTCTCCGTGCCTACGCTGTTCATCACGATTCCGTCGGTTATCGCGGTGTTGGTATGGGTCTTCTCTCTGTATGGGGCCAATATTCGCTTTGACACTCCCATGCTATACAGCTTGGGGTTTGTTTCACTGTTCATCACGGGCGGGATTGGCGGCTTCTTCCTGGCGCAACCGTCCACCGATTCCTATCTGCACGCGACCAGCTTTGTAGTAGGCCACTTCCACTTCACCATGGGCCTGTCGGCGATCTTCGCCACATTTGCCGGGTTTTACTACTGGTACCCGAAAATATTTGGCCGCACGATGAACGAGAAGCTGGGCAAGCTGCACTTCTGGCTTAGTTTTGTCGGTGTGTATTGCGTTTTCATCACGCTGCATCTGACTGGCTTCGCGGGATCGGTTCGCCGTTATTCGGCATTTGTGGATGACTTCATGATTCCGCTGATGCCCGCCCAGCGTTTCATGACAATCTCTGCGCTGCTATTGGGGGCGGCTCAATTCATCTTCCTGTTCAATGCCATCTGGAGCCGCTTCAAAGGGCCAAAGTCTTCCGACAATCCCTGGGGAGCGACGACACTGGAGTGGGCCACCACTTCACCGCCTCCGTTCGACAACTTTGGTGGGCGGCAACTTACTGTTTACCACGGGCCGATGGAATATGACGACGAGGCCAGTGTGATGCAGACCTCCCCAGAGGCGTCCATCGCTGGAACTTAAACGTGCAGGATCCTTGGCAGCGTTCCGACGGAAAGGAGATGCCGTGAGCCAAATTGAACTGATGGTCGCGGGAGGACATGAGGTCATAATGGAGGCCTCGCCTTATGGCATTGAGAAAAAGAAGTTGGGGATGTGGATTTTCATCGTCTCCGATGCCTGCACCTTCGGGGCGTTCCTGTTTGCCTACGGGTATATGCGCATTGGAACTGTGGCTTGGGGAACGCCCTTCGGTTTTTCTTCCATCTTGAATGGGATGATCATGACAGCCGTGCTTCTGTCCAGCAGCCTGACGATGCTCGCCGCCGTGCGTGCAGCCCAGGCAGACGACGGAGCCGCGGTGAAGAAGTGGTTGGGCGCAACCATGCTGCTGGGTGCGATTTTTGCAGCGTTGCACCTCCGCGAATGGTTCAACTTGATCAGCGAAGGCTGGCGACTGTTCGCCAATCCGACCGGCGGACCGGCGCAGTTCGGGGCGACGTTCTTCAGCGTAACCGGCTTGCACCTGACCCATGTGATCACGGGGGTCATCGCGCTGGGTTTTGTCGCACGCGGCTATAAGCAGGGACGATACGACCAAAGCCACGTCGAGACCGCCGGTCTCTACTGGCACTTCGTCGATCTCGTGTGGATGTTCGTTTTCCCGTTGATGTATCTCATGAACGCACACTGAGGAAAACAAGTCGGAGGGCATGGAAATGTCATCGAATCGCGAACTGACCATGAGTTCCTACGTCGGGATTGGCGTTGGCCTGATGCTGATTGTCTGCGTTGAGGTGATCTTCACCTATCAGCACATGGCCCCACACACGCTGTTGTTTGCCCTGCTCTGCCTCGCATGTCTCGAGGCGTACGTGGGCGTCATGTATCTGATGCATGTGAAGTACGAGCGCCCGATTCTGTTCTGGACTATTTTTCCGGCCACGCTGTTTGTGTTGGGCTTTCTTTGCTACTTATTTCCCGACGCGTTCCGCATGTTGAATATGCGTCTCATGAAGTGAGAATCTCTGCAATTCCAGGAGTGTAAAGTCATGGCAACCACGGTTTACGAACCTCCGCAAGTCGAACGCCACTTACCGTATTATTCCGGAAAAGGCGGAGGCGAAAATCGGGCGCCTGCGGGCGGAGACTTGCACGCTGTCGAGGATCGGCCCCTCGACCCGGCACAAACGGGAATACGGGTAGCGCTGGGGGCGATCACGATGTCGTTCGCGGCCCTCACTAGCGCCATGATCGTTCGTCAGGGGACGGCACTGGACTGGCGGCACATGACGCTGCCTTCCGTTCTCTATCTGAACACGATTGCGCTTCTGGTCAGCAGCATTACATTAGAAGTATCTCGGCGCAGAGTCACGGACTACGCGCGCGGCGTCCAGACTCAGATTTCAATCCCGATGCTCTGGCTGCTGGCAACTCTGACATTGGGCTTGTTGTTCGTCGTGGGCCAATCTGTTGCATGGCTCAAATTGCGGGCGGAGGGCTTGTACCTTGCTTCCAACCCCAACAGTTCGTTCTTTTATCTGCTTACTGGCGTTCATGCCACGCACGTTCTGGGCGGGTTGCTGGCGCTGGTGTACGTCATCAGTAAACTTCGTCGGGCTGTCTTGCGGCGGAGCACGTTCGCCGCGGCGGCCCAATACTGGCACTTCATGGGTGCTCTCTGGCTGTACCTGCTTTTGCTGCTGTGGGCCAAATTGTAAGACGATTTTCTCAAGGGGAACAGCGGTGCGGAAATTGATGGTAGGTAAATCGGCGCTTCTGCTTGCGATTGCCGTGGCCGCGCTGCTTGCACTCGCGCTTCCTCCCCTGGCCTTTTCTCAAGGGTGTTCTCTCTGTTACACGCAGGCCGCGAACTCAGGCGCCCGGTTCATTCGGGCTTTGCGCAACGGAATCGTCATCTTGATCATTCCGCCGCTCTCCATGTGCATCGGAGCCATGGTTATGGCGTATCGCAAGCGCAACCGATTTCATCAGGCTGATCGCGACGCAGAACAGGCTTCCGATTGGTAATCCGGATGGCGGCCACACAATCAAATCCGTCCAAACTTCGTGACTACCTCGCACTCACCAAACCTGAGGTAAACCTGCTTGTTCTGATGACCACGGCATCGGGCTTTTACCTGGCCGCACGCCCTCTGCACGTGAACATCCTGATCAACACATTGCTGGGAACCCTATTCGTTGCCAGCGGTACAGCAACCTTGAACCAATGGATGGAACGAGCGTGGGACGCGCAGATGCGCCGCACCGCCAACCGGCCTTTGCCCTCCGGAAGGGTGAGAGCTCCTAATGCCTTTCTGTTTGGGATGTCATTGAGCGTTGCCGGAGGGTTGTATCTGACGATTGCAGTCAACTGGTTCGCGGCCGTGCTCGCGATGGTAACGCTGCTTTCTTATCTTCTCATTTACACCCCGTTGAAGCGCAAGACACCGCTCTGCACCTTGCTGGGCGCAATTCCCGGTGCGATACCTGTATTAATTGGCTGGGCTGGCGCCGGATCTGCCATCGACGCGCGGGCGTGGTTTCTTTTTGCCCTGCTCTTCTTGTGGCAGTTTCCACATTTTCTCGCCATCGCTCTCCTGTACCAGGACGATTATGCGCGAGCCGGCTATAAGATGCTGCCCGATTTCGACGCCGACGGGCGGTTCACGCGCAGCGAGATTCTCGGGTTCTCACTGCTGCTGGTGGCCACCACGATAGTTCCGGGTATTCGCTCCGGTGCAATGGCGTCGGTAGCAGTCGGCGTAGCGGGAGCATTCCTGCTTTACCCTGTGAGCCGTTTAGTGCAAACGGCCTCGAGGGCCGCGGCTCGTCGCGTAGTTCTCGCATCGGTTATCTATCTACCGATGGTTCTGACCCTAGCTTTCGTATGCCGGGCGTAAGATTCACCGATTTGTCTCTGACGCGCTCTCTGCCGTGATGACGAGGATCATGACTCTCTCTTGCGGACGAACTCGGTGCCCTTGAAGATATGGAGCACGATCTATTCGCCAGCACCACAGGCGACGGCACCCAATTCATCTGCATCAAGTCCAATTTCAGGTGCTCAATCGCCAGCCTTTCGACACAAAAACCAATGCAACACAGGCGAGGCCGGAATGCTCTTAGTCAGGTGTCCAGCCCAGCAGGTCCTCGTGGCCTTCGAAGATTTCGCGCCAGATCGATTTCTTGCCGGCGGTTCTCTGACTTGCCGTCTGTGGCTCCACTGTGTTCACGGCCGTTTGCTGAACCGTGCCAGGCTTGGAAATTTCTCTGGGCACTTCTGCAACTTCTGCTTCCTGTTCCAATAGTTCTGCAGGCATAGATTACCTCTCAGGCTTCAATGATTGGCGAGCGCGAGCAGAGGCCCAAATAGGCGAGAACGCATGGCCATGTGATCGACTGCACAGGTTCGGTTCAGGCGTCGCGCTCGGCACATTTGTTCAAGACACGTGCGCCAGGTGTCGCTAACGACACTCAGAAAAAAATAACGGCTGAACTCGCGCGTCATACAAGGTCTCCTTCATGAACAAAACAAGGTCCGGGTCGTTCGTTCAGCTACAGTCGTTTTGATCTCGAACCGCGTCCAGGACCTGTGAATCGTAGCCAAGAAATGAATTGCTAAAGGGACCCGCGTTCAGGGCCGTGAAACGGCACCCTCACCCACGTAACACGAACCGAGTCGCTCTGTCAGTGCAGCAGGTCACAGCTCGATGTGCGGCAAACCGGGGCATACGGGGCGGAGTGGATTCTTCACCCCGAGACTCCTAGGCGACGACAACAGCGGCAATGTGGGGTGACACCAGTGTCACAATGATGCGTGATTCCAATCACAGAAATATAGAACTAAGTCAATTACTTTAGTAGTGTTCGTGAAAATGCCTCCCCTGAACCTTTTCACCCTTCCTGTAGTCAGCTGTTCATAGGAAGTTCATGCCGAACTCTCAAGTTCTGGAGCAGCAAATTGATGCCTCGCGCAAGATGTGAATGCAGTTGGAGGGGTAATTGCTATCAATACTATCGACTTTGATGTAATTGCTGGAAATGGAAGAAAACACGACTTTTTTTCGTCTCCACATGATTAGGAGAGAACCCATGTATTTTGAGCAGTTCTATCTCGGCTGTTTGGCGCATGCATCGTATATGATCGTTTCCGGTGCGGAAGCGGTGGTTGTCGATCCGCAACGAGATGTGGAGAGCTATCTTGAGGCGGCGAAGCGCCATAACGCAACAATCCGCCACGTCTTCGAAACCCATCTTCATGCCGATTTCGTTTCCGGTCATAGAGAACTGGCTGAACGCACGGGGGCCAAGATCTACATCGGCCCGAACGGCGGGGCGACCGTGCCTCACGTTGAAGTTCGCGACGGTTTCGAGTTGTGCGTCGGAACTGTCCGAATCGGGGTTCTCGAGACTCCCGGTCACACGCCGGAGAGCATCTGTTTGTTGGTGACCGACGAAGAAAAATCTAAAGAGCCCTGGGCGGTGCTGACCGGCGACACGCTGTTTGTTGGGGACGTCGGGCGTCCGGATTTGTCGAAAGCATACAGCGCATCTGTGCTGGCGGGCATGCTCTATGACTCCCTGCACCGCAGATTGCTCACGTTGCCTGACAACGTCATCGTGTATCCTGGCCACGGAGAGGGTTCGCTTTGCGGACGTAAATTAGGCACCGCGCATTCCTCGACAATTCGCACAGAGCGACTGACTAACTACGCTCTTCAAATTAAGACGCGAGAGGAGTTCATTCAACAGCTCACGATCAATCTTCCACCCTGTCCCCAGTACTTTCCGCAAGATGCCCAGATCAACCGGAGTGGTGCGCCGGCCCTGGCTGACCTTCCGAAGCTACAGGCAATTGGAGCACAACAACTAAAAGTGCTCATCGAAGCGGGTGTGATTGCCATCGATGTTCGCCCGGCTGAGGAGTTTGCCCGGCGCCATGTGCCTGGGTCCATCAACATTCCCTTATCGGGGCAATTTGCTTCCTGGGCAGGAACCCTGGTTGATCTCGCGGCCAGCCCGGTTCTGATTGCGGACACGGTCGAGCAGCTGGACGAGGCGCGGACGCGCTTGGCACGCATTGGATTGGACGAAGAGCGCGGATATTTGAAAGATGGCGTGAAGGGATGGGAGCAAGCAGGGTTTGAATCTACATCGCTGCCGCAGATCACCGTTCAAGACTTACACGACTGTCTGAAGTCGCGGCCAAGGCAAGTGATCGACGTGCGGCGCGGTCCCGAATGGCAGTGCGTACAAGTCGAGGGGACAACGCTTTATCCTTTGGATCGCTTCAAAGCTGCGCTGCCCGAACTCAAACTCGATGAACCAGTCATCGTGATCTGCAAAAGTGGCTATCGCAGTTCGGTTGCCTGCAGCATGTTGAAGCGTGCCGGATATGCGAATGTCACCAACGTGATTGGGGGCGTCGATGCCTGGCAAGCGGCGGGTTTTGCCGTAACCAGCGAAGGAGTTCCTGCCTAGCAGTTGCGCCATCGGTGCGTTTCTATTAGTGGATCGACTTCAAGAAGTTTGGCTTCGCTGACTCGTGGCATACGCGAGGCTTCTATGAGACCGCCAGACGAGTTTCAGCGATGAGGTTTTGTATCCAGTTGAACTACGGCAGAAGGCCTGGCCACGCAAGCCTGTCGAAGGCTACGCGCTTGGAGGTTATCGCTTGATTGCAACAATCGAGCCGAAGTATCCCTTGGACGGTGATCTGCGTCAGCGATGTAGATTCAAAGGCTACACGGCAAGCGTGCAAACAAAGCGGGGCATCACCGTGCAAACCTATTACCGCTGGCGGAAAGAGTACGGCGATGGGTGCTGATCTAATCCGTCGTTGCTGTCAGCAAATCTTTCATCGTCCACTTGTTAGATCAGTGCCCGGCGGTGAAGTTGGAACAGGCGAATTTACATTGAGCTTAATCTCCTTCTAACTTCAACGAAAGCCCTCCTGTCCGTCACACGCTCACGTGACGGACATCGCTGTGCTTGTTTCACAATAAGTTCAATATCTGAATGCAGTACTGTTGCCGGCGCGGCTGGGTCTGCGGGCCCTCCCCTCCCGCGCGTTCTCAAGGTCGGACCCCCACTCGCCATCCGCGAGCCACTTCTCTTACAAGATTCGGTCGGAGGTTTCATATGCTTCATCTCGACACTGGCAACACCGGTTTCATGATCCTATGCACCAGCTTGGTTATGCTGATGACGCCCGGTCTAGCGTTCTTTTACGGCGGCTTGGTGGGCCGCAAGAACGTCCTGGCCATCATGATTCAGAGCTTCGTCTCCATGGGCTGGACCACCGTTATTTGGTACGTTTACGGCTATTCCTTGTGCTTCAGCGGCGATTGGCATGGGGTGATCGGAAACCTTCATCAGGCGTTCCTGCGCGGGGTGGATCTTTCGACGCCATCCGCGCCGAATGACAGCATCCCGGCATTCGTCTTCATCGCTTATCAGATGATGTTTGCCATCATCACACCGGCACTCATCTCTGGAGCATTTACCAACCGCGTCACCTTTAAAGCCTACATGCTGTTCCTGACCGCCTGGTTGACGTTCGTGTATTTTCCGTTCGTGCACATGGTTTGGGGCGGAGGTTTTCTGCAGCGGTGGGGTGTCAAGGATTTTGCGGGTGGCATTGTGGTGCACAACATTGCGGGTCTCGCGGCCCTGGCTTCGGTGGTTTATGTCGGCAAGCGCCGGGTCGCAGACCGGGGTCCACACAGCATTCCGCTGGTGGCGCTGGGCACCGGGCTTTTGTGGTTCGGATGGTACGGCTTTAACGCCGGCAGCGAAATGCGCGTGGATTCAGTGACAGCCACCGCGTTTCTGAACACCGATGTGGCTGCATCGTTTGCGGCAGTTACGTGGCTGCTGGTGGCCTGGCTTAATGAGAAGAAACCTAAGTTTCTGGGCTTGCTAACCGGCGCAGTTGCTGGGCTGGCAACGGTCACTCCGGCGGCCGGATTTGTTTCTCCCACAACCGCGGTCATCATCGGCGTCATTTCCGGAGTCGTCTGCTACTACGCAGTGGAAATGAAGAACAAGCTGCAATGGGACGATGCACTCGATGTTTGGGGAGTTCACGGAGTCGGTGGATTTCTCGGCATTATCATGCTTGGGATTTTTGCCAACAAAGCGTTCAATCCGGAAGGCGCGAATGGATTGCTTTATGGCGATCCGGTTTTCCTGCTTAAGCAGGTGACTGCGGTTGTATTCTCTTCCGTCTGGGCTTTTGTATTCACGTACGCAATGTTGCGCATCATCGATGCCTTCACAACTGTCAAGGTCACGGAGCAGTCGGAAGAGATCGGGCTAGATGAGTCGCTCCATGGTGAGCGTGCTTACGAAATGGCCGATCGTGACGTTGTCCGCGAACTGGTGAATTCGGCAACGTCGGAGGTAAGACCGACAACTCTGAACAGAACGGGGCTCAAATGACAAGAAGTGGTGCGTACTTCCCTGTTCCTATTGGATTAATACGGTTATCTCCCGGTAAGTCCCTTGGGCAAAGCCCGCCTGCTGCTAAATTCTCACGACGGGACTCGCCTAGCTTCCTTATCTCCGACCGATTTTTGACATCCTTGATCTAGAACGCATCGTCTGGTTCGAAAAGTCCAGAGACATGATGTTGTCTTGGACATGCGTGGCCTACTTCACTTTGCAAGTCATGCGCGTGCCTTGTCGCGGGGCCATCTTCCAGACCCAGAAGTACGAGAAAGCTATTGGGTTGGTCGACTATGCCAAGTGCGTGTATCGACGGCAGCCTGGCTGGCTGAAAAGTGCCTTTCCTTTGGCCAAGCCGCTCGATAGCCAGCCCCACGATCGTTCTTGAATTTGCCAGTGGCAGCTATGTACTTGGCATTCCGGGAGGTCGGGATCAATTGCGTGGTCACCACCCGTGGGGATACCTCAATGACGAAACTTCTTTCCAGCCGGAAGCCGGTGAGTGTTACAACGAGGCTCTCTCCGCGGTAAAGGGAAAGATTGTCTTGAACTCAACTGCAGGACCAGGATGGTACGCCGATGCTCGACACGACATCATCCGCAATAGCGCAGATTGAAGTGTCGCTCTGAAACGCACATTTCAGACACTACCGAAATTCTCATCGTCCCGGTAGCGCCGCATTTTGAGTGTGATCGCGATGTTACGCCAACCATTGTCGCCACGTTGACTCTAGCTGCGAGGCGCACCGGAGTCATCATTGGCCTTCCCAAATGCCCTGAAAACAAGAAAAAGCAAAGCAGTCAACGGTAAGCCACAAACTATTGCAACAAAGCCTGCGAGAACTGAATGCCACTGGATGCAACCCCACACAAAATCGACCAGGGCGCCGATTGAAAAGAAAACTAGGGGAGTGGGACGATTCATTTCCTCAGCATTATGCCCCACCCTGCATAATCTTAGCGATTTCAATCAAAACCGCTCGGCAAGGTCAATGAGTGCTATCGGGATGTTACGCCAGTTATTGTGGAACAGCCTCGTCAGATGCAGCGGTGTTCCTAGTTGGGCCTTCTATGAGGATTGCCACTGCTGCGAAGAACGCGATCATTATGCTGGCCGCCCTGACATACTGAATGAAGGCACCGAGCGATGCCGACACCAACCCTTGAATGAGGCTCAGCACGAGACTCACCGCCCATCCTAAGGCGAGAACGCGTTCTTTCCCGTGCAAGGCCCGTGGAAAGACGACGCATAGCCATACCAACCACGCGTAAAATATGAGGTTGACCGCGACCGTAACCCGTGCAGACAAGAAGGTGTCCACAGCCAGAAGCCAGTGAAAATGGTGCGGAGATTGCCAGAATGTAGCGCGCAGAGTCAGCGCGGCGACGTAACCCGTCAGAACCACACCGACTGCGGCGCTGAATCTAGTGCCGATTAGACAAGGCCACTGTTTTTGTTCGTCCACCTTGAGCTGGATTATATCTTGACGCGGGTTTCGCCCTAACTGACGCAATCAGACGTTAGCGCTCAAAACTCCTCAGGTTTTTTTCCTGAAGGCCCAGAGAAGTAGTCCGATGATTGCGGAGGTTGCAAGGATTGGTTGCCACATAAGCCATAGCAAGCTTGGCGGGCTCCCTTTCACTTGGCTGGGAGCTTTTCATCCGCTTCCACGTCGATTTCGATTTCGACGTCCGGCCCCGTCCAATGCGGACCAATTTCTCCGAGGGTGTCGCGCGTCATGCCGAAATCGTCGCGCTTCATCGCTGCTGTCCCATGGAATGCGGCGCGCGCTGGCTCGCCCGGCGGATGGTGGAACAGCCCTTTGTAAGTGAAAGTCAGCGGCACAACTTTTGTGACGCCGCGAATGGTCAGAGAGCCATCCAGCGTCCAAGAGCTGTCAGAAACACGGCGAATGCCGCGGCCCTGGTATGTCATCGTCGGGAATTTGATCACATCAAAGTAGGCTGGACTCCGGAGGTCATAGTCGCGCTCGCTCCACTGCGTGTTGATGCTGTAGGTGTCGATCGTGACGTCGACGCCACACGCGGCCAAGTCCTGCGATACGGTGATGGTTCCCGTAACCTTGTCGAACCGGCCACGCACCAGTCCGACGAAACCGTGCACAGCACCGAAGTACGCGAAACTGTGGATCGGATCGATCTTGTACGTCCCTGGAGCTGGGAGTGCAGGGGCCGCCGCATTGTTGTGGGCGGGTTCAGCCGGAGGATCCGCGGCAGCGTTGGTCGGAGGCGCTGCGCAAATTATAAAAAGCAGCACCCCAATTTCGAAAATATTGAACAGTTTGTTATTGAGCAGTTTGTTGAGGATCGTGTTTCCTCCATTCTTGCCACCCATCTCTTTTACTCTCTCTTACATCGAATTTTTGTCTGCAATCCGCAATGCAGTTGTACGATACTCGCGTCAAGTGCGAGAAGTCCTGAACTTGATCTGAAACATTCTGAATATTTCTGAAATAGTGCCGCTCGTGTAAGCGCATCCTGCCGCTCGCTAGCAGCGCCACAAAGTCGGTGGTGGGTTGTTAATTCAAAACAGCCCACTACCCAAGAGTCAGCAAGGTACTCGCTCTACGCCATGGTGGTAGAATCAGCGAGCCCCGTTTTTCTGTTTGAAAGACAGAGCGTAGAAACAATCCTGTATGGAACGCCCAGCCACAACAATACTTCGCATTGGCGCCTGGTGCGTCAATCCGACGTCCGGGCAAATTTCGCGAAATGGAGAGGTCGCTCGGCTCGAGACGCGGACGATGCAACTGCTGCTGTGCCTCGCCGAGCACGCCGGCGAGGTGGTCAGCATCGATGACTTGCTCAACCAGGTCTGGTCTGGGGTCAACGTCAGTCCGGACTCCGTCTATCAGGCGGTGACATCGCTCCGCCGCCTACTCGGCGACAACCGCAAGCAGCCCACTTACATCGCGACCGTGCCACGACACGGGTATCGGATGGTGGCGACGGTCCGTCCCTGGCCAGATAGTGTCATTGCGGATCAGTCCATCGCGCATGCGGGCTCTGCGCGGGACGCAGAC
>JASHOU010000214.1 GCA_030038475.1 Terriglobales bacterium | reverse complement strand
GCCGGATTGTGGTGGTACAGGCGGTGGTGGATGCGCTCGAGAAGATGAAGTTGGAATATCCGAAGGTGAGCGGCGCACAGCGGCGTGCGCTGGCCGCGGCGCGGAAAGAGCTGGAGAAAAAATAAACTAAACAGACGCGATTTGCGTGGCCTACCCATGGAACTGCGGTCTTCACTTCAAAATTATCGGCACCGGTTGGTCGTAAGGTTGAATGGTGACGGTTAGCGATTGACGCTGATCGAAGCCTTGCTTCGTCACTTTGAAGCCGACAACGATCGTTCCCCGCTGTTCGCTTCCGGCTGAGAGCTTGGTTTCAGGAGTTAGCGGTGGCTCAGAGTTTTCTTTCAATGCCGGGAACGCCTGGTAATAGCGGTCAAAATCCACGGCGGATGCCGCTTCATCCTCGAGTTGGTTGCCATCGGCGGTCGTGAGTTCAGCTTTCAGGCTGTGAATCCACAGCGGTCTGGTGGCCGCATTCCGCAGGGTCATCGTGATGGCAACCAGGAGCATGTTTTGCCCCGGCACTTCGGCCGCCGTCACAAGATTGATCGAACCCGCGCCCTGCGGTTTGGGCCGTTCCACAAAAGCAAAAATTCCCACAACGATTGCAATGGCAGCAATGCAGATGACGACAATACTCGCCGGCGGAAGATTACGTTTGGCCGTACCAAACTCTTCTCCAATACGAAAGTCGGTTACCCCAGTATTCGGCGACGGTTTCGACTGAGCGGGTGGGGCCGATCCTGGACTGGATGCTGGATTGGATGCCGGATCGGACATGGGCTGATTGTAGACGAGTTCGGCAGGAATCGCGTTCGTAACTTGACTCGCTGAAACAGCGCACGCCACTCAAAATTCGAGTCTTACCCGCAGCTCTGCGAACTCTCTCCCAGTTTCTCTCGAAGGCTCTCGTGCTCATTGCAAAGAACGCGATGATGTGGAGCGCGCAAGTTCCCAAAGCCGCGACAGTTCAGGGTTTTACCGTCGTAGAGTGCAGTGACTTTGGTTACCTTGCCTCGGGTAACGGATGCTGCGACGATGCGGAAGATTTCCTTTATTGGAGGTACTCGGCGGTGAACCGTAAAACTCTTGTTGCCGCATTGGCTTGCGCTCTTCTGGCATTGAGCACGTTAGGCTGTCAAACGGATAATCATTTGCAGTCCATCACGCTGAACGTGAGCCAGGTCAACGGCGCGCCTGTTACGGGCGAAGGCGGTTTTGTCACGTTGCAAGGCAACGGGGGAACGCTCCAGCTACAGGCGATCGGTAACTACAGCAACGGAAAGACGCTCGATGTTACGAGCAAGTCTACGTTTACGGCCATTGTCGACCCCATCCACGATGTGGACGCATTCGGCAACACGCTGCTGCCTCCCTGCCAAACTCCAGCGTGCCCCAACCCATCCTCGCCCCCCTATACTGCGGGGACCTTGGCATGGGATAGCACTGGTCTAATCACCGCGGTTGAGCCGGCAACATGCACATGGATCAACGAAGCGCCACTGGTGAACGGGGAGCCCGGCACCCCGGCCTGGTTCTACACCGGCGACTATGTGATTACGGCTACGTTCGAGGGCATCACATCCCAGCCCATTTATATACCGATTGCGTCTTCCGGAGGCAATCAGTATTACGACGGCCAGGAGAACAATCCCTCCGGTGCGTGCGGACCATCGTCGTCATAGCTCAACTGGCGCGCCTAGGGGCGTACGATTTTGCGGGGATGGCTGCATGAGGGCCGTCCCCGTCTCCGTTTAAGCCGCTCTGGCCGGTTGATTTCGAACCGCTCCGGTCCGCTCCCTAACAGGCTCCTCGGTGCCATATCTCACCCTGACTCGGCGGAATACGATGTGTATAGGCTCTACCATTCCCATGCCCGGTTTGAGCCTTCCGGCTGTAACCCTATATAATCCGGGGTTTGCTCGGCCTGCTGAGGCGAGAATTACCCTATGCCTGTCATTTTCATGATTAAAGTCGTGACCGGATGAACGTCCGCACCGGAATCGAAGTGTCGAGCCAGACTGACATCGGCTGCGTGCGCAACAATAACGAGGATTCGTTCGCTTATTGGGAGCCGGAGGACGATGCGCTCTTCCAGCGCAAAGGCCGGCTGGCGGTGGTAGCGGATGGGATGGGTGGTTATGAAGGCGGTCAGGAAGCGAGCCGGCTGGCGGTGGAAACCCTGATGGCTGTTTATCGCGACTTTGCCGGCGATAATCCGCGCGACGCGCTGGTTGAGGCCTTGCAAGCGGCGCATGAGCGAATCCGGGAATACAGCTTTGCCCATTCGGAGCTGCAAGGGATGGGAACGACCTGCACCGCGGCGGCAATTGTGAGGCGTGAGCACGGGGATGAGCTCTATTACGCCCATGTGGGCGATACCAGGCTCTACTTGATCCGCGACGGCCAGATTGCGCGGGTGACGCGCGACCACTCCTATGTG
Organism: Terriglobales bacterium; assembly: GCA_030038475.1. GTDB lineage: Bacteria > Acidobacteriota > Terriglobia > Terriglobales > Acidobacteriaceae > Acidiflorens. Next base: position 49,316 of record JASHOU010000214.1, on the reverse strand, counting down.
GGACGTCTGGTAGAGACGGGCATGATCAGCGCGGAAGAAGCGGAGCATCATCCGCAGCGGAATATTCTGACGGCGGCGTTGGGCACGAACCCGGAGCTGTTTATGGATTCTCCAGAGCATCCTGAGCCGCTCCGTCCGGAAGATGTGCTTTTAATCTGCAGCGATGGTTTGTGGGGATTAGTCTCCGATTCCGAAATTCTGGATGCAGTCGAGGACAAAAGCGCGGAACAAGCGGGTCGCAAACTGATCCATCTGGCCCGGGAACGCGGTGGACCGGACAACATCACAGTCCAGATTCTGCGCCTGCGGTGAAGTGCGGGTTTGTCGCAGGAATGCACGCGGTCTGTGCGAGGCAGTCAGTTTTCGCACAGCCTTGTCTCTCCAAAACGCCGACTTTCAAAGTGCAAAATATTGCACAAGGAAGCGGGTTCGGGGTTCGGTTGCGCGGTAAGCTGCTGAAATCACGAAATTGATGCCGGCAAAAAGAACTTTTTCTTTGGCAGCGGGCGTGCATTTCTATAATGCCTATTAGTTAAATAGATATAATTGGGGCGCAGAACATGAAAGTTTCCCAAAAAGGGCTGTATGCCTTACAGGCCATGATGGTCCTGACCCGGCGCTATACGCAGGGAGCGATCCGGATTCGCGACATTGCCTACGAAGAAAATCTGCCGGAAAAATTTCTCGAACTGATTCTTCTGGAATTGAAGAATGCGCGCTTAGTAGAAAGCGTTCGCGGCGCCAAGGGCGGATATCGTTTACGGCGCGCGCCATCGGAGATCCCATTGAGCGAGATTATCCGCCTCATTGACGGGCCGCTCGCGCCCTTTGGTGATGCCGACCAGTTGCGCATTCTCATCGATCGCGATACCGACCACCGCGCGCTTTACAAAGTATTTCTTGAAGTTCGGGATGCAGCCGCTGAAATTCTGGAAAACACCACGCTCGCCGATCTGATCAATCGCGGTCCCGGCGATTTCCATCTGAAGACCGGTCGCCGGAAAAGTGGCAAGAAAAAGAAAGTCGAAGCGCATGTGCTGCCGATGGCGGCGCAAAGCGAGAGCCATTCTTAGGCGGAACGCGGTTACACTCGGCACAGCTTGAGCCATGCTTCTTCGTTGTCGCCCTCTATTCTTAATGAGATCTGCTTCCAATTGCGGTTTCGCTGAGACCTGAGACCTGACACCTGCCACTCGATTCGTTACCATTCCCTGTGCTCGTCTTCTGGATTCTCTTCAATTTATTTGTGCTTGCGGTGCTGGCGCTCGATTTGGGAGTGCTGAATCGGCGCTCGCGCCGCACCGGCTTGCGCGAAGCTTTGATTTGGTCGGCGGTCTGGATTGCGCTCGCGGCGGCCTTTGCGGTGCTGGTGTTGTTGTGGCACGGGCGCAGTTTGGCTCTTCAGTTTGTTGCCGGCTACGTAATCGAACTGTCGCTCAGCCTCGACAACCTTTTCCTATTCTTAGTGATCTTTCGCTATTTCAAGGTACCCGATGAGCACCAGCACAAGGTTTTGTTTGCAGGAATCCTGGGTGCACTGATTATGCGCGGCTTGTTTATTGTGGCGGGAGTGGGCTTGATCAGCCGCTTTGTTTGGATCACCTACGCATTTGGCGCGCTGTTGGTTGTTTCCGGATTCAGGCTGTTGCGCGGCGACAAGGAAATTCATCCCGATAAGAATCTGGTGCTGCGTCTTTTCCGCCGAGTTCTTCCCGTGACGCAGGAATACGTCGGCGGCCGGTTTTTTGCCCGCCAGAGCAGACTGTATGCGACTCCGCTGTTTGTGGTGTTGTTATTGGTTGAAACCAGCGACATTCTTTTTGCCGTGGATTCGATCCCCGCGGTTTTCGCCATCACGCTGAACGCTTTTATTGTCTACACGTCGAATGTGTTTGCCATTCTCGGCCTGCGCTCCATGTACTTCGCGCTGGCGGGCACCATGAACGCGTTTCAGTATCTTCATTATGGGCTGTCCGTGGTGCTGATTCTCATCGGCCTCAAGATGCTCGGATCGCACTACGTTTCAATTTCCACCGAGTGGACACTGGCGATTGTGCTTTTCGTTCTGGGAATCTCCATTATCGCTTCGCTGCTCTGTCCGAAAAAAAAGTAGCCGAGTAATCAATCACTGGCTTTCCGCCAAGTCGAGCGTTCCAGCTCAGACGACACAGACAACACAAGATCACCGCACACGGCCATACGCTATGATGAAGGTTGATGATCAGCATCCCCGTGGCTGCGCCGTCGCGATCCTATGAAGTGCTGATTGGAAGCGGTCTGCTTGCGTGTTCCGGCGAATGTCTTGGCAAAATTCTGGAAAATCGCCGCGCGTTTGTCGTTACCGTTCCGCCTGTGCGCCGGTGCTGGTCAAAAGTTTTTTTGAAATCGTTGACGGCCGCCGGAATTGAAACAACGCTGCTCGAAATGCCCGATGGCGAGAGCGCGAAGCGTCTGGCAACGCTGGAGCAACTGGCCGAGAAGCTGGTCAAACAAGGCGCAGATCGCAATGCCACGCTGATTGCCCTCGGCGGCGGCGTGGTCGGCGACGTGACTGGCTTTCTGGCATCGATTTATATGCGCGGCATCGATGTCATTCAGGTGCCAACCACCGTATTGGCGCAAGTGGACGCGGCGATTGGCGGGAAAACCGGCGTCAATCTTGTGTCAGGAAAAAATCTTCTGGGAACTTTTCACCAGCCGCGCGCGGTGCTCGTCGACCCCGCGGTTCTGGCCACGCTGCCGGCGCGTGAATACCGCGCCGGCCTTTACGAATCGCTGAAGTGCGGCATCATTGGAGATACTGGACTGTTCAAGCTGTTTGAAGACAAACGGCGCGAGATTCTGGATCGTGATCCGGCTGTGGTTGAGAAAGTTATAGCCGATTCGGTGCGCCTGAAGGCATCGGTGGTAAGCGCAGACGAACGCGAAGGCGGTTTGCGGCAAGTGCTTAACCTGGGGCACACGATTGGACACGCGCTCGAGGCGGAGACGCGCTATACGCGGTTGCTTCACGGCGAAGCGGTCGCTTGGGGCATGATTGCCGCCACACATATCGCGCTTTCGACGGGCAAATTGGACAGCGTGACAGCGGGACGCATTACCAACGCAGTGCTCGGTTTTGGCAAACTGCCGAAGATGAAGGTGCAGACAGCGAACATCGTGAAAAGATTGCGCTCCGATAAAAAGACGCGCCGAGGCGTGGTGCACTTTATTCTGCCGCGGGAGATCGGCAAGGTTGAGATTACCAGTGACGTGCCGGAAGAGATGATTCGCGCCGCTGTCGACGAGATTCGCAAACTTGCGCGAAATTGATGCCGATCACGGATGCTGATGGAACGTAGATCGGGGAATCGTGAATCAGAAAACATTGAGTCAGGGAACAATGAGTCACGGAACCATGGATCAGAAGGTCGTTGGTGCAGCTCCGCTTGGTGCGCCCATTGATGCATTGGACCGCGAGTCCGCGGCCCGGTCGGTGCGCGAAATGTTCACCTCGATTGCCCCGCGCTACGACCTCCTGAATCACATCCTCTCGTGCAACGTCGATCGGCTCTGGTGGTGGCGAACCGCGCGCAGATTCGATGCGATTCTGAAGCGTCCCGGCTCTCGCGTGCTTGACCTTTGCTGTGGAACTGGAGACATGACTTTCGCCCTGCGCCGGCGCGCCGGGTCGGCGACACCGCAGATTCTGGGTGCGGATTTTTCTCACGCCATGCTGCAGCGCGCGGCCAAGAAGTCGAAGAATACAGCGCTGCGCTGGATCGAAGCGGATGCCCTGCAGTTGCCGTTTCCCGATGAAAATTTTCATCTGGTCACATCGGCGTTTGGTTTTCGCAATCTGGCTGACTACGATGCGGGCTTGCGCGAAATCGCGCGTGTACTCGCTCCCGGCGGAGAATGCGGCATTCTCGACTTCGGCGAGCCCGGCGGTTTGCTTGGCTCGGTCTACCGCGTCTATTTCAAAAATATTCTGCCCAAGATTGGGACGGTCATCTCCGGCGTGCGTGGTCCCTACGCGTATTTGCCCGCATCGGTGGAACGCTTTCCCGCGCCGGACGAAATGCTGGAGCGCATGCGCCAGGCAGGATTTCGCCAGGCGTCGTGGACTCCCTATACTTTTGGCATTGCCGGGCTTTACCAGGGAGTGAAAAGCGCTTAACTGGCAGATGCAGAGGAATCTGAAAAAATCACCTTGCTCTGGAGCGTTCTGTCGCGCGTCTCCGGATTCCGGCTCAGGAGTAATGCGATGCTCGAGACAGTTCTGAAGCGCTTTGAAGATCCCGATGAAGTGCGAACCTTCGAAAAAGGCAAATTCGAACTGGTTCACATCGGAGGCATGACCGTTGGCCGCGCCACGTATCAGCCGGGATGGAAGTGGTCGGTGCATGTCGGGCCTGGCGTTGGCGCAACGCGCTGCAACGTCGAGCATGTTGGCCTGGTGCTCTCCGGCTGCGCTACTGCTGCGATGGACGATGGAACGATTCACGAACTCCGCGCCGGAATGCTTTTCTACATTCCTCCCGGACCGCCCGGGCACGACAGCTGGGTCGTTGGCGATGAACCGTATGTCTCGCTGCATTTTCTTGGAGCGGAACATTACGCGAACAAATAGTCCCCAGAGGCGGCTTTTAACTGGGGAAACTTGCATCCGTTATCGCTGAGACCCTAGGTTGGAACCCCATTTTGCATCCCATCCGCGAAGGCTTCCTGGTTGGTTTTTGCTATGACTCGCTCGTAATCCTGGCCGAGAAATTTCTTCAAGCGATCCGTGTTCATGATGTACTGGCCGGTCATGTAGGGGACGGCGTCGGGCGGAATCGCCGAGATATTCCAACTCCACAACAGGCGCAGAACCTGCCGCATCGACCACTGCCCCGGAACACGCCACAATTTGGCGTGCGCCAGTTCGATGCACTGTGCGAAGGTTAGAGGATCGCCCCGTCCGGCCACGTTGAGGATGGTGAGCCGCTGCGCTTCCGGCTCGCGCTTGAGGATCCAGGCGATCAGCCGAGCCATATCGTCGACGTGAATGAACTGGATTTTATTGTCGAGATATCTCTGACCGTAGGGCAACATGCAGGGCAGGCGCTCCGATGACTGCCTCATGCGGGCGGCGCGGCGGCTTTTGCCATTCGGTGTTCCTCGGAAGGCTCCCATGAGATAGTTTTCGACTGTGGCTCCGGCAAAGATGTGCGGACGTAAAACAAACACGCCGCATCCACGCAACGCAGGGGCGCGATGCTGGACGACGAGGTCACTTTCCTTTTTGTGAATGGCGTAAGGCAGCGTGTGCGCCGCGAGGGGCGCGTCTTCGGCCACCGCCGTGCGAAGGTCGGAACCGTAGGCCGATACGCTGCTCAGAAAAACGAACTGGCGAATGGCGTGGGTGGTATTGCGATTGGCTTCGGTGATGGCCTCCATAACGCGGGCGGTGCCGGCGACGTTGATCTGCCACATGCGGTCAACATCGAGCACGCCCGAGCGTTGCGGATCAATGACAAAGGCGAGATGGACTACGGAGGCGGGCTGCACCTCGCGCAAAAGCAGCAGCAACTCACGCGTAGACGATTCCGCGCCGAGATCGAGCGGAACGAAGCGATCGATTGTGGAGTGGGTGGGCGGCGTGATATCGACGCCCACCACTTTGTAATCCGAAAGCTGCGGAACCAGCCGCTGGCCAAGATTGCCAGAGACTCCGGTAACTACAACGGTTGGCTTGCCCGCATCCATTTCGTCCGGGTCGTCTTAGTCTGAGTTATTGGTTCAGATCATCTGTCCTCGGAGATCATAACTTGAACGACCTTACTCCGAGATTTGACGATCTCCCTCCGGCCATCTCAGTTTTTATCGTTATCGTTATCTTTGTCTTTGTTGTCCTCGGCGGGGTTGTGTTCGATAGGTTGTTGCGGCCTGACTCCTCGCGGCGGAGGCATCATGGGATTCCGAGCGGGGCCAAAGTAGGCTTCATTCAACTGAACGTCGCTGGTGTTCTGAAAACCCTGTATGGCATCGCGGTAGCGCTGGCTGGAAAGAGTTCTCTTGATTTCCGGCGATACTGCATCAAGAGCTAAAGTTTCCTTGCTGACCATTTTGTAGATGTAGTGACCGCCGTTGGGTTGGTCGATCACTTGAGAAACTTCGCCGGGCTTAAGATCCATGACCGACTGCTGGTCGGGAGGCAGGGTGTTGCGGCGCACCTTCTCCATCTTCGTATTCACGGCGTTACTCGGCATTCCAGCGGCGGCGAAGGCCTCTTTTTGTAGCGTGTCGGTATCTTCGCCTTTGGCGGCGCGGGCACGAATCGTCGTGGCGAGCTTGGTCATCGCTTCCTCGCTGGCCTTCTTTTGCGCTTCCGTCGGCTGCGCCGGCGCCGCGGGCTTGGTGGTGGATTTCGCAGTGGTCTTCGCGCCGGTAGCGGCGGCCGCTGGCTTTGCAGGAACGGTTGTGATTTGTTTGGCGCGCGGAATGAAAATCCGCATCAACGTGGCCTGCTCGTAATTGGCCTCGTTCTTTTTATAGTAGTCCGCGATGTCCTCATCGCTGATCTTGTTGGAATCCTCTTGCAGCGCCACGCTCAGCGACTGCGCCAGAATCTGCAGCCGCGCAAAGCGCATCTTTTCTTCGAAGGCCGGAGTTTTGTCGAGTCCGCGTTTTTCGGCTACGGCAGACATGCGCAGTGCCGACGCGTAGCGTGTGGCAAGCTGGCGGCGGATGGGCGGCGACATGTTGGGCTGGAGCGCATCGGCCAGCCTATCGAATTGCGCGCGGCTAATGACGGTTTGGCAACTATCGCCCTGCTGCGAGGGGTCGGCGCAGAACCCCTTGATCGTAACGACGGGATCGTCGGGTTTGACTTCGGGAGGAGTCGGCGGCGGCGTAGGCGCAGAAGCGTTCTGCGCTGGGCTGGTGGCGCCGGCCGGAGGCGCAGCAGGTGGCGTGGGTGGCGCAGCTTGTCCGTAGAGCAAGCTAACCAGCAAAAGATACACGAGGCGGTGGTAACGCATGAATCAGGATCCTCCAAGGAGAAATAGGCGAATCTTAATCCTAGCATGGCGCGGGCGAGACGGGGCGAGATAGCACGCAGAGGTAAGACTGATGTTGGCGGCGGGCGCGTCCAAAGCGATAATGTCGATGATGCCGCAAAGTCGAGAGAGTTACAGTTCCGAATCGATGCGCCGGGACAAGCGCGCAGTTGCGGGGAGCTCGGTGCTGGCGGCGTTCGTGATCACGAGCCTGAAAATCGGGGTTGGGATTGCAACCGGATCGCTGGGAATTTTGTCGGAGGCCGCGCACTCTGGTTTGGATCTGATTGCGGCGCTGGTGACTTTTTTCTCCGTGCGCGTCGCCGACAAGCCGGCGGATGCCGATCACCAGTATGGGCATGGCAAGGTCGAGAATTTTTCCGCCTTTCTCGAAACTGGCCTGTTGCTCATGACCTGCGCCTGGATCGTCTATGAAGCCATACGACGGCTGTTTTTCCGCAGCGTGGAGATTGAGCCAAGCGTTGCCGCGTTCCTGGTCATGTTTCTGTCAATTGCAGTCGATGCCTGGCGCTCGCGGGCGCTCGGGCGCATCGCCCGAAGGTATGACAGTCAGGCGCTCGAAGCTGATGCGCTGCATTTTTCCACTGACATCTGGTCGAGCAGCGTCGTGATTCTGGGTCTCGCTCTGGTTTGGCTAGGGCACCGCTATAGCGTGGAATGGTTGCGGCACGCCGATCCCGTGGCCGCTCTTTTTGTGGCGGGCGTCGTGGTTTACGTGAGCTGGCGGCTGGCGCGGAAGACAATCGACGCACTCCTGGACGCAGCCCCGGTCGGCGTGCGCGGCCAGATCCTCGCCCGTATCCGGACGGTGGATGGCGTGCTGGAGGTGGAGCGAGTGCGATTCCGTAAAGCCGGCAATGGCTACTTCGCGGATGTTTCGGTGGGGCTCGAACGGAATTTCACCTTTCAGCGCTCGGAACAGGTTTCCGATGCCGTGCGGGCTCGTGTGCGCGAGGTTTTGCCCGACGCCGACGTGATGGTGCATACGACTCCGCGCGCGCGGCGCACGGAGAATATTTTTGATCGCATTCGCGCCGTCGCTACGCGCTACAACCTGAATGTCCACGACGTCAGCGTGCAGGATTTGAAAGGGCAATTGCACGTGGAACAGCATCTCGAACTCGATGAGCGGCTGAGCATGAAGCAGGCGCACGATGAGGTCACGCGGCTGGAGACCGAGATGCGTGCCGAAATTCCCGAAATTTCCACGATTCTCACCCACATTGAAAGCGAGCCGGCGACCATTGAACGGGGCGAGGAGATCGTTCGCGAGCCGGAATTGGAGCGGCGGCTCAAGGCGATCGTGAAAGAGTTTCCCGAAGTGATGGATGTGCACGAATTTCAATTCAAAAAGGTGCGCGCGCGGCTCTATGTTTCCTGCCACTGCACGCTGCCCGACGATATGCCGCTCTCCCGCGTGCACGACGTGCAGACTTCGCTCGAGATTCGTTTTAAGCACGATGCGCCGGAATTGTTCCGGGTGTTGATTCATCCCGAGCCGGTGACGGATAACCGGCGGTGAAGAGAATTCGGGCCCGTTGCATAGGTCCTTCGCTTCGCTCGGGATGACAACTTAAAATTGCACACGAAAGGGCAGAGCACGCGAAGGGGCAGAAAATGATCGAAGCTTCAGTCAATTGGACTGACAAAGACCGTTTCGTGGGCGCGGCAAGTTCGCGCCACGCTATCGTCGTAGATGCCGGGGCCAACAAAACCGCGAACTCTCCAATGGAATTGGTGCTGATTGCATTGTGCGGGTGCACCGCTTCAGACGTGGTGGGAATCCTGCGCAAGAAACGCGAACCGTTTACTGCACTCGAAGTGTCGGCCAAAGGCGAAAGAGCGGAGGGATACCCCGCTGTCTACACGTCCATTCATCTTACCTATACCGTTCGTGGAGCAGTATCGAAGAAAGCCATGGAAGATGCAGTGCGCCTCTCGGAAGAGAAATACTGCTCGGTTTCCGCCATGCTGCAGAAGTCTGCGAAGATCACTTACACCATCGAGCACGCGGCGTGACGTCCAGTCCGCATCAAGCCGAAGCCCATCATTCCGGCAAGCATAATTCCGGTAAACACGCTGCAGGCAAGCATCCGCTGCTCGGGTACTTTTACATTGGGAGTGCGGCGTTTTTGTGGGGCGTTTCCGCGGCCCTCGGTCGTGCGGCGTTCACCGGCCGACCGCTGTTCGGGCGAGTGTCGCTAGGGCCGGCGATAGCCAAGATCGATCCTCTGATTTTGTCGCAGAGCCGCGCGACTTTGTCGTTGGCGGTGCTTTTGCCCGTGCTTCTCGTGCGAAGAGGAGCATCGTCGCTGCGTGTTCCGGCCCGCGATTTGCTGCAGTTTCTTCTGCTCGGCGTTCTCGGAGTCGCGGCGTCGAATTATTTTTATTACCTCGCGATTCAGCGGACGAACGTTGCGACAGCCATCATCCTGCAATACACCGCGCCGGTTTGGGTGCTGCTCTATACTGCCGCGCGTAATGGCCGGCTTCCATCATTGCGGAGAACCGCAGCGGTAGCACTGGCAGTGGCCGGATGCGCATTAGCTGTCGGTCTGGTTGGCTCGGGCCGTTTCCGCATCGATACTGTCGGAATTACGGCCGCACTGCTCGCCGCATTTTCCTTTGCGTTTTACAACGTCGGCGGACACAACGTGCTGGCGGGCTACGACCGCTGGAAGGTTCTGCTGTGGGTGTTGCTGGCTACTTCGGCATTCTGGATTTGCGTGAATCCTCCGTGGAAGATTCTGGCGGCTCATTACGGCACGTCGCAATGGGCATTCATGCTGGTGTTTTCGCTGATTTCAGTGCTGGCGGCGTTTTCATGCTATTTTGCCGGGTTGCAGCACCTGGAACCGACTCGCGCCATCGTCGCCAGTTGCCTTGAACCGGTATTCAGCATCGTGATTACGGCAATCGTGCTCGGCGAATTGGTGCGGCCGATGCAAACGGCGGGAATTGTTCTAGTGCTGGTGGCGATTGTGCTCATCCAGTTGCCGGAGCACACCCGCAACGATGAGCTAGTCGTAGAGCCGATGGAGTAAGAAGAATCGGTGGTTGTTAGTCATTGGCAAACAAGGATTGCGAACGACCAACGACTAACGACTAAGCTGCTATTCCAACACCTTGCCCCGCGTCTCCGGCAACTGCGTGGCCATCAAACTGGCCATCAGAAACGCTGCGCCGCACAAGTAGAAAGCCCATGCCAGACCCTTCGTCTGGCCGACCCAGCCGATCGTCCACGGAGCGACACAGCTCAGAGTGCGAGCGCCGTTATAGGTAAAGCCGAGAGCGCGCGCTCTAAGACGCGTGGGAAAAATCTCGCTGCCGATCAGTCCCGAACCGGAGAAAAATCCCGTGCCGAAAAAAGCTACGATCACGCCCAGCACGAGCAGGGCGGCCGGCGAACGCGCCGCCGCATAGACTGGCACCAAAAGCGCCGCCGCAAAAAGATAAAGCACAAAAGCGTTACGTCGCCCAAGCCGATCGGCTGCCCATCCGAACGTGACATATCCGGGAAACATGCCAAAGAGGTTGAGCACAACCAGCAGCGTAGTCGTGCGCATTACCCCCAACCCGCGCCCGCCTTGCGAGACCGAAAGCGAAAGATAAGGTGGAATCCAGGTGAACAGTCCCCACCAGCCAAACAGTCCGAAGAAGTTGAGCAGAAGAAGCGCAATAGTGCTACCCCCGTATGGAGCCCGAAAGATGGCAAAGAAGTCGGAATCCTGCGGCGCAGGAGGCTCGGCGTACGAAGGAGAACGATTCGTTTCCACCGATAGCCGCTGGTGTTCTTTCCACATCTGCGACTCCGGCACGCGGTTTCGTATCCAGAGTGTGACAAGGGCAGGAAGAATTCCGACGAAGAATACCATTCGCCAGTTGGCATAACGCAGAACAATGCCGGCGACCAGCGAAGCGCACGCGTAACCGATCGCCCAGGAGCTTTGCACCAGCGCAATCGCCTGGGCGCGCAATTCGTTGGGCCAGGTTTCCGCAACAAGGGTTGCGCCCGTGTTCCATTCGCCTCCCATACCGAGTCCCAGGATGAAACGAAATATAGCGAGCATGAGCACCGTGGTCGAGAGGCCGGAAGCGAAAGAGCAGAGCGAGTAAGTCAGGATGCTGAGCATCAGCGCGCGCTTGCGTCCGATGCGGTCAGCGAGAAACCCGAAGCCCACACCGCCGATGCCAGAGGCCAGCAAGGTAAGCGTGTAGAGAAGTCCCGAGGTCGCCTTCGACATGCCGAGATCGCGCATGACGTAGGCCAGGACGAGCGCATAAAGCATGGCATCGAACGAGTCAAGCATCCAGCCGAGTGCGGCCGCGAGCAGCGTGCGGCGTTGCTCGCTCGATGCCTGCCGCAGCGCCTGAATCGGCCCAATCGCCATGCGGGAGGGATTGTATCAGTGGAGGGCTGCTAGCGCTGCTGCTGGTAAATGGAGTTGTTCGGCGTAGGGTCATCGTAGTCGCGGCCGTATTTGTTCTTATGAGCCATGCGCATGTTCTCCGCTTCGGGAACGCGAATCACCCCGAGCGACGCGGCATTCTCCGCAATCGTGATTTCGCGCGTGAGCGGCTGCGTATTTTCGGGTCCCATGCCTTCGCTCCACACATGCAGCATGTAACGCCCATAGGGAACGCCTGCTATGCTCACCTGCCCGTTCTTGTTGGCCATGGCGTACAGCGGTGTCGTCAGCGTAATGACCACCGCGCTCATCTCGGGATGAATATTGCAGAAGATGTAGCTGATGCCGGGACGGTCAAAGCGCACCATCCGCGTCGTTCCCGCTTCGTAAAGGCCGAGATCGAAGCGCTTTCCCTCAAACAGCGAAAAGACATTGTGGAAGAAAGGATCGCGATTGGGAAACTCCACCAGCGAACCCGCCGGAACCACCAGGATATGCGGCTCGAAACTCTTGTTCTTCTGCACCAGCCGAGGGTTTTGCGCCAGAGCTGCCGGCGGGCTGGGCGCGGCTATGATCGTCTCCGCTCCAGTGGCCATTACTGGCGTCAACCACACCACCGTCTCGGGAATTGCGCCACGCCGTTTACCGGCACTCGCGGCGCCGACGGCCTCGACGCGTCCGCGGACCGTTGTTGCAAGCGCCGTTACCTGCGCGTACAGTCCGCCCACGCCAGTCGCCAATAGTGCGATCCAGACGAAGATTTTTCTGCGGCTCTTCATTCTCGTCCCACCACGCCGTTTCGTGGTTGTTCCAGCATCTTACCGCGACGATTCGGTGCACTCGTTCAAAAAAGAACGCCCATCATCAGATTCAAATGCCCGGCGCTGCTCGAGCTGCCGGTGGTTGTAAACGTCGTCAAATGCCGGTACTCGGCCGAAAATAACAGATCCGACCGCGGGCGATAAATCATATTCACAAAACCTGTCTGATTCCGCGCCAGCGTGGGATCGCCGTAGGAAACGACGTACGGAAAATATCGCAGATCGCTGGCGTACGCATTATCCATTCCGAAGGCCGCATTAAACTCCCATTTGGCCAATGGCCGGAATTTCAATTGCCCCCAGCCGCCCACCGAGTCCAGCGCCTGCACTTGCGTGCTCGCCTGTGTCGGATCGCCATCGAATAGAACGCTCTCGCCGAATGCGCCATAGAGTCCGCCAACCGCCCTGCCGCGATAAAATTTTCCGCTTAACGAAAACTGGTGGCTGAGTGGCAGCTCAAGATCGGCCATACCGGCCCAACCATCGACGTCGCGGTTGAAACCGTAATCCTGACGCGAGTAGTAACCGCCCGCGCCGATGTGCAATGGCTGCCCGAAGACATTTTGTGTAAAGGCTATACGCGTCGCGTATGCCGGTTGTCGCGACATTTCTCCGGGACCTGCGGCGCGATAATAATCCGAGCCTGGCGTCGTGCCCGGTACTTCTCCACTCAGCGGATCGAGAATCCCTCCCTGGAACAGCAGGCTCGAATTATCGCTGAGCGTAACCTTGTGTTCCACTCGTATCTGCGGCACCCAACTCCACAGGTTCCCTGCATAGGTAAGCGCGGGGATAGCGAGAGTCGCAAACGATGTCGGCGAGTTTGGCGAGAAAAACAGCGTATCCTGCCCAACCACGACCGAGGTGTTGGTCCAATCCATTCGCATCGTCGCTGTGCGCAACCGCATATAGCCGAATGCGGTTCCGTCTGGAACCGAAGGAAAGCCCCCAGCCAGATCGAGCTGCAAATCCGCCCGCGTCCTCGCACCGGCCACCGTCGGACCAAATGCCTCGAAGCCGATCTGCGACTGCCGCAGCGTTGCACCGAAGCTTCCTCCTGAATCGCCCGGCGGCCGGGGATAGGAGAGCGTGGGCAGATCGATGCTATCGACCACGCCTTGATTGCTGAAGAAATTGGTCAAGACAATCCCCGAAAGCCGCACCCGGTACTTCGATGCGCTTTCCACTTTGGTCTGGTACTGGTCGTCGATCTTTCCGCTCAGCAGTTGATATTCCTCTTCCAGGCTGGCGCTATGCGCTCTCTTTTTCTCTTCCTGATCTTGCGGCGGATCGTTTTGCAAATCCCGCTCAGCCGTCAAATTACTGGCCGCATTTTGTGTCGCCGCGTCTTTCAGCATCGCGTTCTGCGGCGCTGTTCCCGCACGGAACTGCTCAAGCTCGCGGCGCAATTGTGCCGTCTCCTCACGGGACCGCTGCCAATCGGAGCGCATTTCCACCACGGCTGCCTGCAGTTCCCGCACCTGTTCGCGCAATTCGCGCACCGAGTCATTCACGGAATCAGCCGACATCGAAGTAGGCGGTTCAGAACGATTCGCCGTTTGCTGGGCTATGCCAACCGCATTCCACGCCATCACACTCACGACGATCGCCCACCGCAAACCATCGAAGCAGCGCTTCTTGCACAGACTCATGTGGCCCTCCCATACTCCGAACTTGTTCCTGATTTCGGAGGCAGCTAAAGTTTTTGGATCTTCTTGCTGGAAGCTCGCAACAGAACCGCACCATCTAGTTCGCATGGCGGATGGCCAGGGCATTTTCCGTCAGCGGATTTAGTGGAAGAATCACGCGAAATATGGTTCCCGCAGCCGACGTTTGCTCTACTGCGACATCGCCCCCGTGGTCCTGAAGAATCTTCTGCACCACGGTCAACCCCATCCCGGTGCCGTTTTCCTTGCCATGGCTGACAAAAGGCTCAAACAGTCGATCCCGCACTGCCTCGGCGATTCCGGGTCCGTTATCCTCGATGCGAATCTCCAGATTCTCGCCCCTGCGCTTGAGATCGATATGGATCTTCCCCGAGTCCGCGGGAACAACCTCGCACGCGTTGAGCAACAGGTTCAGCAGGGCGCGTTCCAGCTTTTTGAAATCGAACCAGCCTTCCGTTAATCCCTCCGCCGAAGTGCGAATCCGTATGCGCTGGAATTCCGGATGCGCCTTCACGCCCTGCACTGCCCGATCTACCGCCGAGCGAACATCGCCATAAGTGGGACGCAGCGACTCCCGGGTGCGCGAGAACTCCAGCAGCGACTCGATCAACTCCGTCATCTGGTTTACGGCAATTCGAATTTCGCCGTACAGGTCTTCGCGCTGTCCCGGCGTCAGGTTGCTTTCACAAAGGAATTCCGCATTGGCCATGACTGCGGCCAAAGAATGCCGCAGATCGTGCGAGATGGAACTGGCCATGCGCCCAATCGTGGCCAGCCGTTCCGCATCCAGCAACTCGCGCTGCGTTCTTTGAAGATTCTTTCTCATCCGGTCGAAGGTTCCCGTGACCTCGGCCACTTCGTCGCCGCCACGTGAATTTAGTGGGTAGGCAAAGTCGCCCAACTCCAGAGCACGCACCCCCGAAACCAGATTTTCCAATGGACGTGTGAAGGTACGCGAGATAAAGAAAACCAGCAGCGTTCCCGCCAGAACCGCGGTCAGCCCGAGCGCCAGCAGCAATGCGTTTAGGCTGCTCAGGAATGCGGTTGCCTGATCGAGCGACTTCAACACCCACAGGTTCAGCGACGGCGCGCCGGGCGTGGGCAAATCGACCAGCGTGGCCAAAAATCGTTCTTCGCCCAGCCGGATTTGATCGCCTTGCGGCAAGCCTCCAGCTTCGGTTCGCGGCGCCACGCGCAGCAACTCCGATTCCTGCGCCGGCTTTAGTGTGCTGCGTACGATCGCGTCTCCATAGCGAAAGGCCACTTCGCTCGCCGCGACCCGGCTCAGGTCGCGGGCAACGCGGTCGTCGATTTCATATCCCAGCAGAAGATAACCAAGAATTTGCCGGCCGCTCGCCGGCCCAAAGTAAATATCCTGCAGGAAAACTTCGTAGAGATGCCCTTCGATATACCACCAGTGCCGCGTTTCGGCGCGCGCGACCACAGCGGGAAAGAAATCCTGGCCCTCCGCGACCGTAATCTCCGGCGGCGTCGCCTGCAGCGCCATCACCTTGCCGGAGGAATCGGCCAGCACCAACAAGTCGCTTCCTGCCAGTTGCCATAAATCTCGCGATGCGTCCTGGATCGTCGCCGGATCGTGAGTCGTCATCAGCGCCCGCACATTTGGCAAATCGGCGAGCAGCGCAGCCGAGCGCTCGAGGGTGGCTTCACGTTGTTTTTGAAAATTGCGGAATGCGGAAACGGAATTATCGAGATCGCGCTGGATTCCCAGACGCACTTCCTGCTGCACAGTGTGCCGCACCACCAGCAGCGTAGCCAAGGTCAAGGTCGCCGATACCACGACCATGGAAAGCAGGAACTTGGTCCGCAACCGAATTCCACCCATGGTCAAAACCTCAATCTCCCCCAATTACCACCTTGCTCTTCCCAGGTTACTCGCTACGGCACAAACTTATAACCCGAACTGTGCACGGTGCGAAAATGCAGCGGGTTCGCCGGATCTTTTTCCAGCTTCTGCCGTAGCCGCAGGATGTGATTATCAACCGTCCGCGTGCTCGGATAGTTTCGATATCCCCAAACATGGTTCAGCAACTCCTCCCGCGAAAGCACGCGTTCGGAATTTTGAATCATGAACTTCAGCACCTTGAACTCCTGCGATGTCAACTGCACAGGTTCCCCATCGCGCCACAACTCCATCTTGGTGAAATCGACTTTCACGTCGCCGAAGGTAAATGTTTCCGTCAGAGGAGTGCGCATCGAACGCCGCATCGCGGTCCGCACCCGCGCCAGCAATTCCCGCGGACTGAAAGGCTTGGTCACATAGTCGTGCGCGCCCAACTCGAGCAGCAGGACTTTGTCCATCACTTCCGTTCGCGCGCTCAAAATGATAATCGGCAACGACGGCGCAGCCTGGCTGATCTCCCGGCACACGTCCTGTCCCGGCGTGCCCGGCAAACTCAGGTCCAGCACCAACACAGAGGGTGTCGCTGCCCGAAACAACTCCAAACCCTCGGCGCCGTTTCCCGCAATATCCACCGCGAAGCCTTCCGCTTCAAACAGCCTCTTCAAAGCCTTCTGGACGGCGCGGTCATCCTCGATCACCAGAATTCTTTCCGCAGTCGCCGGAACCGATTCCATCGTCGCCGTCCCTGATGCTGAAGATGTGTTTCTGTTCACAAATCCCCCAGTGCCAAATTGACTTGAAATCATACCTTTAAACTCTAGCCTGATATCATGTTATTGGCGCGTTTAGGGGGATAAAGTGACACGAATTTGACAATTTGTTGACAAGTGGAAGGAAGAAATCGAGCGATCCGACCACTTGGGTTTTTGATTGAATGTGCTAGTGCTGTCCTCGACAGTTATGGGAACAAGTACGAATGCTACTTCGCGATTGGCAATACCCGACAATAAGCGACACCAACGTCCTTTCGGCTTCTTCCGTCGGGGCCCACGACGTCCAACTTTATCCTGGTCTCCCGATTCGCCGGGGGTGTCGTCAGCTCCAACGTCCAGAACCCGTCGATTTGAACGTTGAGCTGCTGAGTGGATAGCCTCACCTTCTCCCGCGTGTCTTTGTCATCGGCATAGTCGTCCTTCCAAGACGTTCCGAAGGTCTTCAGATGCCCGGCTACCCCGAAAGCAAACCCGCCGCTGTCCTCCACTATCGAAAGCAAAGAGTTCCTGCTCTGGATTTCGCCCCCAGGCGCGTCAAGAGGCTCAGCAAAAAGGAGAGCAAACAGCCGCCCCTCCGAGCGCTGCAAAGCTGCCTTCGTTTGCATCGCTGACGCCTGGCTCGCGTTGTCGCCGCCATCGGTGATCGCGTAAACGACATCGCCGGGCTCAAGTGGGCTCAATAACTTCACCCCCGCAAGAATTGCGTCGAACAGTGCCGTTTTCGCCGGGTGGCTAAGGCTTGGGTGCTGGCCCGAACCTTCTGTCAACCATTTGGCAATTGCGGCCCTGCCTTGGGAAAAATCGAAAACGTCCCGAACCTTGCCTGAAAAAGTCAGCATGGCAATTGGTACATTAGCCGATGTCTGCTCCAGCAAATCGTCCACTGCCTCACGTGCGACCTGCCGCCTCCCACCGGATGTTTCGCCAGCCATGCTTCCACTCGTATCCAGGAGCACAACGATCCTGCGGGGAGCAAGGCCGTAACGCGCTTCGAGGACCGCGGTCGGCTTGCCGTTCAGTTGGACACGAAAATTCTCTTTGGTCAGATCACGCACGAGTTCCCATGCGCGTCAAAGACGTTGACCATTACGGAACGCACCCCCGGCGTTGAATTTGGAACTGCCTGTGCGATGCCTGAGTGCAAGAATGCCGGCAGAGTTATGATCGAGAGGAATAACTTCGTGGCCCCGGACATACACACCTCCGAGCCAGACGAGTGTACTACAGAGGAGTTAGACCCCTATTGGCGACGCGATCCACCGGCACATGGATACATTCTCGGCCGAGAAGTGAGATTTGAGCAGATAACTGTGATCGTGGACCTCTTACGTAACTAATACGTAAACGATTGTAGCTCGTTTCCCTGGGTCCCTTCCGGGCCCGCACTATTGACATATCCACTGCGATTGCTAGGGTTCAACGCGATGTATGTCCCAATCACACTCGATGCGTCCGAGAAATTGAACCCATTGAGCGACTCCACCAGATTTCCACTGGTGTCGTAGACTTGAATGCTGCTCCCCGGCCCCGTGCCCGAAACCTCCTGCGCCACGAAAAACAGCTTGTTGACAGCGTCGAACTCCACATCCGTCCCGCTGGTCAGTTGACCCGCATCCGGCAGCGGTACCAGGAATCCCGTCTGCGTCGCCAGGTTGTAGAAGGTAATGTTGCCGTTCAGCTCCGTCGCCGTAACCGCAATTCCATCCTCCGCATCAACCGCGATCCCATTCACAGAACCCGGCCCAAGCGGAGGCTCCGGAACGCCAGTGAACTGCGTCACCTCGCCCGTCGTCAGATTCACCAGCGCGATTTGTGGAGCCGGATCGCCTACCGCTCCGGTCGAAGATGCAATCACCGCCTGATTTGTCACCGTGTCGTAGGCCATCACGGGAGAGTAGTTGAAGCCAAAAATCTGATCGCTGAGGTTGATAACCGATCCAAAAGTATTTGCGCCCACGTTTGACCCGAATACAAACGAAGTAAAGTCACCATTCTCAAAGGCGAACACAGCCGTGGTCGCGAAACCCTGATCGTGGCTCACGCCGATAATAATGTCATTCGCCTTAAGCGGCGCTTTCCATGTGCCGGTAAACTTGTTCGCGTCCACAGGATTCAACTCTTCGTACACCCGCTTTGTCACATAAATCCCGGTCACGATCTGGTGCTCCACCAGTCCAACGCTCGTTCCGACAATTGCGTGGGTCACAAAGTCGTCGAGGTTTTCCGACTTCTTTACGACTTTCAGAATTTTCCCCGTGGCCTGATCGAAAGTTTCGACCGCGGCCAGCGTTTTCCCATTGGGAAGGGTCTGGCCTTCGCTTAGCACGCCTTCGGTCCCGTTCTGGTCGATATCGAAGCCGAAAATCGATCCGCCGAATTTGCTCTGGACAATAACGCTCCCCGGCCCGATGGCCGCCTTCGCCTGTGAATCGTCACTCCGCTCATCACTTCCCTCGGCCGACTGCCCGAATACCAGTGCGGACCCACCCAGCAAAAACAAACCCATGAGCAATAACACTGACGCCCGACATGAAAACAAAAATGTACTTTTGCGTCCATGATGTGACCTCGATGTGATCTCAGCTCGACCAAACAAAATATCCCGGTCTCCGGTCGGCGAATGTCACCTCGCCGTCAACAAGTTGTAAACATTTTGTCGCTGAACATCTTGAAGATCGACAAAATTTGTAGTTCAGAGTGCTTTCCGAAGTGGGCATTGTCGCGCATCTTCCATGCTAGACTCGGTTCTAGCGCTTTGCTTCGACGACCATCCAATGCTATTTCGCAAATCGCTTCCAGTGTCGATCGGCAAAGTCGCCGGCGTCGCAGTAATAGGCATGGCGGCATTAATAGTGAGTCTTACTGCGTGCGGCAACTCCAACGCTACGCTCCCCCCAATTGTTGTGACGTTTGACCCGGATTATCCGCCTCCGGCTTCGCTCGAAACCGGAGCGTACGCGGCCATCGCGGCAACTGTTACCAACGACAACAAGAACGCCGGCGTGACTTTTTCCTGCGTTCCCAACTCACCCGCCGGTGCCTGCGGAACCTTCACCCCATCGGGGCCAACCGGCAGCAATGTTCCGGTGTGTTACCTCGCTCCTGACCAAATCCCGACTGAGAATCCAGTGACCGTGACGGCCACTTCGGTAACCGATCCGACCAAGTCTGTCTCGGCCAAAATCACCATCGTGAGCGGCGCTCCGCAGCCCTGCCCGTGAGCCTCAGCCATTTGTGCTTGCCGCTATTTCCACCTAAAATAGAAGCAGTTCTTTCAAGGCCCATCCCGCAGAGTGGGGGCGTCACGGCTTCGACGGAGATGCTTGCGGCCAGGAGGCATGCCGGGGTGCACACACCCGTAATCGCGTGCAAAATGATAATTGCCAATCAACAGATGGCATACGCTGCCTAATTGTAGGTAGCCGTTCTCGGAGGCTTTGCCCGTGGGCCTCCGAAGGACGTCGCACAGCGGGCTGCTCTTCCCGGCTACGTCTGGGCCGAGGGGCTAAGATTACAGGCTAGCGGCTAGCGTTTCTTGTCCGTTCTGAGCGTGGGTCGCGAACGTCCTGGGGGAAGCTGTGCCGCGCAAGCGGCGTAGCCAAACGCTCGGGGCTTGAACCGGAATAAGCATGTAGTCTCCTCGCCAGTAACATTTTCGGACGCGGGTTCGACTCCCGCCGCCTCCACCAAACATCGACATTTCGGGAGCTTTTGGTGCCACTGTCCACTAGAAGGGGCGTTCTTATGTCATCCTCCTCGGCCTCGGGCGCGAACTTCTCTCACCGTGAGGAAATGCTAGTCTTAGAGTTCTTCTCGTTAGGAATTCAATACTACTTTTCCGCGCGTTTCGCGGCGTTCGCCGGATTCATTCCAATATCGGGTAACTTGGCACATCATGCGGTGGAGATGTGCTTGAAAGGACACCTTAGCCGCACGATGACTGAGGAACAGCTTCGACGCTCGAACCATAATCTTACGGGGCTTTGGTTTGCATTCAAGAACACCGCAAGCGATCCAAACCTGGACGTGCACGATGAAACGATAACGGAGGTAAGCTCCTTTGAAGACATCCGCTACCCCCAAAAGATTATCTCCAATGGCATGGCCGCAAGCATTAATGTTGGCAGAAGGGTAGCTGGAGGGCCCGGAGCTGTCTCCGGTTCGAATCCGCCGTTCTACGGGCTAAATCTTGGAGAGGTGGACGGATTAATGAAAGACATTTGTCTAGCCGCAAGAATCGATCCCGTTTTCTACACGCAAGGTTTTCGGCCTGAGGCGAAGCGGGCCTTGTTGGATGCGAATGTGGACAGCGTCTTTTGGACGGGCCAATAAGGCAAAATGGGAATAGTAAGGCTACGAGGAAAGGACGTTCCTCTTTCGTGTCCGCTCGTCGGGGAATACAATTGAACTTGGAGGCCGTTCGAGTGCCGACGACAGCGACAAAGAGGCAAATTCTTGAGGATGCCGGGTACTTCTATAGCTTTGACCGGATGATCTACATCAACCGGGATGCTAGGAAGGCCTTCAGCGTGGAGTTTGTTGACGACCACAGTGAAGGTGAGTTGGAAGCTCGAATCAACGAACCCGCGCCCCCGCCTGGCGAATGGGGGTTCTACTTCAACTCTGGCCCATCTGAAGCAGTACGACGGGAACTCTCTGCCCTCCTTGCGTAATGGCGGAACGAACAGTCGAAGACCGCCTGCGGCAAGAATACTTCCTGCTGCTGCCTGAGGCGCGTCGAGTCCTGGGAGAATTGGAAACCAAAGTTCGGCACTGCCTTCTTCCACTTTCCAATCGGTTGAACAAGTATGAACGGCTGGTTGTTACTTCCAGGGTCAAAGATTGTGAAAGTGCGCTAGAAGCGCTTCGCAGACGTCAAGAGGGCGCGACATTCGATCCCGAACGCGGTGAATCGTACACACTCACATCTCTCAATGACTTAGCAGGCGTTCGTGTTCTTGCCTTTCCGAAGGGCAGGTTGACTGAGGCAGATGCCACTCTGCGCCGTCACACCCTCTTCTCTTCGTGGTCTCCTGATCCCGTTCCTTCCGACGCCGGTGAAGAACCCCTGGCACTGAAATATCACGGTAACTGCGAGGGCAGCTCAAAGGTCCGCGGTGAGCTCCAGATCGTACCCATGTTGATAGGCCTATTCTGGCAGATTGAGCACTCCGCAATTTACAAACCGTCTCCGGAGCTCAAGGGTGTTTCTGAATCGCTGGAAATGCGGCAACGCACCAGCGATGTTTTGAGGGCACTCCAGGCGTTTGAAGAGAGCTTCGAGCGCCTGGTGCAACGGGATCCACTGAAAAAGAGCCGAGTTCTAACATCGCGGGCTAGCGCCGACGTGAGCCCCTGCCTTGACGCACCCTCGTGCGGCATTCGATACTTCGTTGGGGCTCTTAGAAATTCTTCGGCTCGGCGAGGTAGGAATTGGCACGCAATCCGATCATCACCCTCACCACGGATTTTGGAACCAACGATCATTTTATCGGCGCCATGAAAGGGGTGATTCTGGAGATCGCTCCCGAGGCGCAGATCATCGACATCAGCCATGCGGTGCAGCCCTTCGACATCCTCGACGGCGCGCTGATCATTTCCCAGGCTTATTCGTATTTCCCTTCCGGCACGGTGCACATGGTGATCGTCGATCCCGGCGTTGGCACGACGCGACGGCCGGTGCTGATGACCGGCGACCGCCACCTTTTTGTCGCTCCCGATAATGGAGTGCTGTCGCTGATCTACGACCGCGAGGAGCGCGTTTCCGTGCGCCATATCACCGCCGAGCATTATTTTCTGCAGCCGCGCAGCAACACCTTTCATGGGCGCGATATTTTCTCGCCGGTAGCGGCTTATCTGGCAAAGGGAGTCGAGACCAGTAAATTCGGCGAAGAGATCACCGATTATGTGCGCTTCGGCGCGCCTCGTCCCAAGCCGGTGGATGAACGGACGCTCCGGGGTGTGGTGCTGAAGGTCGATCGCTTTGGCAACCTCATTACCAACATTACTCCGAAGGATGCGCCGCAGCTTTTTGGCGTCGATCCTCCCGCGTTCAAGATTGCGATTGGCACCAAGGCGCAGGCGACGCGGATTTGCACGAATTATGCCGAGGGATCTCCGGGCGAAGTGTTTGGAATCCTAGGCAGCACCGGTTTTCTGGAGGTCGCGGCCAACCGGGGATCAGCCAACCAGTTGCTCGGCGCGGGCAAGGGAAGTGAAGTGAACGTGGTAATGGAAGGGTAGGATCAGTTGCCAGTACCCAGTTGCCAGTATTCGACGCCGCAAATTTGGCATAGGACCGCGCCTGCCGATATGTGACGCCGGGGTCCCTACGTTGATGCTTTCGGGTGTACGTAGCGATCCATCTCCGCCGTCCACTTCAGGAAGCGCCAGACGTTGGCGCGCTCGGTCCAGAGGAACTCCCAAAACTCAAGGAAGCCAATCTGCGTCATCTTGACGCCGGTGTAAGTCTCGAGACGCCACAGTAGATACGGACTGCGCCAGGGCGCAATCCGGTGGCCGCGAGTCGAGTTCCAGAGAAAACGCAGCATTGGCCGCATCGCGTTTCAGTATAACGTGGCGCGAGGCGCTGTCCGGCCCCGGTTCTCGCGTAGAGGGCTGCGTCGGAACTGCCGACGATCGTCGTTCGCGGTTCGCTAACGACCAACGACTGGTTTGGGAGGCAAGCCTCGTCTCTACAATCGAACTCTACTTCGTGATGTCGACCCAGGCGCGGGTGTTTTCCCACTCCATGCGCAGCGTGCATTTGCTACCAGACTGGTCGAACGCGATCGTGAAGTCTTCTACCGGCGCTGAGGTTTTCCCCGCCTTCATGTCGACTCGGTCCAGTTCGTCGGATTCATACTTGTAAGGAATACCCCACTCGCCGGTCTTCTTGTTGATGATCAGGGTCCACTTGTCGGCTGCGGGGATGGTGAAGATGGTGTAGTTGCCTGCGGGCACGGCCTTGCCGGCTACCTTCACATCGGCGTCGGTAACAAATGTGGTCGCTTCGTTTGCGCCGGTGCGCCACACTTCGCCGTAAGGCACCAGAGCCTTAGCGCTGGCGTCGCCAAAAATCGTGCGTCCCTTTGCGCGCGGACTGGAGTAGGCGATCTTGATGGTCTTGCCATCGGAAAACTTGCACTCGGCGTTCGCTGGCGGACTGGGCCGCGTGGAATTGTCGTGCGACATTCCCTGGGCCGAGGCCAGAGTTGAGACAGCGACAGTCGAAATGGCAAACAATGATGCTGCGATTAAGGCAAATCTCTTCATGACGCTTCCCTCCAGTGATGGCAGTCAGGTGTTGGCTTTTTGCTTTCAGCTCTTGGCCCTTAGCTTTTGGCTAAGAGCTAAAAGCTAAGCGCTGAGCGCTGGCACGAGAATTATACTCACATCCTCGCTACAATCTCTGTATGGCGGTCTTCAACGAAAAGCAGGAAGAGCTGGAGCATTTCGAAATGCGCATGGGCGTGCCACGCGGACGCCTGGCGGTCACCATGGATTTGGTCACCGATGCAATGGCGCTGGTGGGGCAACATGGCGTCTATTGCCAGAGCCAGCGCTGGCCGGGCAAGCCGGTCATGGATGTGCAGCTCATCATGAAAAATCTCACCGATGCGAAGGAACTGATTCAGAGTGTGATGGAAGAGTTGAAGCCGAAAACGTGAATTCCTCAGGATGCGCTGCCTGCCGCATCTGTTGCCGCGCCGAAGGCAAACCCCAAGCCACGCTGCCGCGTGTGGAAGAAAACTTTCGACACAGGACAGAAGTTTTTTCGCAGCCTGCGAAAAGAGGTCGTGTGCCGACTCAAAGACTTACAATTTAGTGTATGGAGCGCAAGATTTTCTGGGGCTCGATGACCGTGCTCGGCCTGCTCGCCGATTTGATTCTGCCCTTGTGGTGGGCCGTGGGCGCTACCATCCCGATCATCTACTTCTCATGGTGGATCGCTTACCGCAGCGGCTGGTTCGAGTGAACTTCTGCGCCGGCCTCAGCGTGCTGCCGAATTGTGCTTCAGGGACGGACGATATGGCCGTCCCTTCAATGTTTAGGCTAGTGTGTACCTTCCCGCTTCGATTGCCTTCTGCGCAATCTGCTGCCGCAGCGCAATCGTGTTGAACGGTTCGTGCTTCGCCAGGCGACGCAGGATCGCCAGTTGCGTGCGCAGCATGTCGCCTTCGGCTACGTCGGCAATCACCTTCTTTGCGGCGGCTTCGATTTTTTCGAACGCCTGGGTGAGATAAACGCGCGTCATCGCAACCGGCAGAGCGGCAGACGCCTCGCCTTTTTGTTCCACCATCTTTTGCGCGCGCAGCGCGGCCGATTCCATGGCGTAAATCTCGATGGTCATGTCGGCGATCGCACCCATGACTTCCTGCTGATCCTGAATCGCCTGCATGTATTTTTGCGTGGCTGCCCCGGCGACAAACAATCCGAGTTTCTTGGCCTGCGCGACCAGTCTGCGCTCATCGGCCAGCGCGCCATCGATCTCGTCGCCGTTCGAAGGCCCGCTCAGCACTTCGTCCATCAGTTTCTTGATGGCCGGCATCAGCGGCAACTGGCCCGACATTGCCCGTTTCAGCAAAAAGCCAGTGATGATGAGCCGATTGATTTCATTGGTGCCTTCGAAAATGCGATTGATACGAGCATCACGATACGCCCGTTCGGCCGGATATTCCTCGACGAATCCGTAGCCGGCGAAGATCTGCATGGCTTCATCGACGACGTAGTCGATCATCTCCGAACCCCAGACTTTGAGGATCGAGCACTCGACTGCATATTCCTCGATGGCCTTGCGGCGTTCTTTAGCCGCGTCGGGACTGGCGGAATCGATTTCCGAAAGCAGCGCGTCCATCATGCCAACGGTGCGATAGACGAGCGATTCGCCCACATAAATGAGCGTGGCCATGTTGGCGATTTTTTCGCGCACCAAGCCGAAGTCGCTGATCGATTTGCCAAAGGCTTTGCGCTGTTTAGCATAAGCCACGGCGCTTTCGATGGAAACGCGTGCGCCGCCTACGCACATGGCGCCGAGTTTGAAGCGTCCGATATTCAAAATGTTGAAGGCGATGATGTGACCCTTGCCGATTTCGCCGAGCAGATTTTCGACCGGAACTTTGCAGTCGTTCAGAATGATGGGACAGGTGGACGACCCGCGAATGCCCATTTTGTGTTCTTCTGCGCCGGTGGAAAATCCGGGGAAGGTTTGTTCCACGAGGAACGCAGAAAACTTTTCGCCGTCGATTTTGGCGAAGACGGTGAACAAGTCGGCGAAGCCGGCGTTCGTGATCCACATTTTTTCGCCGTTTAGAATGTAATGCTTGCCATCGGGCGAAAGCACGGCGCGGGCGCGGCAATTCAGAGCATCGGATCCGGAAGTGGCTTCCGACAAGGCATAGGCGCCAACAATTTCTCCGGTGGCGAGGCGCGGCAGATATCTTTGCTTTTGTTCTTCGGTCCCGAAATAGACGATGGGCAACAGGCCGATGCCGCTGTGCGCGCCCCAGGTGGTGGCAAAGCCTGCGTACTTGGCGATGTGATCGGCGATGATGGCAGCGGTGACTTTATCCATCTCGAGGCCGCCGTAAGCCTCGGGAATTTCCACTCCGGCCAAGCCGAGGTCGCCGGCTTTCTTCAGCAGGGCGCGCGAAATCGAGTAGTCTTTGTGCTCGATCTTTTCAACCTGCGGCAGAATTTCGTTGACGGCAAATTCTTCGGTGGTCTGCCCGATCATCTGTTGCTGCTCGGAAAAATCTTCGGGGGTGAATACATCAGCAGTCTGTCGCTCTTCGAGTAAAAAGCTGCCGCCGGAGATTTTGGTTTTGGGGATTGCGGTTGTGGCCATTTCGAATCCTCGATATGAAAAGAGTGATTTGTGCTCGACGCCAAAGGAACAGAATTATTCTAATAGCGAAACCATAAGTAAGGATAGGGACCAAAGCCGCGCCCAAGGTAACTTGCGTCGGCCCTGGCGGTGGCCGCATCCAAAACTACCGTATCCCACAGTTTTCGACGAGGCGTTCTGATGAAACACGCAATTTTGGGAGCGGGGGCAATTGGCGGTTTGCTGGGCACGGTGATGGCCTCTCTGGGCGAAGACGTCAGCATGGTGGTGCGCCCCGAGAAGTTGGCGAGTTATCCGCGGGAATTGGAATTGGAGCGTTCGTCGGGCCGGCTGACGGCATCGGCGAAGGCAATTGCTACAGTGGCCGAGCCGGTTGACGTGCTGTGGATTGCGACGAAAACCTATCAGTTGCAACCCGCGCTCAAGGCCGTGCAAGTGTCGCCCGAATGCGTGGTTCCGCTGCTGAATGGGGTCGACCACGTCGCAATGCTGCGCGAGCGGTTTGCGCGCGTGGTTCCGGGAACGATTGCGGTCGAAGCGGAGAGGATTGCCCCGGGAAAATTCATCCAGCGGTCTCCGTTTGTTCGCTTCAACCTCGCCGCGAGCGGAGAGCCAGTTTTGGGAAAGATTGTCGCGCGACTGGGCGATCTGGGATTCAACTGCCAGTTCATTGCCAACGAGCAGACTCTGCTGTGGAACAAACTCTGCTTTCTGGGACCGCTGGCGCTGACTACCTCGGCAGCGGGCATGAACATTGGCGAGATTCGGGCGAGCGCGGAGTGGAAGGCGAAGTTGAATTCCGCGATTGATGAGGCGTGCGCCGTGGCCAATGCCAGCGGGGCGGAGATCGACGCGTCGAAGATTCATGCGGCGGTTGATAACGCGCCAGCGGCGATGCGCAGCTCCATGCAGAAAGACGTTGTTGCCGGACGCCAGCTGGAGTTGGACGAAATTGGCGGGCCGATCGTGCGCGGCGGAGAACGCTATTGCATCGATGTTTCGACAACCGGGAAGCTGATGGCTGCGATTCGCGCAAAAGCCGTCGCCGCGTGACAGCTTAGCGTGGCTTTTAAATCGTCGGCTGAGTGCAGCGTCCCTATCAATTGTGCACACGGTACGCGCGAAGGCTCCTTCGGCTTCGCCAGGACCGGTCCACACCACAAGAACTCCTACCTGCTAAACTTTGTCTCCATGAAAACTCTGAGACTCCTGGTGATTGTGACGCTGGTTGCGATGCCGGCGATGCGAGTCGCCTTTGCACAGGCAGCGGCGGCGGCGGGCGCGTCCGATCTCCGAACGCCTGAAGAAAAGCATCTGCGGAATGTGCGGCAGCTGACCTTTGGCGGTTCGAATGCCGAGGCGTATTTTTCCGAAGACGGCAAACGGCTCATCTTTCAATCGACACGTGGCGACCTGCAGTGTGACCAGATCTTCACCATGAATATCGACGGAAGCGACCAGAAGATGGTCTCGACCGGTAAGGGGCGCACGACCTGCGGTTACATTTTTCCACATCAGGATAAGATTCTTTATTCGTCGACGCATTTGGCGGATGCGGCTTGCCCGCCGCGTCCAGACTACTCGAAGGGCTATGTGTGGGCGGTGTATCCGGGGTTCGATATTTTTACGGCCAAGCTCGACGGGTCAGACTTGAAGCAACTGACAACGACTCCGGGGTATGACGCGGAGGCGACGATCTCAGAAGATGGGAAGAAGATTGTTTTCACTTCGCTGCGCAACGGCGACCTGGATATTTATTCGATGGATGCCGATGGCAGGCATGTGAAGCAGCTTACGCATGAACTGGGATATGACGGCGGACCGTTTTTTTCGCCGGACCGGAAGTGGATTGTTTATCGCGCGTACCATCCGAAGACCGAACAGGAAATTTCGGATTACAAAGAACTGCTGAAGCAGAATCTGGTTCGTCCGACGACGCTTGAAATCTGGATTATGAAGGCCGATGGTAGCGGGAAGCGGCAGGTCACGAATTTGAATGCGGCGAGTTTTGCGCCATCGTTTTTTCCGGATGGTAAACGGATCATTTTTGCGACCAATCTCGGCTCGACGGGCGGGATGGGAAATTTTGAGCTGTACACGGTCAATGTGGATGGGACGGGCCTGGAGCGCATCACATTCAGCGACGGATTTGACGGATTCCCCATGTTTAGCCCGGATGGAAAGCAGTTGGTGTGGATTTCGCACCGAAACGGTAAGGCGCAGCACGAAACGAACATATTCATTGCCGATTGGGTGGAATAGAAAAAGTTAGACGTCAGAATTTCGATTGCGCGACCGGCCTCAAGTGCGCCCGCCGGCCGGACATTCATGAGAATCACGGTTTCTGCGTCTCGCGCAAGAGCTGATCCTTGATCCTCGCCGGCAGGCGCGAACTCTGCAGAATCTCGCGCAGCTTCGGCGGCGAAAACGTGCACGCGAAAGCCAGCGCACGAGCGAGCGAGAGATGCTCGGTGCGCAAAAGCGCGATCTGCACATCGTGCCGATACGACCATTTGGCGTGCTGCGAAACAGCCTGGATCAGAACCGGTCCGGCTTCCGGCTTGAGCACCGCCTGCACGACGAAAGCCTCGGTGAGGCGCGCATTTTCAAGCGCGGTGCGCATGATGCGCTGCTCGGAGTCGAGCAGCAGAGCGCCCGCGATTCTTCCTGAGCCCTGACGCGCCAGCGTCAAACGCTCGCCGGGGGTAACGCTCTTAAGGCGGATCAACAAAGTTTCATCGGCGGCGCGTTTCACATCGGCGGGAACCACAGGCGAAAGGGCCACTTTCATCAAATCGAACGTATAGAACTGGCGGATGAGCGGCAGCGATATCTGACGTGGCGTCTGCGGATGAGAAACGATCGCGATCGTGACCTTGCGGAGTTTGATCAGACTGCGATTCTTCAAGAGTTCGGTGAGCACATCGGCAGGCAGATCGGCGCGCTTGAGCAAGGCGAGAGCAAGATCGGCAGTAAGCGCGGGATCAGCCGCGGCACGCACCAACTCGTCGCGCACGGCGCTGTGGATTGCTTCTTCGAGTGGCATCGCCGAGGCCACCGCTGGAATTACTGCCGAAGCTTGGGCCGGCTCTGGCTGCGCGTTTCGTGAACTCATAAAAACTCAACCGTAACTGCGAGGAGCTTGAAACCCTCCCACTCATTTACTTCCGGCGGTGCGTGCCCGGGCGAGGGCGCCCAGCACCGGCTCGACGAAGTCCTCTCGAATCTCGATTCCCGGAAATATGGTCTCGAGCTGATTGTAGAAAACACGGCGGACCTCCGCCGACTGACGAAAGACGCTGCCCGTCGTCGCCACGGGAAGCGCTTCAGACGCGCGTGGTGCGAGACGGCGAAGCACGAGAACGGCAAGACTAGCTAGGCGGGTTCCCGCCTGAGTCAGAAGGTCGTGCGCAATAGTGTCGCCATCGCCATCCTCGGCGGCGCGAAGAACGACGGGAAACAACCGTGGGAAATCGGGTGCTGGAGTCGAGTTGGCTTGCTGCACCAGTTCGTCGATGTCGGCGCACTTGCAGGCCTCGAGAACCAGCGCGGTGAGTGCGGTTTCGCGTTGCGCATCTTGCGCGTTCAGGATGGCAGAAACGGCGCGGCGGCCGATCCAGTATCCGGAGCCTTCGTCGGAGATGGCAAATCCCCAGCCGCCGGCGCGCGCGGTGTGACCCGCGGCATCGCGGCCGTAGACGACCGAGCCTGTACCGGCTACGGCAATCACACCGGGACTCTCGCCGAAAGCGGCGTCGAGGGCGATTACGGTGTCAGGGACGACTTCGATCTTTGCGGAAGTCGCAGGAACGCGCTCGGCGAGAATACTGCGAATCTTGGCCGCGATCTCCGGTCGAGCCGTGCCAGTTGCGCCGATGCAGACGGCTGCGATCTGCTCGGGAGAAATTCTCGCAGCCGCGCAAACCTGTCCAATGGCAGATTGCAGCGATTCCCGCGCCTGACGCTCGCCCAGCCGAATCACGCTGCATCCGCCGGTCATGGCCCGGGCGAGCACGGTGGTTTCGTCGGCGAGAACGCAGCGCGTTTTGGTGCCACCGCCGTCGATTGCGAGATAGTAGGCCATCGCGCTAGTTCTAACACACGTCCGCTGGATTGTTGAGACATTGAATCATTGAGGCATTGGACCCGATTGTCCCAATCATTCAATCTCTCAATGGCTAAATGACTCAATCCTGCCTGTACAATGCTGCGAACTGCTCTTCGCCGTCTCTACTAAGGAATCGCTTGGGGCTGAATCGGATCGACCTGCTGATTATCGCGGCGTACCTGGCGGGAATCACGCTGTTTGGGCTGCGCTTTCGCAAACGCCAGCGGACGATGCGCGATTACTTTCTCGCCGACCGCAACATTCCCTGGTGGGCGATCGCCCTGTCGATTGTGGCGGCGGAAACGAGCACGCTAACCATCATCAGCATTCCCGGCCTGGCTTACGATTCCAATCTTACTTTCTTGCAATGGGTGGTGGGGTATTTAATCGGACGCGTCGTTATCAGTTTTGTGTTGCTGCCGCAGTATTTTCGCGGCGAGTTGTATACCGCTTATCAGTTGATTGAGCGCCGCTTTGGTCCCGAGCTGCGCACCGTGACGGCCGGCGTGTTTCTGTTGACGCGCGCGGCGGCCGAGGGGGTGCGCGTGTATGCGGTGTCGATTGTGGTCTCGATTGCGCTCGGCACGGGTGAGACTGCTTCGATTGCGATTATCACGCTGCTGACTTTGATCTATACCTTTGAAGGCGGCTTGGCGGCCGTGATCTGGACTGACGTGGTGCAGACCTTTATTTACGTCGGCGGGACGCTGGTGGGCTTGGTGACGATTCTGCATCTCGTGCCCGGTGGATGGTCATCGGTCGAGACGATTGCCGGCGGGTTGCACAAGTTCCAGGTGTTCGATCCCGCTATCCTGGCACGCTGGCCGTTTCTGAATTTTGCGAAACCGTACACGCTTTTTGCGGGAATGGTCGGCGGCGCGTTTTTTGTCACCGCCAGCCATGGCACCGATCAACTGATCGTGCAGAGGTTGCTGGCCGCGCGGAACGAACGGCAGTCGGTGCTGGCGTTGCTTTCGAGCGGAGTGGCAGTGTTTTTTCAGTTCGTCCTGTTTCTTTTTGTGGGTGTGATGTTGTTTGCCTATTACCGGGTTCCATCGGCATCGTTTGGCCGAGCGGACAGGATTTATCCCACGTTCATTGTCAGCCGGATGCCGCATGGAATCGCCGGTCTGTTGATCGCGGCGATTCTTGCCGCGGCAATGTCCAACTTGAGCGCGGCGCTCAATTCGCTGTCATCGAGTTCGATTATGGATTTTTATGTACGATTTCGTCCTGGCTCTGCTGCTTCCCTGAGCGATGCGGTACGGTTGCGGCTGGCGCGACTGGCGACGGTTGGCTGGGCGCTGGTGTTGTTCAGCCTGGCGGTGCTGGTCTTGCACCGGGGTGGGCGCGTGGTGGAAATCGGGCTGCAAATCGCATCCATCGCGTATGGTGCGCTGCTCGGAGTGTTTCTTCTGGGAGTGCTGACGCGGCGCGCGAATCAAAGCGGGGCGATCGTGGGCATGATCTGCGGCATAGCTATCGAGTTATATCTTTGGACTTCGACTCATGTGGCTTACACCTGGTGGGTCATGATTGGAACGGGCGTGGCATTTGCCGTCGGGTATTCCGCGAGTCTCGCGCAGAAGGCTAAATGAAAACTGGAACCACAGAACGCACAGAGGGATATATGGGGACGGCCAAACCCGAACTGGCTCGCGACCTCGGTTTGTCGCACGCTGGCGCGGTCGTGGTCGGAACGATCATCGGAAGCGGAATTTTTCTGGTGCCGACCGAGATGATGCAGGCAGTGGGATCGGCGCGGCTGGTCTATCTCGCGTGGATCGTTGGCGGTTTGCTTTCGTTTTTTGGCGCGATTACTTATGCCGAACTGGGCGCGATGAAGCCACAAGCCGGCGGCGAGTACGTCTATGTGCGCGACGCGTACGGGCCGCTGGCCGGATTCTTATATTCGTGGACGTGGTTTTTGATCGCCAAGCCGGCTTCGATCGCCACGATCACCACCGGCCTGGTGCGCATTCTGGGAACCTTCCCTGTGTTTTCTTTTTTCTCTCAAGCATGCTTTTCTGTCGGTTCCTTCACCGTCAACTATGGGCAACTGGTCGCCATTGCGGCCACGCTTCTGATTTCATGGCTGAACTACATCGGCGTGCGGCGCGCCGGAGAATTTCAATTTCTGTTCACGTTGCTGAAAGTGGCCATCATACTGGGAATTGTGGTGGTTGGCTTTTCCTACCGCGGGGGAACGTGGGCGAATTTTGCCACCGAATTCGCCGGAGCAAAAGGTGGGATCGCTGGATTCTTCGCCGCGCTCGTGGCCGCGCTTTGGGCCTACGACGGCTGGAACGATCTGAACATGGTCGCGGGCGAGATCCGCGATCCGCAGCGCAATGTGCCGCTGTCGCTGATCTGGGGCGTGGCGACAGTGGGCGGGCTCTACATTCTGGTGAACGCGGCGGTGCAATATGTGCTGCCAGCCGCGTCAGTAGCGGCTTCGGAGCGTCCGGCATCGGACGCGGTAGCGATGGTGCTGGGACGCGCGGGAGCGAGCCTGGTGTCGGCGGGCATGGCGGTTTCGATGCTCGTGACGTTGAACGGAACCATCCTGAGCGGCGCGCGCGTGCCCTTTGCCATGGCGCGCGATGGGTATTTTTTCCGGGCGATGGCTGAAGTTCATCCGCGCTTTCGCACGCCATCGGTGGCGATTGTGGCGCAGTGTAGTCTGGCGGTTATTCTGCTTGTGCTCGGCGGCAGTTTTCGCCAGTTCTTCTCCCTGGCGATCTTCGCGGAGTGGCTCTTCTACCTGATCGCGGGCAGCACGGTGTTCGTTTTCCGCAGGCGCGAGCCGCTGGCCGACAGGCCCTATCGCGTCTGGGGATATCCAGTAGTTCCGGCGCTGTTCGTGGCAGTTTCCGCGGTGCTTCTTTATTACACGTTTACCGATAATCTGAAGAGTTCCGTTGGCGGATGTGCCGTAATTCTGGCGGGAGTTCCGGTCTTTTACTATTTTGCGCGGCGGCGGCGTACGACAGTCAGCATCTAAAACTCTATTCATCCCAAGCGACTTACACTTTCTGAAACACCTGCTAGTTGTCGTTTCTCGTCGGCTATCAAGTCGTATACCAAAGATTGTTACCAAAGGACAGGCGCAGGCGACACGTTTACCCCCTGCCCATTCTCCCATAAGGTGAAGACTCCAATGCCAAGCGCTCTCCCCGCGCCCGGCCTCCCTTTTGGAGTCATGGATGCCTACGTACTATCGCGGCTTTCAACTCGGCCTTTTGCCGGAGAAGAAATGGAACTGGCGGACGTTTGCCACCAGCTACGGCATCGTCACCGCTCTGATTCTGTTTCTGATCTGTTTCGGGATTCTGTTTCCCGACACGATACTCATCACGGGAAATTATCACGTCACGGAGATCGTGCCTCGGCCGTCGCTGACGCCCGAGCACATTCCAATCGTTAAGACACACCCGCTACACGCCAAGTTGCTGCCTCCGGAGCCCGTGTTCGAGGCGCCGAAATTAGTTGTGCCCCGTGAAATCCGGGCGCCCAAGCCGCAGCCGCAGGAAGTGGAACCTCCCAAGGTGACCATGAACAACTTCGCGCCTGCGGTGCTCACGCAGACCAGTGGAGCGCGTCCGGTGCTGATTCACACCGGAGATTTTCAAGGAAGCTCGGCGACGCCCACGGTGAACGCTCCCATTTCGAAAGTGCAGACGGGCGGCTTCGGAGATCCCAATGGTCTTAAGCCCAGCGATAACAGCAAACCAAACGGCAAGTTGATTGCATCCGCTTCGGGTGCGTTCGACATGCCGGTGGGCGCGGGCCAGGGCAACGGATCAGGCGGAGCAAAAGGAATCAAGGGAACGGTAGCGAGCGCCGATTTCGGCACGGGCGTCGCAACTCCGGGGCGCGGAGACGGGCGTGGCAATGGCCGTGGCGTGCAGACTTCGGGCTTTGGCACGCAGGAGGTCGCGCAGAACACGCCTCATGTTCAGCGCATGGATAGCGGACCGGCGACGACGCCGGTCGAGATCACCTTCAAGCCGAATCCGATTTACACGGAGGAAGCGCGAAATCTGAAATTGGAAGGCGAAGTTTTGCTGGAAGTGCAGTTTGGAGCGAACGGGCAACTTCACGTGAACCGTGTGGTGCGTGGATTGGGTCATGGACTCGATGAAGCTGCGATAACTGCCGCCAACAAAATGCATTTCAAGCCGGCTCTGCGCAGCGGGCAGGCGATCGACTCGACGGCAATTGTTCACGTGGTATTTCAACTGGCGTACTGAAACTTTGGAGACGAGAGTTATGGGGAGAGTTATGCAGAAAGTTATGCGTGAAGCAATCGGCAATATGAACTGGATGGCGTTGGCTCTGCTCGCGCTGAGCATGACGGCAGTGGCTCAGCAGCCGGCGTCCGCGGCGCAGAGCGCGCAGACGGTCTCGGCGCAGTCAGCCCAGTCGCAGTCCGCCCAGTCGCAGCCAGCGCCGGTGAACCTCGCGCCGCCGACCACAATGGATCAGGTCGTAGACCGCGTGATCCTGCGCGAGAAGGAACTGATCAAGTTCTTGTCTCCGCGCACACCGGTGGTCGAGACCTATCTGCAAAACCTGACACAGGATCCGCAACTGGGGCCGATTCCGCAGGACGATCACTATTTTCTGGGACGCATGGATCTGAGCCAATCGATCGATCGCAGCGACTATCTCGAAGGCAAAGGTAAAGACAAAAGCGAGAGCATGGAAAAGCATTTGCTCGGCGAGTTCACGAGCAAGTTCAAATTCCAGTACCAGCCCCTGGGTTTTTCGTGGATGATCTTTGCCGATCGCAACGACTTCGACCGCCAGCATTACGATTTTCATTATGCGCGACGCGAGTTCCTGGGAGACGTGCGCTGCCTGGTGTTTGATATCACGCCCAAAAAAGACGCGGGGCGCGGACGATTCCTTGGCCGCATCTGGGTTGATGATCAGGACTTCAATATCGTGCGGCTGAACGGAACGTATGCGCGGCCTTCGCGGAACAACTATTACTTCCACATGGACAGCTGGCGGCTCAATCTGATTCCGGGTTACTGGATCCCTGCTTACATCTACAGCGAGGAAGGCGATTTTACCGCCGGAGCCAAGAACAAAATTGCGTTCAAGGCACAGACACGCATGTGGGGATATAACCTGAAGACCGCGACTGCGAATGACGAACTCACCAACATCCGCGTGGACAGCGTGAAAGATGACACGCCGACGGCGCAGGATGCGACTCCGCTGGCCGCCGAGCGCGAATGGCAGCAGCAGGCGGAAGACAACGTGGTCGAACGGCTGGAACGCGCCGGATTGCTGGCGCCCGAAGGCGATGTCGACAAGATTCTGCAAACCGTGGTGAATAACCTGGAGATCACCAACAATATCGAACTGCCGCGGCCGGTCCGGACGCGGGTGCTGACCACTTCGCCGCTTGAGACCTTCAGCGTCGGCAACACCATCGTGGTGAGCCGCGGGTTGATCGACGTACTTCCCGATGAAGCCAGCCTGGCGATGGTGCTTTCGCACGAACTGGCACACATTGTTCTTGGCCACAACCTGGGAAGCCAGTACGCCTTCAACGACCGCATGTTGTTCTCCGACGAGGGAACGTACCAGAACCTGGGATTCAAGCACATTCCCGAAGAGGAAACGGCGGCCGACAAGAAAGCCGTCGAGCTGCTGAAGAACTCGCCCTACGCACAAAAACTGGAATCGGCCGGGCTTTTCATCAAAGCGCTGCAGCAGCGGGCCCCGCAATTGAGCGCTCTGCTGCAGGCGCACCTCGGCAATAACATTGCGGATAACGGAACCGTGACCCGCATGGCCTCGCTTGCCACCTCGGCGCCGGCGCTCGACTGGAACAAACTGGATCAGATTGCCGCGCTGCCGCTCGGCGGACGCGTCAAGCTGAACCCCTGGGATGACAAAGTGGAGATCGTCAAAGCGCAACCGGTTGCGATCACTTCGGCACGCGACAAAATGCCGTTTGAAGTGACTCCGTTCTACCCGAGGCTTTCGCGCTACAACGCTGCCAACGCTTCCGCAACCACCACCGCGGCGGCGCCGGCGACAACCCCTACCACCACAGCCAACGCCAGCCCTGACCAGACCAACTGAGGCGTCGCACAAGTTGATAGAAGCGCAAGCCGGGACCGGAAGTAATTCCGGTTTCCCGGCTTGTGTCTTTTGGCGTTGACCGAGATCGCGAATCGGCCTGCCCCCTACATAACAATCCACACGCCCCTGTCCGCAATCGCCTATCAAATTGAATCGTCTTTTGCTATGATGGTGCGCCTGCGCCTACCGCCCCCAGGAGGATTGCAAAATGTTCAGCAGTTCAGTTCATTGGGAAAGTTCTGTGTCCACAGAAAGGTCGTGCCTCTTGTTCAAGAAGTTTATTCTCTCAGTAGTTATGGTTTTGCTCGTCGTCTCCGGCCTTGCGCTGGCACAGACGTTAACCCCGCTCAAGAATCAACCGCCGGATGGAATCATTTACAGCTTCCAATTGACCGATGGCACCGTGATGGTCCAAGGCGGCAACTGCTCCGATTTCTGGCAGCTCACACCCGACATCAACGGCAGCTACGTCAACGGTACCTGGACGCAACTCGCCAGTCTTCCCGCCGGATATGCGCCGTACGCCACAGCTTCAGCGGTCTTGGCTGATGGACGCCTGCTGATTGAGGGCGGTGAGTACTCTGGCTGCGGCGCCGAATTCACCCTTACCAACCAGGGCGCCGTCTATCAGCCCACCACCAACACTTGGACCACCGTGACGCCGCCGAAAGGCTGGAACTATATTGGCGACTCACCATCGACCGTGCTTGCAAACGGCGATTATTTGATCGGAAATAAACTTACAAAGCAAGATCGTGAGCTCAACCCGACCACTATGGAGTGGAAATCGATGCCCGACAAGGGCAAGGCCGACTTTGACGCCGAGGAAGGATGGACCCTGTTGGCCAATGGTTCGGTTCTGACGGCGGACGTGAAAGATGCTCCAAACTCCGAGATCTACGATGCGACAGCAAAGAAACCGGAATGGACATCGGCGGGCAGCACGATCGTAGATTTGCATTCGCCATCCCCCTACGGTTGCATTAACTATGGCCCTGGCGGAAAACTCTGCTACTACCCGCCTGGAGAAATTGGGCCAGCAATTCTGCGTCCCGACGGCACGGTCTTCTACACCGGATCGTACTCGAAGGATAACGGCCCCGGGAACACTGCCATTTATAACTCTCTTGAAGGCGGATGGACGGCGGGTCCAACCTTCCCCAATGGCGACAACGCCGGTGACTCATTCGCCGTGCTGCTGACCAATGGCGACGTGCTCGTAGAGGGCGATTCGGGCGAGG
This sequence comes from Terriglobales bacterium, assembly GCA_030038475.1. Lineage (GTDB taxonomy): Bacteria > Acidobacteriota > Terriglobia > Terriglobales > Acidobacteriaceae > Acidiflorens. Next base: position 11,438 of record JASHOU010000214.1, on the reverse strand, counting down.
GTTACCTATGGAACGGATCGACCTTTACCACCTCAGCGTTTACACCGGGAAGTCTGATGATACTGCCGAACGGCCAAGTGTTAGTTGGCGGCGGAACAACGGAAGTTTACACTTCGTCGGGCACTTACCAAAGCTCGTGGCAACCGACGATTTCCAGTTATCCATCGTCGGTAACTCCGGGATCGACTTACCAGATCTCGGGCACGCAATTCAACGGCTTGTCGCAGGCGGGCTCTTTCGGAGACGAATTCCAGTTCGCGACCAACTATCCTCTTGTGCAGATAACCAACACCGGCACAGGCCACGTCTTCTACGCCAGAACCCACAACCACAGCTCAATGGGCGTGGCCACTGGCACAGCGACGGTTTCGACGAACTTCGACGTACCGACAACGATAGAAACCGGCGCAAGCACGCTGGTCGTTATCGCCAACGGAATTCCATCGAATCCGGTTGATATTACTGTTCAGTAATCCAACCGACTTTATCGTGATTCTACGAACTGCCCTTGCATCTCTTATCTGAGATACAAGGGCATTTTTGTGGAGTAACTTCGGCCAGGTCGTAGATAGTTACCTAAAAGTGTTTTCGAAGGTCGGCGAAACGATCCACCACCAGCAAACGTTGTGCCTCAGGAGCAGCCGCAACCTCCTCATGCTCCAGGATCCAGGTCTGGCCGTGGGGAACGAAGACGGCATGAAGACCGGCGGCAAGCGCGGGGTTGATATCGGACTTGGGACTGTTGCCGACCATCCAGGTGTTGTCGGTGCGCAGCACGTATTTGGCAACCGCCAACCGGTAGGTCGATGCGTCTTTCTCGGCTACAATCTCGACGGCGGAAAAATATTCCTTCAGTCCCGAACGCTCGACTTTTCCCGATTGTTCGGCTGGGTTCCCCTTGGTCATCATGATCAGATGATGACGTTCACCCAGATACTGCAGCGTCTCGGGCACGCCGGGTAGAATCTCGATGGGATGATCGGCAATCTGGTGCGCGAAACTCCGTATGCGTTCGTGCAGCTCAGGCGTGACTGGGTCGACGGAAAGCTTCTCGAAAGTTTCGACCAGCGAGTGGGCGAAGCTGTGCAAGCCGTAGCCGTGCGTGACGATGGATTCGCGCTCCACATCGTTCAGCACCAGTCGAACCATTTCAGGCGAGTATTCGCGATGGTTCAGGAACGAGATGAAGTTGGCGATCGCCCGTTCAAAATAAATGTTGTTTTCCCAGAGCGTGTCATCAGCATCGATCAGCAGCGTCTGGGCTCCGTTCTCTCCCGGCATGAATTCATGATAACGGTTCGGGGCAGATTCCCGGCTCTGATAGACTTCTTGAGATATGACCAATGGGGGAGTTGAAACCTTTTTAGCGCGCTCTTTTACAACATTTTCAACAACGATTCTCACGAATTACAGACCGCTTTTGCTTTTCGTGATCCTGATGACAACCCTTGGCGCAGCCCAACAGAAAACAACAAAAACAAGAACAGGAACAGGAACAATGACCGGTTCCGCGGCCGCGAGCGGCGCCCCGGCAAACCTGAAGGTTGTTCCCGATCTCGCCGAGCGCTTGGCGAAGTTCCGGCGCGTACAAATGCCTTTTCGGACAACGGATCTGAGCCTTCGCGACCAGAAACTCGTGCGGAAACTGGTGGAGGCCTGCGGCTACCTGGAAAGCATCTATTGGCGGCAGAGCGATCCCGATGCCTTGACCCTGTACCAATCGCTCGCCTCAAGTCAGAACCGGCGCGATGTGGAACTGCGGCGCTATTTGTGGATCAATGCCTCGCACTTCGACCTGATCGACAACAACAAGCCGTTCGTCGGAACCGAGCCGATGCCGCCGGGACGCGGATTCTATCCGGCGAAGCTGACGCGCGAGCAGGTGGAACAGTATGTCCAACAGCATCCCGAGCAAAAGGCCGCGATCTACAACCAGTTCACGATCGTGCGCTGGGATGAAGGAAAGCTGGCGACGGTTCCGTATCGAATTGCGTTCCGTTCCTTTCTTGAGCCGGCGGCGAAGGCTCTGCGCGCAGCGGCCGATCTGAGCGACGATGCCGCGTTTGCGAAGTTTCTTCGATTGCGAGCCGACGCGCTGCTCAGCGACGACTATTTCGCAAGCGACATCGCGTGGCTGGAATTGAAGAATCCGAAATTCGACATCATCTTCGCGCCTTACGAAACCTACCTCGATGGACTGCTCGGCGTGAAAGGTTCGTACGGCGCGGCGGTGCTGGTTCGCCACGAACGCGAGAGCAAGAAGCTGGAGTTGTTCCAGCAATATGTGCCGCAAATTCAGGACTCGCTCCCGCTCGCGCCAGAAGACCGTCCGTCGAAACAGGGATTGGAAACGCCCATGGAGGTGATGGACGCGCCATTTCGCGCGGGCGACCTGACCCACGGCTACCAGGCAGTTGCGGACAATCTGCCCAACGATCCGCGCGTGCACGAGCAAAAAGGCAGCAAGAAACTTTTCTTCAAGAATTTTATGGACGCGCGCGTGAACTACATCATCCTGCCGGTCGCGCGCAAGCTCATGGTGCCCGAACAGGCAGCCAAGGTTTCTGGGGAAGGCTATCTGCAGAGCACCGTCATGCACGAGATTTGCCACGGGCTTGGTCCTGCGTATTCGCGAACACCCGCCGGCAAAGTGGATATTCGGGAAGCGATCGGCCACCAGTACAGTGGACTGGAAGAAGCCAAGGCCGACGTGACGGGAATGTTCGCTTTGAAATGGCTGGTGGATCACGGCGCGTTGCCAAAAGAAAAACTTGAGGAATATTACGCTTCGTACGTGGGCGGAATTTTTCGCACGGTACGATTCGGGATCGCCGAAGCGCATGGCCAGGCGGAGATGATGGAGTTCAATTATCTCTCCGAGCGCGGCGCGATTCACCGCGATACCAATGGACGTTATGCCATCGACTACGCGCAGATGCCGGGCGCAATGGCCGATTTAACTAAAGAACTACTGCAGATCGAGGCCACGGGCGATCGCGCGCGTGCGGAGAACTGGTTCAAGAAGTACGACAGTATGCCGGCGGATTTGAAGGCATCGCTCGACGCGATTTCAGATGTTCCGGTGGATATCGATCCCGTGTTTTCGTTTAAGGAGAGAGTGAAGTAGGGCGCTTGGAGCTACGAGCCTCGGGCTGCGAGCCGTCAGGTACTGCCCTGTATTTCAGGGATTGTCATCCCGAGCGGAGCGAGGGATCTGCAGTTGCTCGCTCGAAGCTCGCAGCCCGAAGCTCGCAGCTCTCCTACACCCACTCCACTCTCGGCGTTTGCGGAATGATCCCAGCTTTGTGGCCCATATCCAGCAGGCGGCGCACAGCTTCGCGGCCGTCTTCTCCATAGTCGAGCGTCCGCTCATTCACATACATGCCGACAAACTTATCGGCTAGCTGCGTATCGAGATCGCGGGCGAACTGCATGGCATACGCGAGCGCCTCTTCACGATGATCGATCGCGTATTGGATGCTCTCGCGCAGCGCCTGCGTCACGCTTGACATGGTTTCGCGGCCGAGCGAACGGCGAATGGCGTTCCCTCCGAGTGGCAGCGGCAGTCCTGTAACTTTTTGCCACCAGCGGCCAAGATCGACCACCCGGTGCAACCCCGACTTGTCATACGTGAGCTGGCCCTCGTGGATGATGAGGCCCGCTTCGTATTTGCCCTCAAGAATCTGCGGAATGATCTGATCGAAGGGAACGACCTCCACTTCGACGCCGGGCGCAAACAGTTCGAGGGCCAGATACGCGGTGGTGAGTTTGCCGGGCACGGCGATTTTCTTTTGCTTGATTTCTTCCTGAGTGAAGGCGCGCGTGGAAACGAGCATGGGACCATAACCGTCTCCCACGCTGCCGCCACACGACATCAATGCGTAGTTTTCCTGAACGTAGGGAAAGGCATGAAACGAAATCGCGGTGACATCGTAGACGCCGTCACCTTGCTGCGCCTGCCGGTTCAGCGTTTCGATGTCGCAAAGCGTGTGCTTGAACTTCAGTCCTGGCGCGCGAACTTTGTTCGTAGCCAGGCCATAAAACATGAATGCATCATCCGAATCCGGGCTGTGCGCCACGCTGATTTCGCGAACTGGGGAAGATACGGTACTCATAAGATTGCGTAATCCTGTTCTATAACTTCGGGATTAAAAATTCAGACCTGTCCTCAGGATCGACTCAGTGAAAGCACGGCATCTGCTCAAAGCAGCCCGCTCATGCGAAGCTCGATGCGCCATTTCACGCCTGCGCACTACGTTGCTGGCGCCAACGCGAGGCAACGGCGGCGGCCATGAGCACCTTGATGACCTCGGCAAACACGAACCAGTAAAAGCCATACCTGATCGCCAAAGAAACAGAATGCGTGAGCACGGCGAGCCAGCTTAGCCCGCCAGCGAAAAGCACAACCTCACCCGCCACAGCCGATAGCAAAGCCCGAGTGAAGCGGCGTCCGCTTTCCGCCGGCCCCCGCTCGTAGACCCAACCAGCGACGAACGCCATAACTGGATACGCCATCAGGAAACCGCCCGTCGGTCCGAGCAGATGTGCGATTCCGCTGCCAAGAATTGTCGGGCTGAATACGGGCATTCCCGCAACCCCCTCGGCGAGATAAAGTGCGAGCGCGGCGAACCCGCGCCGCGAACCGAGCAGCAACCCGACCACGAGCACCCCGAAGTTTTGCAGCGTCAGCGGAACTGGAGTAAAGGGCAGTGGCACCGTAACGCGCGCGCACAGAGCGACAAACAAACTGGCGCCGATCACGATCGCCGACTGCTTCGCCCATTCCTTTTTCCAATCTTTTTCCGGACTGAGGGATTGCGCGCTCTTGCCCAAAACCTCCGTGGCTGCTCTAGACATGCCTTTCCTCCTCGTACCAATGATGCGAACCAACTCCCGTGCTGAATCAGGTTTCAGGCGGCGACGGATGGTCCAGGCCGTCGAGTTCCGCTTGCTGCGGCCCCCGCTGCTTCATCTGCCGGCGAACCCGCATGTAAATGGTAAGCGCAACTGAAACGACGACCAAGGTACTGACTCCGAGTATGACAAACCACCAAAGCATAACAACGGACTTAAGAATAGCAGATGGAGGGACACGAATTTGTGTCCCGAGTCACAAAAATGAGGAATGAGAAACAGGATTGCCTGTCAACTCTTCTTAGCGGCCTTGGCCAGCGCTTTCAGCCGATTCTCAACATTTTTCGAGACGCGCTCCAGCCGTTTGCGTGCCAACTTCGATCCCGTAGCAACTTTTTCGATATTCACGAAGGCATCGGGATTATTAGTTTGCTCGCGAAACTCCTTCAGGTAGGGAGACACCTTCGCAAAAATGAAAAACATTTCGCCGCTGCAGCCGGGCTGTAGGAAAAGCGTTTCGTTGAGCGCGCCCTGCACCACGAACGATGCGGCCATATCCCAGTAGCCTCCCACCTGGCGAGCCCACGCGTTTTCCTGGCTGGGGAACGAGTTCACGACTTTCATAAACTCATCGATGCTCTGCGGCCAGAACTCGGCAGTAAACCAGTTTCTTGCCTTACGCATCTCCGCTTCACGGCGGAGATCGTAGAGTTGCATGATCAGGGTTGCATCCTGAGCGGTCGCCTTTTTCGCCATTTATTTTCCCTCGTATTTCTATTTTTTTCGTTACTGAAATTATTTCTATTGAGATTCGTTTCTGAAGACCTGATCCTGTCACACCTTGGATGCGCCCGCCGCCGCGCCTTCCAACGCGCGCTCGTAATCGCATTCCTTATTGGGGCAGGCAATCACTGAACCGTCTTTGCGCATCCGTTCCACCAGGTATTCGCTTCCGCACAGCGGACACTTTTCGGCAATGGGCTTCGAAGCGGAGGTGAATTTGCACTTCGGATAATTTGCGCAGCCGTAAAAAGTATTGCCCTTGCGCGCTCGCTTCTCCACCAGTTCGCCTTCTTTGCATAGCGGGCACTTTACGCCGATGAAGTTCTGCTTCACATATTTGCACTCAGGATATCCGCTACAGGAGACGAATTCGCCGTAGCGGCCATGGCGCAGAATCAGGTTGCGTCCACACTGCGGGCAGATTTCTTCGAGCGGAATGTCGGGAACTTTTTTGCCCTGATCGAGCCGGCGAGTCGTTTTGCAATCGGGATAACCGGTGCAGGCCATGAACTGGCCGAAGCGTCCACGCTTCAGCACCATCACGCGGCCGCAGTTTTCGCAGTATTCCTCCTGCGATGTTTCCTGCACATCGGCCGAGTCGAGGTCGGGAAGATTAATGGGATTTTCCTTGGTAAACTTGCAGCTATCGGGATTCTCCTTGTCATAGGTGCTGCAAGCGTAAAACGAGCCGTGCTTGCCCCACTTGATAACGAGCGGCGCTCCGCAGAGTTCGCATTTTTCGTCGGTCGGTTTCTCCATACGCTTGATGTTTTCCATGTGCTTCTCGGCGTAGCGGAGATCCTTGGCGAATTTCTTGTAAAACTCGTTGAGCGCGTCGTTGCCGGTTTGCTTGCCCTCTTCAATTTCGTCGAGTTCTTCCTCCAGCCGCGCGGTGTACTGGAAATCGAAAATATCCTTGAAATTTTCGACCAGCAGATCGGTCACGACCAGGCCGATTTCGGTGGGCACAAATTTGCCGCCGACTTTTTGCGCGTACATGCGCTCCTGAATCGTGCTCAGAATCGTCGCGTAGGTGGACGGCCGGCCAATGCCGCGCTCTTCTAATTCCTTCACCAGCGAAGCTTCGTTGAAGCGCGGAGGTGGCTCGGTGAAATGCTGCTCTGGATGCAACGACTTCAGCGTCAATTTCTGGCCGGCCTCGAGCGGCGGAAGTTTTCGTTCCTGGTCTTCTTCATCCTTTGTGTCTTTGGCCTCTTCATAAACTTTGAGGAAGCCGTCAAACTTCATCACCGACCCTGTAACGCGGAACCAGAAAATGTTGCTTACTGATTTGGCGTCGATATCGACTGAAGTCTGATCGAACACGGCGGCGTTCATCTGTGAGGCAATGAAACGCTGCCAGATCAGTTTGTAGACCTTGAATTCGTCTTCCTGCAAGTATTGCTTGACCTGATCGGGATGGCGCATCGCCGAAGTCGGACGAATGGCTTCGTGCGCCGCCTGCGCTTCTTTCTTCTCCTTATATGTATTCGGAGATTCGGGCAGATAGCTGACGCCATATTCTTTGCCGATGTATTCGCGCACCTCGGTGATCGCTTCGGGCGCAACCCGAGTGGAATCGGTACGCATGTAGGTGATCAAACCGATCAATCCTTCATCACCCAGTTCGATGCCTTCATAAAGACGCTGCGCGATCATCATGGTGCGCTTCACGCTGAAACGCAGTTTTCGCGAGGAATCCTGCTGCAGTTTGCTGGTGGTAAATGGCGGAGTCGCATTGCGGCGCCGCTCTTTCTTTTCGGCCGTGCGAACGACCCAATCGGCCTTTTCCAGCGCCAGCCGGATCTTATCCGCTTCCTCGCCGTTCGCAATTTCGATTTTCTCTTCGCCCTTACCCAGAAAGTGCGCGGCAAACACGGGAGGCTTGGCGGCTGCGAGATTGGCATCGATGGTCCAATATTCTTTTTTCTCGAAGGCCTTGATTTCCCGCTCGCGGTCGACGATCAGGCGCAGCGCGACGGTCTGCACGCGTCCCGCAGAAAGCCCGCGGCGCACCTTGTCCCATAAAAGAGGAGAAACCTGGTAGCCCACCAGGCGATCGAGCACGCGGCGGGTTTGCTGCGCATCGACCAGATTCTTATCGATGTCGCGCGGATGCTCGAATGCAGCCTTCACCGCGCGTTGCGTGATTTCGTTGAACGTTACGCGGCGAATGCGCTCGCCATCGCCATTCGAATCCGCGCCTGTCTTTGCCTTGGCGCTCTTTTTCTTTGCTTTTTTCTTTTTGCCCGAATCGTCGCCCAGTTCCTCGGCAAGATGCGCGGCGATGGCTTCGCCTTCGCGATCGGGGTCGGGCGCGAGATAGATGTGATCGGCGGAAAGCGCCAGCTTCTTCAGCTTGGCCAGGACCTTTTCTTTTCCAGGAATGACAACGTATTCGGTTTCGAAATCGTTGTCGAGATCGACACCGAGGCTGCTCTTGGGCAGATCCTTCACGTGGCCGAATGACGCATCGACCGTAAATCCCTTGCCCAAATACTTCTGGATAGTTTTCGCCTTAGCCGGCGATTCGACAATGACTAAACCCTTAGACAATGGCTCCTCTAGATGACGGTAATGAAATTGACCCTAGCACGAAATGGCGAATTGCAACAACTGTGCGGCGTCTAGCTTTTAGCTATTGGCTCTTGGCCCATGGCCTCACGTTTTAGAGGGTACTCATTATCTCTTCCCGGATGAGCTCTAATCCTCTGCAAGAGCGATGACATCATGCGCATGACGATTCCCAAATCTGAATCCAAGCCCAGATGAATTCTCTCCTCGATAAGTCCCAGATCCTTGGCCAACAAAAGGTGGTATGACAGTTCAGTGCCCGAACCCATGGCGATTTGTATGAATCTTTGCATTTCGCCGTCTGACCGTCGACCACAGCCTTCGGCGAGATTTGCTGCAATGGATGACGACGCACGACGCATCTGACTCGTCAGGCCAAATCGTTCCTCGCTGGGGAAAGTCTGCGTATTCTTGTAAACCGCGAGCGTTAGGCGGTGCGCTTTCTCCCAAACGCTCAAATCTCTGTAGTTTCTCATGAGCACTTTCACGTCTTCGCAAGAGCCAAGAGCCAGGAGCTAATAGCCAACAGCCAGCCGCTAAAAGCTCTTCACAAAATTCTTCCCCGGCAACTGGCGCACTTTCCCGTTCAGCTCCAGCTCGAACAATGCGGCGAAGATTTCCGAGGAGGACATTTCGGCTTCCAGCAATTCCACCAGTTGATCGATGTGCGTGGATTCATCGGCCTTCAGCAGCTTGAGGATCTTCTTTTCGTGGGGCGAAGTCGGCTCGTCAGGAAATAGAGATGCAGTTTCGGGCGCGGGGGATTCATTCTGCATTGCGCTGAGGGTAACCTGCACGTCGGACGACAGTTCCTCCCATACATCCTCCCAGGTAGCAACGAGCTTCGCGCCTTGCTTGATCAGCGTGTTCGGCCCCCACGAGTTTTTGTTGGTCACATTGCCGGGAACGGCGAAGACGTCCCGGTTTTGTTCCAGAGCGCAGCGCGACGTGATACGCGTGCCGCTATACTCCGCGGCTTCCACGACCAGAACTCCCGTGGACATGCCGCTAATGATGCGATTGCGAATGGGAAAATTCTGCGGAGCGGGCGAAATGCCGACTGGAAACTCCGTAACCAGCGCGCCGCCGAGAGCGAGCATCTGTTCGGCGAGCCGCGTGTTTTCCTTCGGATAAATGATGTCGATTCCCGTGCCGAGCACGGCAATGCTTTTTCCTTTGGCAGCGACCGCGCCTCTATGCGACGCGGCATCGACGCCGCGCGCCAGCCCGCTAAGAATTACCAAGCCACGCGCCGCGAGATCAATGGAGAGGCGTTCGGCCATGCCAGTGCCGTAAGGCGTGGGGTGGCGCGTTCCCACCATGGCAATGCTCGGCTGCGCCAGCGCCTCGAGGCTGCCTTTGACGAACAGAATAACCGGCGGGTCATAGATTTCTTTCAGGCGCGATGGATATTCGGGATCGCTGAGCGCGACGATCGTGGCGCCAGCCTCGGCCGCCTGCACGCACTCCTGCTGTGCCAACTCCATCGATTTCCCTGTGGCAATCGATTGCGCGGAAACCGCGCGCATGCCCAATGCTTCGAGCTCGGTGAGGCTGAACTGAAACACGCGCTCAGCCGGGCCGCAGTGCTCGATCAATTTCTTGATGCGCGTGGGCCCTAACCCGGGAGTCAAAGCCAGAGCCAGCCAGTAGAGGCCCTGTTGAGAAGTCAGATTGGAAGGGGCAACCGCGAGATTCGCCATAGAGAAAAACCGGGCTGCGGGCTTCGAGTTCGAGATTCGAGTTCCAGGCTTTGAAACCCAGTCCTCGAGCGAAAGCTTTTGATCCAACTGATCGCCCGTAGCTCGCGGCTCGTAGCTCGAAGCTCCCGGCAAGCCCATGCTTATTCCACTTTTGAAAGCGCTGTCAAGGAGGGCGCGCACATCGCTTTTGGTAGAATTCGTAAGTTGATGAGCCGGCTAGTGATCGACCGATTAAAGATCTCGGCTATTTCCTACCTCAACACGGCGCCGCTGATGTGGGATTTTGAGCGTGGCGAAGCTGGCGCCGATTTCGATATTTCCTACACAATTCCTTCCGCCTGCGCGGAAGCACTGCGCACCGGCGCAGGCGACATCGGCATCATACCTGCCGCGGCTTATACCACCGTTCCCGACCTCGTAATCATTCCCGAAGTCGCGATTGCGGCGCGTCGCGCAGTGCAGTCGATTCTGCTAGTAGGTAAGATGCCAACGAAAATGCCCGGTAAAACGCCGCACAAGATGCGGGCTGAAACACGCAGTCAACTGGCACCGACAGAAGAATGGTTGCGCCGCGTTCACACCGTTGCGCTCGATACGTCTTCGATGACCTCGGTTGCGCTGGCCAAAATTCTGTTTGCCAAATGGCTGGGCGGAGCGCGCCAATATCGGCCAATGGCTCCCGATATTGATGCCATGCTGGCTTCATGCGATGCGGCCCTGCTTATTGGAGACCCCGCGCTGCAAGTCGATCGCTCGCGCTACTTCACGCTTGACCTGGCAGAAGAGTGGGTCGCGCGCACCGGAGAATCATTCGTCTTTGCTTTTTGGGCGATTCGCCGGCAAGCGCTTGCCGGACGTAATGCCGCGGCGATTGCCGACGTTTTCAAAAAATCCCGCGACCATGGCCTCGCTCCCAAAAACCTCGAGACCATCGCGCAGCAGTGGGCGCCGCGTCTCGGCCTGTCGCTCGAAGCCATTCGCGTCTATTTGACGCATCACATCCACTATTATCTCGACCCTCCTTGCCTTGAGGGCCTCGACCTTTTCTACAGGCTCGGCGCGGAGCTTGGCATACTCCCGCCCGCGCCCGAACTCCGCTTATCGAATGCCGCTTAAAGCCCGCCGCGTAAAACCCGATTCATGCTGCCTAAGAGGCGCGCCCTATTCACAATCCGCATCCGCTGGTACTCTTTTTCTGCATGGATGCCGATCTGTTCACGCTCACTCGTCGTCTGGTCGATATCGAATCCATTACTCCGAATGAAGCTGCGGTCGGCGATTTTCTCTGCGAGGAGCTGCTACGGCGCCGTTTCGAAGCCGTAAAAATGTCTGTCGAGGGCGCGCGCGCGAATGTTATCGCCACGTCTCCGGGCCACGCACACCCGGAGATTGTCTTCTCCACGCACATGGATACCGTGCCGCCGTTTATTCCGTCGTCCGAAGATGCCGCTCGCATTTACGGGCGTGGCTCGTGCGATGCCAAAGGAATCATCGCGGCGCAGATTCTGGCGGCTGAAAAGCTGC
>JASHOU010000213.1 GCA_030038475.1 Terriglobales bacterium | reverse complement strand
CCGTGCGAGGATTGGCCGCATCAATCGAAGCGTCAGCCAGCCGATTAAAAGCCATTGCTGCTGAGCGCGCCGCGACCATCGCGACCACGATCCACCCGAGCACCGGCCACGCCGGCAAACCTCCGGCGGCCAGCATCGCTCCGCAGAGCGCAAACGGAAGCGCAAAAATCGAGTGCTCCCACTTGATCATCTCCAGCATGATTCTAAGATTTCGGAAAAATCCCACGATTCGAATTGTAAAACACTGGTTATCGGATGCTGCTGCGTGCCAAATGATTGGTCATTGGCAAAGATGAAGACGAGCCGCAGCCGTCGCAGTTCACATGCGGAACATTAATTACTAACCACTATCCACCAACCACTATCCACCCTCTACCGTTCCTTCCACCAGCGGCACAAAACGACATCCTTCAAGCACCGTCTCTTCTGCCCGACCGCCGACTTTCCGAATCAACCGCAATTCTTGGCTCGTCGGCGAACCGATCGGTATCATCATGCGTCCGCCTTCGCGCAGTTGGGCGAACAGCGCTGATGGCATCTCCGGCGTTGCAGCCGAAACCAGAATCGCATCGAACGGAGCATACTCCGCCCAACCCTCGCGTCCATCGCCAACTCCGATCTTCACCTTGCCATAGCCCAACCGATGCAGCGTGCCTTCCGCCGCAATCGCCAGTTGCGCGTGCCGCTCCACCGAATACACCTCGGCCACGAGCAGCGAAAGCAGCGCCGTCACATACCCCGAACCGGTGCCGATTTCGAGCACGCGATCCGTAGCTTGAAGATCCAACTGCTCCAGCATCGCCGCCACAATGTACGGTTGCGAAATCGTCTGCTCTTCGCCAATCGGCAGCGGATGATCTTCATAGGCGCCTTCGCGGAACTCCTCCGGCACAAACTCGTGTCGCGGCACGGTTCGCATAGCTTCGAGCACGCGCGCATCGCGAGTGCCGCGATCGGCAAGCTGCCTCGCGACCATCTCCTCCCGCTGAGATTGAAATGAGGATTGTGAAAAAATCATTTTGCTGGAGATCGAGTTTGCGCCATCTCTCACCGGCCGCCTTTACTGACAACTGATAACTGACAACTCTCTCAATACGGCCCAATGATTCCGCCGATGTTGCCGGCAACGTTCCCCGCTGGAATCTCGCGCCGCGCCTTCTTCTCCTGCGCTTCAATCATGTCGAGGTATTTGTATGCCGATCCCGTATTGAATAGCACGACCGTGTCTTCCTCGCGCAGGAATCCGTTGGCGCGCAGCTTCCGGTACGCCACGAGCGATGCCGCTCCCTCCGGCGCAGCAAACACGCCTTCCACGCTCGCCCAATGCCGCATCGCCGCAAGTACCTCTTCGTCGGTCGCGCTGACCGCCGCTCCGTTGCTCTTCTTCAAAATGTCCAGAATCAGGTAGTCGCCATAAGCCTTCGGCACGCGCAGCCCCGCCGCAAACGTCGAAGCATCAGCCCACATCTCGGAAGCGCTCTTCCCTGCTTCCCACGCCTTCACAATCGGCGCACAGCCCGCCGCCTGCACGGTAATCATCTTCGGCCTTCTATATTCCGATCCCGCTCCGATCCATCCCAGCTCTTCCATCTCATCAAACGCCTTCCACATGCCGATCATGCCAACGCCGCCGCCCGTCGGATAAATGATCGCATCCGGCGGCTTCCAGCCAAGCTGTTCGGCAACTTCATACCCCATCGTCTTCTTGCCTTCAACGCGAAACGGCTCCTTGAGAGTCGAAACATCGAACCATCCGTCGTTATTCTTTGGCCACCCGTCTTCCTTTATGCGCTCGGCAACCATGCGGCCGCAGTCGCTGATCAGCCCATCCACCAGTGTGACGTGCGCGCCGTAGTAATCGCATTCCATGCGATTCGCCACGGGCACATCTTTAGGCATGAAAATGTAGGCTTCAATCCCCGCCGCAGCCGCGTACGCCGCCAGCGCGCCTCCGGCATTTCCCGCCGATGGAGCCGCCAGCTTTTTCAAACCATAGTGTCGCGCCATGGTGACCGCAGCCGACATGCCGCGCGCCTTGAACGATCCCGTCGGATTCAGCCCTTCATCCTTGATGAACACATTCGCGTGTTCGCGGCTGGGAAGCAGCGGCGTAAACCCTTCGCCCAGCGTCACAGGATTGGCGTCTGGCAAAACCTCGGCATACCGCCACATCGAAGCGGCGCGCCCGCGCACATCTTCACGCCGCAACTTCCCTTGCAGACTGGCAAGGTCGTAGCTTACGAAAAGCACACCACCGTCTTTCGGGCAAACATTCAGCGGGCGATCCGCAAAGAAATGCTCTCCGCAGCGTGTGCATTCAAAGTAAGAAATCTTCATTGAGGGAAGGATAGCACTCTGCGATCATCCGCATGTCCGCCCGCATGCACTGGTTTGTCATCCTGAGCGGAGTGAGGCGAACGCCGAACGGCGCGAAGGACCTATGTAACTCGGCGCGATCTCCGCTTCAACTCGGATCGCAATTGCTTCCAAGTCACCGCGCCGCTGCGGTCCCGATCGAACGTCCGAAGCCGTCTTTCCAGCTCTGTTTTTTGCGCAGGCCGAAGCTCGAAATCTACTTTTGAACTCTCGCCCTTGCCAGCGCCAGAACGATTTCTGCGTCGGCGGGACTTCGGATCCCTCGGCGCTCCACTCTTGCGTTCCTCTCGTTCCAACTTATCGAGAGCTCTACGCAACTTTGCCCCGTCTTTTTTGACCTCATCGATCCAGTACGAACCCATATCCACCTGAGTGGCGTCGATCCATATCAGAACGTCATACAACTTATCCTTGTCCCGCGGAAAGCGGAACTTCACTAACCTTTGCAACTCCCTGTCCAACTGCCGCCCGGTCTCCCAAAGGTCGAGCAGATTCGCGAAAAACCCTCCAATCAATTCCGGGTCCGTGTTTGGCAGAGCCCTCCGAACTGCGCGAGTGCAGCCGCGCATCAGAACAAGACTGTGCTCAATGATGTCCTTATCCGTCACGCTCGCACCCTCCCCAGAAACTCATTCGCCTTCCGAAACCACGGCCGCTCGCGCCTGCGCTGATAACTCGGCATCGCCGCCTTCTTATCAAGCACCTTCTGCGCCCACTCCCGCGCTTCGGCATTTCGATCCTCAGACGCCAGCAGCTCCGCAAAATTCAGATACGTCTCCGACAGCGTCGACGTGATTGTCACCTGCCGAAACAGTGCCTCGGCTTTTTCTTTCTGTCCAGTCAGCGCGTAAGCGTGGGCGAGCAATCCTGCCGCGCGGCCAAAATCGTAATCCGCCTCTTTGCTGACCGTCCGTTCCAGATCGGGCAATGCGGCCGCCGCATCGCCCAGCAAAATCGCGCAAACGCCGCGCCGGTAGAACGGATCGAGCGTATCGGCTCGCGCGGCAATGGCTTTATCGAACGCGGCTCGCGCCGATACAAGATTGCTGTCGTCCATGTAAAGACCACCCAGCTCCTCATAGTTTCCCGGCGAAGGATTCTGGCGAATCTCAGCTTCCAGCTCGTGCATGCGCTTGTGCCGCGGAAAAACTTTGAACGACTGCCCCAGCAGTCCCACGTCGGGCAGCGCCTCGACCAGCAGATAAATAATCGCTCCCGGCGGGCCGAGAAACAGAATAATGAAAATCCAGTAGGTGTCCGGCCTGCGCCGGATGAAGTGGACGATCGCAAACGCCTGCAGCAGCAATCCCCACGGATATAAGAGGTAGCCGAACAATCCCATGCGTCTTTTTCCGAAAATCCTCCGCTCCCAACTTGGGGCCTAGCGCGAGCTTACACATTTGCGCGCGATGGAGAAAGTGTCGGCTGGGTTACAAATAGACGCACAGCTGAGGGCGCGCTTTCGTGCAGCACTATACCGTCTTGAACAACGACCAGGCAGCGCGCTTCACGTCCAGATCGTCCTTGGTCAAATGTTCGGCCAGGCCGGCTATGGAGCGTGCGATTTCGGTGTTGCTTTGCTGCATCAGCGGAACGCCGCGATCGATGGCGCTGGAGACGGCAAAATACTGATTGGGAATGCGCCACAGCACGGGTGCGCCGATGGCAGCTTCGGTTTCAGCTTCGTTGAAGCCGGCGACCTTGCGATAACGATTCAGCACCAGAGCAAAACGGTCGCGCGAGCCCGTCTCGCCCAGGTACTGCGCGACTCGGCCCGCGCTCCAGAGGGAAGCGACATCGGCGTGGGCGATCAGCAGAGTTTTCTCCGATAAGTTGCTGACCAGGCGTGTGGCGCTATCGAGGCGGGAAGAAGCGTCGACCACGATGTAGCGGAACAAACCCACCATGGTGTCAAACAGGCGCGCAAAATCCGAAACCGAAGGTTCGTTGGCGGCGTGGGTTGCAGCGCCGGCGAGCACCTGCAAGCCGTGTTCGTGAGGCACCATGAAGCTCTTGAGCAAAGACGAATCGAGGCGATGTAGATTGGTGATGGCGTCGGAAACAGTAAAAGCCGGCTTGAGATTGAGATGCAGAGCGCAGTGGCCAAGCGAGGCGAGGTCGACCAGCGCGGTGTCGTGATGAATCGACTGCAAGGCCAAAGCCAGATTCACGGCGACGGTGGTGGCGCCGCTGCCGCCTTTTGCGTTGACGATGGTGAAGACTTTTCCGCGCGAGCCTTCGCGGCCCGGCTTGCGGCGCGTCGAGGTGAGGCGTACGAAGGCTTCGAGCAGATCGGTAGTGGTGGGCGGGCGTTCAATATATTCGCGCACACCGGCGCGCATGGCGCTCACAATCAACTGCGGCTGCGTCATGGGGCCGACGGCGAACACGGCGCAATCGGGCAGTTCCTGATGCAACAGCTCGATAGCCCGCAAGGCAGTGGTAATGCCGTCGGTGGCGATATCGAGCAGAATCACGTCGGGAGCAAAGGCCTGCGTTTTACGGATGACCGGATCGTTCGCGGCCAGCGGCAGGGTGGCGCTGGTGGTTACGGTGCGGGCGACGTTCGTGCCATCGACCAAGACCTGGAGTACGGCGCGCTGGTCATTGTCGGTGGCAAATACGGCTACAGATAACTCGGGCATAACTCCTTACTCACTATACTTCGAACAATCCCGGGTCTTTTGTCCTGCTCCAACCTTTATCTATCCTGGCGCTATCGATATGCGGGCGGAACGCTCCAGGATCCCCGCCGAGACGGCAGCGCCATTGATTGGACTCACCAGCTTGGGCTCACAAATCGGACTCACTAATTGGACTCGCAAACGTCTTCGTTCTCAGCCGCGCGGCAGCGATTACAAGCCGGGGCCGGGCTTTTTGCCGTCGAATTTTTCCTTATTCAGGTTCGGCACCGGCATCGCCGGACCGCCGGGTGGCTGCGCGGTCGGCGAAATGCGGTGCACAGTGCACAATACCATCAACTCCGAGTTGCTTTTCTGGTCGCTCTTGCTCTTAAAAAAATTGCCTATGATCGGGATATCGCCGAGCCAGGGGAACTTGTTGTCAACGTTCGTGACCCGATTATCCATCAGGCCGGCGATGACGAAACTCTGGCCATCCTTCAGTTCGAATTCGGTGTCCGCCTTGCGCGTGCTAAGGGCGGGTATGCTCGTACCGGCAACCGTGACCGCATCGGCATAGTCGAGCGTACTTACCTCGGGTATGACGTGCAGGTGAATGTTGCCGTTGGGCTGAATCACAGGAGTGAACTTGAGGTGCACGCCGAATTCGCGAAACTGAATCGTGACGGTGGCGATTCCGCTCGCGTTTTGTTGCGCGACGGGAAAGGGAAACTCGCCTCCCGCGAGGAAGCTGGCTTCCTTGCCATTGACGGCCACCAGGTTAGGCTCAGCCAGAATCTGCAAAAGGTTTTGCGTCTGCAGGGCTTCGATTACAGCGCCGAGGTGGACTTGAGGGTTAAAGAAGAACAGGTTGAGTAAGTTGGATATCGTTGCCGTAGTGTTAGCCGTCGCAGATGAACTGCCCGGTGCCGCGTTGGAGACATTCCCAAGGCCGGAGATTCCGCCGAACTGTCCGGTTGTCACGCTACCGATCGTGTTTCCGGACCCGGTGGTGAACATATTGATGCCCAGTTGCGTCATCGCGGTGCGATCCACTTCCGCAAACTTGACCTCCAAAAGCACTTCCTCCGCTCCGACCGGGCCGAAGGTCAACACATTGACGACGTTTTTCGAGTAGGCCGAAGCAAGCGAGCCCGCGTGCTTGGCGACATCTTCGGTGGTGACGTGGCCGGAGAGAACAATAGCATTGCGCGAGGGCGTGACGCTGATCTGCTCATCTGGGAAAAGACGATGCATTTCTTCGGCGGCGGCGGTGATATCGACATCGACGCGAAGATCGAAACTGCGCGAGCGCTCAAGTTCGTCCCAGATGAGCAGCGAGACCTCGCCGGGAGACAGTCCGTTAACCAGCACTTGGGTGGGTGTGACCACAATGGGGTCGGCTACAGAGGGGTCGGTAACCGAGACGCGCTTCAGTCTTTCGGTGGTGTTGATCAGCAGCGACTTGCCGACCATGACGCGCAACGGAGCCGCGCCTGGAGTTACGCCCTGACCCGCGGTGGAGGTAGTGGTCTGCGCTGGCGCGTTCTCCTGATTTGGAGCATTCTGATTTGTAGCGTTCTGGTTTGTGGGAGCGGCCGCGGGCTTGCCGTCGGGAGCCGCGCTGCGCGCGGGAGTTAGGGTTGCGCCGAGAAGCACGACGGCGGCGACGGGCGTAAGAATCTTCATGAGTTCGAACCTCTGCGAGGTTGCACGACCAAGGTCCCTTGCGGAAGTAAACAGGCGTGAATCGCCGCCACCGCGCAGGCGCGCTTCAAAATTTGTTGTCGTCAAACTTGGTCTCATCCCGTTTGCTGCCACGAATCATTTCCACCTGATAGGGCGCGGGTGGAGCGGGCGGAGCTTTCGCCACCAGCTTGCGAATTTTGGGCTTAGAGTCGGCACTCACCGGCTTTTCGCCGGGGTACATGGAACTGGCCCGGGTGGCAGCGATGCTGGCCTGTTTTGTATCGAGGGGATTGCGCAAAGCCAGCTGAATACGGCCTTCAGAAACCAGAGCCAGCTTTTGCGCGTCGTCGGGAGAAACCGCGAGCGTAATCACCGGGGCGACCTGCGCAACTTCGGAAGAGCTGCGCTCCAGGTTCTTGCCAACCGCGAGTACCAGCACATTTTCGAGCACGGTGATGGCTTGGCGCTCGTTGGCGCCCTGATTGCCCGTGGCCAGGATATCCACGTGCGAGCCGGGTTGCACGAAGCCAGCCACCGAAACCACGTCATTGACGCGCACGGAAACGGCGCGCATTCCCTGCGGGATCATCGATGGCAGGCCGGATCCTGCGTTCACCGGCGCCAGTTTGCTGGGCAGGATGAAGTCGCCCTTAGCGACGGGTAGAATGGCGCCACGGCCAAGAACCTTGGAGACCGTGGGAAAAGCGCCGGGGGGAACACTCGATTGGGGGATCGTGACGAGGCGAACATCGTTCGGACCCAATTTGGCCCCAACTTGAATATCGCCGGCCGCCACAACGACCGGGACTCCGTTGGCCATGTTGTTGGAGCTGACCGAGGTGCGCAGACGGTTATAGACCGCATAGCTGACCAGCAGGCCTAGCGCCAGGGCCAGGCCTCCGATCATTAACAAACGACTTCGATTCATTCCTCTCCTTCAGGACAATAAAACCTCAGACCACTGGCTCACAGCAGTCCGCGGCTGGGGTGGTGACGCTCCTACTGGACCGCGCTGGCGACCTGCGAGAACACATTATTCGCATTGCCGCCAATCAGCTGTATGGTTCCAATCACAATCACTAAAATCACGGCGAGCATCACGGCATATTCCGCGATGTCCTGTCCTTGTTCATCGCGCCACAAGAGCTGGTCCAAACGCATCTTCACGCTCCTTTGAGCTTCGCACACTAGGGAGCCGGCATAAGCCCGGAAACCGATTTCGTGTATGCGCCATAGTTTCGCAGATTCAGCATGATTCTGGGAAACATTTTTTCACTTTATGTGTCATGGCATGTGTCGTGGCACGTATGGCGATGGCTGGGCTTCGGCAGAGAGATCTCGGCCTCCGGCGGGACCGGACCGGAGAAGGATAACCGCCTGAGCATCGCTAAATGCAACCTGCCAATCGGGATCGAGAAGGAGGGCTTGCGCCAGCGCACACGAAGGGGGGACAAAGACAATGTGAATTTTCCAGTTGTTGAGGACGTCTAGCCAACCGTTCCCGAGGTCGAGGGCGGTTTGAAACTGGTGCAGAATGTCGTCGCCATAAAGATCGGCGCGGCCGTCGGCGAAGACCCGATATCGGGGATAGAGCTTCCAGATCGCATACCCTCCCCAGTCGTAGTAGACGAAAATGTTCGAGGGATAGTTCGCGGAGCGCAGGAAGTCGACAGCTCGGTCAGGAAACGCTTGGTCCACGCTGGCTTCCTGGTGGCGCGCAAGAGTGAACCATTTCACGATTGCCATCGCTGCAATCAGAATAATGACTACCGCACTGAAAAGCGGCCGCAGGCGCGCCGAACCTGGCCGCGATGGTGAGAGCGCGCGCGGTGAGAGTGAAAACGAGGCTCGCGCCGGGAGAGCTGATGCGATCACCGGCATTGCCAGCAAAACGAAGATGGGTATGTGGCGAACCGCGTCGAGAGCGGCGAACACAGTGAGAAGCAGCGGAAGCAATATGCGTGCCTTGGGGCGCGAGCGGTAAGTGGCAAGCGCGGTTAGAAGCAGGAGCCACACCAGCAGAAGCGGGCGATAGAGCGTCTGATGAAAATCGGGCGAGAACCATTCGCCAATGATCGATCTCATGCCGTGGGAGCGCAAAGTATCGAGCGGATAACGGTAGAGCGCCACTCCACTCGGGTTGAGCGGTACCAGCGCCACGCATGCCAGTAGTAGCAGCAGCACGCGTACGAGGATGGGTCGCGCTTCGCGCCAGGGCGTGTTGCCCAAAGCGGTTTCCAGAAGCAAGCCGACGCCGTAGGCGAACAGCAGTGCGGGGCCGAGGGCAAAGCCGGCGTGCAGATTCAGCCACAGAAGAAACAGAGGTAGTATCCAGAACAGAAGTTCCGGACGCGCATCCCCGTGTTCGAATGCGGAGTGTTCGATTGCGGCGCGTTCTGGATCGGCGCGTTCCAGCAGCCATAAGAGCAGGCTGCCGAAAGTGAAAGTAAACATCTGCGGGCGCACGCCGAACGAGGGAGCGGCGGCGACTGCGCCGAGAGCCGTAGCTGCCGCTGCCCAGTAGCGCTTTCCGGGGCAGCGCAGATAGAGCAGCATAAAGCCCAAAGTCGTCACGACTGCGGAAAATACGATGAGCGCGGCCGGGCCCCCGTGTTTCCAGAGCTCATAAAAGATGAGATCGGACAACCATTCGTGCGACACCCACGCACTCCCCGCGCGAGTAAAGGAAAAAGGATCGGAGTGGGGCACGTGGCCGGTTTCAACGATCCACTGTCCGGTACGCAAATGCCACCACAGGTCGGGATCGGTGGCGCTGCGCGCCGTCATTCCGAGCAGACCGAAGAGCAAAATAGCTGCCAAGGCGAGGTTCGGGCGGCGAAGCGCTCTGAGGATTGAGGACATGACGGGACGCCATTAGGCTGCATCGAGATTATAGATGGGCTATTTGCTTTCACCTTCGATTCAACTTAGATAATTCTGATAGTGAGGTTCCCTGGGCACATGGCACTCTCCTGATCGGATGGACTCTGGGATCGCGTAACTGCGGCACATCGCGGAGAATCGATGTGATTAGAAAACCAATGTGATTAGAATAGTCATTCGTTTAAGCGCGCCTTCGAACCATTTATTTCAACCATGACTCACACACCCAAACTGTGGAGCCGGACCCTCGCCATTGCGGTTCTTTGGATGGGGGTGGTCAACGGTTGCATGTTGTGGAACACGCGAGTGCAAGTCGTGCAGGGCTATGGTGATTTTGCATCGTTTTACACGGCAGGCACCTTGGTCCGCAGGGGATTGGGCGTAGATATCTACAATCATGCCGCACAGTGGAAGCTGCAGCAGCAGTTCGCGTCAAAAGTCGAGTTGCGGCAGGGTCCCTTGCCTTATATTAGGCCACCATACGAAGCTCTATTGTTCTGGGTTTTTGCTTATATTCGTTTTCCGTTAGCGGTAGTGCTGTGGATGGTTCTGAATCTGGCCCTGCTTGCCGCGATACCATTCATCGTAGCGGGAGAAAGAATCTGGAATACGGATTATCCACTCTGGGCGGCGGGATTTCTTCTTGCGGGTACCTTCCCCGGATTCATCGATATTCTCATGGGGCAAGACGCAGCATTGGTCGTTTTGCTGTTTGCTATTGCCTTCCGGCAACTGGAGGCGCGGCGGGATGCGAGAGCAGGGGCCACACTGGGGTTGGCACTATTCAAATTTCACCTGGTGATACCATTTGTCGCGATCTTGTGGATCGCGGGGCGCAGACGCGTGCTAACGGGGTTTGCCGCGGCGGGTGCGGCGTTGGTCGGGGTTTCGGCAATTGTAGTGGGTTGGAGAGGCTTAGCGATGTATCCCGGATACCTATTGAACTTGAATCGGCGAGAGGGCGTCGGCATGGTTTATCCGGAGGTGCAGACAAATTTTCGCGGAGTGCTGGCATTGTTCGTGGGTCGCGCGCCTTACCCGGGCCCTATCCATTGGGTGTTGGCGCCGATAGCGCTGGCCGGCGTTCTTTACGCGGGTTTGGCATGGCGTAAAGCCGGAGACCACTTGCTGGCTGAGGGATTTGGGCTGGCGTCGATCACCGCAATTGTTACCAGCTATTACTCGCGCGAATACGATTTTTTATTAATTATCGTTCCCCTGATTGCCATGTGGGTGCGGCCCCAGGCGGACTCAGGGATTACAGATAAAGTTGGCCGATATTTCGAGATGGTGGGGTTACTACTGCTGGTTCTTACTCCCGTGTACTGGTTTGTAAAAATAGATCTGCGCGCCGAGTGCCTGATAATTGTGCCATTAATCGCGGTGGCGATTGCATGGGCGCGCAAATTGAGGCTTGCGGCGGCGGAAATCCCACCCCAGCGAAAAACGCCGCTGCAAGTTGCGCCAAAATGACGAAGGCTGCCGCTTCCTTCCCACTTCCCTTTCGCCCCTGGTTGTTTCTATTCATTTCGATTTTTTGCGCCGCTGGCATGTGGACGTATCTCAATCGCGTATTGATACCCCATCAGATCGCTTACGCGGCGGCGCATGATCAGCCACGCGGCAATTTCTCCGATCTATACCCGCGGTGGCTTGGCGCGAAAGAGTTGCTCCTGCATGGGCGCGATCCCTACAGTCCCGAGGTGACCCGCGAAATTCAGGCTGGTTACTACGGTCGTCCGCTCGATTCTTCGCGGCCCGACGATCCGCGCGATCAACAGGCATTTGCCTATCCTGTCTATGTGGTTTTCTTTCTGGCACCGACCATCGGATTGCCCTTTGCGACGGTGCAAAAAGTTTTTTTTGGGGTATTGGTTGCCGTCACCTGCCTGAGCGTTCCGCTATGGCTGCGTATGTTGCGCTGGCCGGTTTCGATAGCTACAAAGTTCAGCATGATGGCGCTGGTGTTGGGCAGTATGGGCGGGATGCAAGGCCTGAAGCTGCAACAGATCAGCCTGTTGGTAGCCGGGCTGATTGCTCTGGCGATGGTTCTGCTTGCGGCGAATCGCCCGCTTGCGGCTGGAGTGCTGCTGGCGGTCGCGAGCATCAAACCGCAAATCGTCCTGCTGCTGTTGATTTGGCTCGCCCTCTGGACGCTGGCTGACTGGCGGCGACGCTATCGTTGGGCCGCTTCGTATCTGCTCTGCATGGCGATTCTGTGCGCCGCCTCGGAGTGGATCCTGCCGCACTGGATTTCGCGCTTCTGGCACGCGGTGCTGGAGTATTGGAAGTACACATCGTCTCAAACGACCAATCACTGGATGGGTGCGCCTCTGAGCTGGGCCTTTGAATTTGGCGCGGCCGCCGCGCTGCTAGGCGCGTGCTGGCGCGAACGCGGACGAGAAGCAAGTTCGGAACATTTCGGTCTCATTGCAAGCATGACTCTTGCCGTTACCGTCATGCTCGTGCCCATGGGAGCGCAATATAATCAAGTGTTTTTGCTTCCCGGCGTGCTGCTGCTGGTCAAGGAGCGGCGGCCGATTTGGCGGAGAAGCCCGATGAGCCGGACCCTGTTCGTGGTGACGATGGTTCTTCTCGTTTGGCCGTGGGTGGCAAGCACGGTATTGGCGGGGCTCTCGTTTATACTGCCGCAGGCGCGCGTCGAGAGCGCCTGGGCTATGCCCATTTGGACGACCGTCCAACTCCCGATCGCCGTCGCCGCCCTGATACTGCTCCACTACTATACCCGGACTTTTACTGCTTCGGCGGGAGCGGAAACGTCGTAGAATGCTGGGGAATGTGCCAGGGATGGTCAGGCTGGCGCCGGGGAGAATTCAGGATACATGTCCGCGTCGTCGCACTCGGGTATTTCGAGCATTTTTCCCATCGCGATTTTCGTACAAGGTAGCGATCAGCAAACGCTCTCGCTGAATCACACTCCCTACACAGTGGGACGCAAGGTGGATCGCGACTTGGTGATCGCCGACCCGCGCGTCTCGCGCGAACACGCATCGATTGTGTCCGAAAATGGCGAGTTTTTCGTTGTCGATCTGGGCAGCAAACACGGCACCTTCGTCAATGGCGTGAAGGTTGAGCGGCAGAAGTTGCAACGCAATGACCGGCTCGAATTCGGCGCCCCCGATATTGCCTATCTGATCTTTCATCCCCTGCACACCACTTCTTCGAACACCGCCCGCGAGTTCCTCAGCCAGATTTCGGGCATTCAGATCGCCCCGGAAGCGAGCGACCTGGAAAAACTGACGCTGTTCATGGATGCGGCGCGCAAGCTGAACACCATCGGCGTGCTCGATGAAATTCTGGTTACCCTGCTCGATGCCACGCTCAAACTGACGCGCGGGGAACGCGGCTACATTTTTCTCCGCGATACTGCCGGGAACCTTACGCTTGCGGCCGGACGCAACTCAAAAGGCGAGCCGCTGCTCGATGACACGACTATTTCGCGTTCTGTGCTCGATGGCGCGCTGACCGCCAACTCCGAATACCTCGTCACCGATACCAGCCAGGACATGCAGGTGAAGGAACGTCAAAGCGTTGTCGCGTTCGATTTGCGAACCGTGATCTGCATGCCCCTGCGCAAACCCATAGTGCAGACTTCACGGGATGGGCAGCCAGCCGGGACGGAAGTGATAGGCGCGCTCTACGTCGATTCCCGCTTTGCCTCGCGCGATATCACCAGCGTGAGCCAGGATATTCTGCGCGCCATCGCGACCGAAGCTGCGCAACTGATCGAAAATGCGCGCCTCGTGCAGGCCGAAGAATCCGGTCGCCGCTATCAGCAGGAGCTATCGATTGCCGCATCGATTCAGCAGCGGCTGTTGGCCGTGACTTTGCCCGAAGTTCCCTTTGCGCGCGTGAATGGGCGCAATCTCTCCTGCAAAGAAATTGGCGGAGATTTCTTCGAAGCGGTAAACACGCCCGAGGGCTTGGCCGTGGTTCTTGCTGACGTCAGCGGCAAGGGAGTTTCAGCAGCGCTGCTCGCTTCGATTCTTCAGGGGATGGTTTATTCGCAACTGATTTCCGGCATGCCGCTGACGGAAATCGTTGCCGCGGTGAATCGATTTTTCACCTACAAGCACATCGGCGAAAAGTACGCGACCATGCTGATTACACGCCTGCGTCCCGACGGCGATCTCGAATACGTCAATTGCGGACATGTTCCGCCGGTATGGATTTGCGGCGGTGAAGTGCTGCGGCCTTCGCACGGCAACCTGCCCGTCGGCCTGATCGCCGATGCCACCTATTCGAGCGACCGCTGCCAGCTCAGGCCGGGAGATCGAATGATTCTCGTCACCGACGGCGTCACCGAAGCCGAAAACGCTCGCGGAGATATGTTTGACAGTGCCCGCCTGGAAACAGTCGCCGCGAAGAGTCAGTCGATGGAAGACGTGTTCGCAGCGGTCGCCGATTTCTGCGGAGGAACCCCGCTGAACGACGACTGCACTGTCGTCGAGCTGGCGTACACGGGAGGGTGAGTCATCCAGATCATTGGGAGATCGGATCATCGGGTGATCGGTGATCTCAGGCGCACCTCGGGTGGTGGGATGCAAGACCCGGCCACCCGTCGTCACCAACCAACAGTAGTCGCCTTTCACAGGACGGGGCACTCCGGGGCATTTGCCGCTCTTCTTTAGGCAATAATTTAGGCAATAAGATCGCGTAAGTCATTGTAAGTAAATGTCCTACTTCGCCATACACTAGCCATCCACTCGCTATCTCCGGACCATTGACCAAGCAGAACCTTTCAAGGCAAAGTCCCTGCCAATGTGGGGCTATGACCGCTAGCTAGCCCGGGCTCCAAAGCCGGACAGACGCGCGTATGCAGTGAAAACGATCCCCACAGACAAAAAAGAACCACACTTACTCTCAGGAGACGAAACAAATGAACTGGAATCATCGTCAAGCAGAACACTCGTGCATCGCGGCAATGTTGCTGGCCATGTTTGTCGCAGTCGTAATGTTTGCCGGAGCCGCAATTCCGGCGCAGGCCCAGACTTTCAATGTGCTCTATAACTTCGAAGGACAAAGCGAGAACGAAGGCCAAGGCCCATGGGGACTGGTACAGGGCACCAACGGATATTTGTACGGAGCGAGTTGGGGCGGAGGGAAGGCAGGCGAGTTCGATGGCACATTTTTCAAAATGAGCACCGGCGGCGATCTGACGATGATCTGTGCCTTTTTCGCCGCTGGAAAATGCCAGAAAGGCGGCGACCCTACTTCGCCTTTGGCGATGGCTAGCAATGGAGACTTCTACGGATTAGACAATGGTGGTAACGTCTGGCAAATCTCCCCGACCGCCAAGCTGAAAGTCCTAACAACCTTCGACGCTCCCGGATCTGCTCCGGTAATTCAAGCCAACAATGGCGACCTCTACGGAGTTAACTTCGGCGGCGCCTACAACTACTGCTATGGAACTTGTGGATCGGTCTTCAAGCTGACCACAAGCGGCAAAGCCACTACGCTCTACTCCTTCTGCGGCGACCCGCAGGATGGCGTCTGCCTCGACGGTCAGGATCCCGAGCTTGCGCTGGTCCAAGCCAGCGACGGGAACCTGTACGGCACGACATACGCGGGCGGAACCGATGGCGTCAACGACGGTTACGGCACGATTTTCAAAATCACGCTCGACGGCGCATTCACCTCGCTTTACAGCTTTCCGGGATACACCCCGCCAAGCTCGGCGCTGATCGAGGGCCCCGACGGGTATTTGTATGGAACAACGGCGACCGGCGGGACGGGCACCTACGGCGCGGGAGGCACGTTTTTCAAAACGACCACGGGCGGCGATGTGACCTACCTCTACAACTTCTGCAGCCTGCCAAATTGCGCCGACGGCAGCGACCCCCAGAATATCTATCTGGCTACTGACGGAAATTTCTACGGGACGACCGAATTCGGTGGAACCAGCACCGGCGCGGGCCTCGGCACAGTCTTCCAAATCACTCCCGGCGGACAACTGACCACGCTCGTCAGCTTCGACGGCACCAACGGATATGGTCCCAGCACCAACGGCTCGATCATGCAGGATACCAATGGGATTCTTTACGGCGTGACAGGCGCTGGCGGGGCCGGCTATCCAAACTGTCCCGGCACCTGCGGAGGCGTCATCTTCAGCCTCGATATGGGTCTCGCCCCATTCGTCGAAACACTGCCCACCTACGGCAAGGTGAATGCGAAGATCAAGATCCTCGGAACGGATCTGACGGGCGCAACCAGCGTCACTTTCAACGGCACGGCGGCTACCTTCGAAGTAGCTTCCAGTTCCGAAATCACCACCACCGTCCCCGAAGGCGCAACCACCGGTGTGGTGCAGGTGGTGACGCCCAACGGCACGCTCACCAGCAACACCGTCTTCCAGGTGCCGTAGTCAATCGGCCATCAACTGCCGCCGGAGCGCGAGCAACATCGCGCTCCGAAGACTCAACCACTGCAGGTACCGCCGCGAAAGACACAATCCTGCGCGAAACTCATGTTCACCGCGGACTGGTCTCCTGGTTCCCGGTGCCGGAGCGCAGGGGGAAGGATTTGCGCTCCGGTTTTTTATCCGCGAATGCTCCTGTGAACTTTTCCTACGGCGTTGCCGATTTGTGAATCTCCACCGTCGACCAGGTTTTATCGGCGGCGTGGCAGAGCTTCTCGATTATGCAATCGGCGCACTTTGGACCGCGCGCCATGCACAGTTTCCGTCCGTGCCAGATCACTTCGTGAGAAAAATCCGTCCAACGCTCCCGCGGAATGATGCGCATCAGGTCTTCTTCAATTTTCTTGGCGTCGTCGTGTTTCGTCAGTTCGAGCCGGCGCGAGATTCGCGTCACGTGAGTATCTACGACCACGCCCTCATTCTTCTTGAACCACGTTCCCAAGACGACGTTCGCGGTCTTGCGCGCAACTCCGGGAAGGGTTAGTAACTCGTCCATGGTTTGCGGAACCTTGCCGCCAAAGTCCGCAACGATCTTGCGCGCCGCGCCCACCACCGATTTCGCTTTATTGCGGAAAAAGCCGGTTGAGTAAATGTCCGGCTGTAACTGCTCGGGCTCGAGCGCCGCGAAATCCTGCACCGTCGGATACTCCGCGAAAAGCTTGGGCGTAACCATATTGACGCGCACGTCCGTCGACTGTGCCGAGAGAATGGTCGCGACCAGCAACTCCCACGCGCTGCGGTGACTAAGAGCACAAGTCACTCCGGGATACATTTGATCGAGCCCGGCAATGATTTGCTGAACGCGCTCGGGCGCAAGAGGGTCGTAACCCGATGCGCTCGTTGTTTTTGGTGAAGCATTTTTCGGAGCGCGAGCCTTCGGTGCCGGAAGCTTTGCGCTCCTCGATGAACCACGACCCGAGGAATCGCGGCTAGGGCTTGTTTTCGGAACTGGACCTCTCAGCCGCCGCGCGCCTTCGTGTCGCCCGCTGCGACTCGGTTGACGCGGCATATTTCCGCGAGCCATCGCTTTCCTCCCGATTCGTTCCTAGAAATCGTTCCTAAGAGCCGTTCCTAAGAATCGTGCTTCATGGTAACAAAGGTGAACGCACGAGGCTGCATCCCACAAAAGTAATCTCGTGGCGATTGACGCCGCAGCGGCGGGATGGGTACTCTGAGAACTACACAGAAAACTTGTGGCTGTGAAGAACATCAAACTCGGGCAGGTCTGGCGCCAGGATGCAACCGGCCAGGATCACCTTGTCACCAAGGTCTACAGCGAAGTATTCACCCAATATGCGGTGCTGCGGCCCGCCGAAGTCACTGCACCCGACTCGCCTACGGTGAAGGTGAAGGTTACAAAATCGGGCGACGGCGTCACTTTGCCTGGCTTCAGCTTCACCCAGGAGGGCGCGTTCTGAACAGCATCGAGCGATCGGGCCATCGGGTCATCTAAAATCAACACCTGGCACACCCGCATTTTGATTTCAGATCACCCGATGACCCGATCACCCGATCACCCGATTCAAAATGACCGAAAAAATCCTCACTGTAATTTTCATCTTTATCAACTCGCTGGTGGCGGCGACCGGCTATGTCGGTATTACATTGCTGATGGCCATCGAATCGGCGTGCATTCCGCTGCCGTCAGAACTGATCATGCCATTTGCGGGTTATCTGGTTTATACCGGAGCCATGAAACTGGTTTGGGCAGCAACGGCCGGCGCCATCGGATGCAATCTGGGTTCGCTCGTCGCTTATGAGATCGGCTGTTACGGCGGACGACCGCTGGTCGAGCGTTACGGCCGCTGGATTCTGATGGGACGCCGCGAACTCGAATGGGCCGACCGTTTCTTTCTGCGCTGGGGAGACATGGCCGTCTTCATCGCCCGCCTGTTGCCCGTGATTCGCACCTTCATCGCGCTCCCCGCCGGAATTGCCCGCATGCCGCGCGGGAAATTTCATATTTACACCTTTCTCGGATCGTGGCCGTGGTGCTTTGCGCTGGCCTACTTCGGTATGAAACTGGGCGAAGATTGGCGTTTGCTCGGCAAGTACTTTCACAAGTTCGACGCGGTGATCGGAGCGTTTCTCGTGGCAGGAATTTTGTGGTTCATCTGGTCGCACTGGCAGAACCGGCTGCGCCCCGAGGAAGGCTAGGACTCGGGACCGGTCGGCGTTCCGACAATGAGTGCAATCTGGATTTAACAACAATTGACCTTCTAAAAGGGCTCAAGGCATTAGCTCTGATTGACTTGCCCTAGCCTTGCATAAAATGGCAGCGTTCCAAGCTCGGACCAAAAATGATCGGTCAAACCATCTCGCACTAGCGCATTCGTTTGTTGCCCTCAAATTTCTCCAAGACTTGACTCCCAACTCTGGCACTAATGTCTCCTCACTTCTTGCGCGAATAGCTGGCGTTCAACTCGGGGCAGTTTAGTGCGAGGAATCGGCATCGGGCCTCTTGACCCGATTTCTTATTGGGGGAAATTCTGCGCTCTTCGAAAGCGTCAGGGGTGTGCGCCTAAATTCTTTAATCGAAGTTCTTCTGAGCGGATGAACTCGACGAGCTTGGGCCCGGCGACAACGAAGCGGCTTGCCTCGCGTTTCAGCAGGCCCATGCGCGTGAACTTGCTGAGCTGGGTAGTGACGGTTTCACGGCTCGTCCCAATGAGGTTGGCCAGATCTTCATGGGTCAGGCGAGCGTTAATTAAGGTCCCGGTTGGAAGCTCCTTTCCATATTTCTTGCTCAACTGGAGGAGCACCCTGGCCAGTCGGTGATGGGACCACGTGTGCCCAAATTCCGCCAGTCCTCGTTCCACGGTAGCCAATCGCTTTGAAAGCAAGCGAATGAAGCTCAAAGCGACGGCCGGAATCGTAGACAAAAGTTCCACAAAAGATTGTTGCGAGATGACCGTCACCAAAGAATCTTCGAGGGCAACGGCGGTAAAGGGTCTTCTCTCTTCGGCAAGGAGAAGTTCACCGAAGACTTCATCGGGCTTGAGAATATGCAGAATGGTTTCCTTGCCCTTGTCCGAGAGGGAGATCAGCTTTACCATCCCTGTTCTCAGGATGTAAAGACAATCAGCAGGCTCGCCTTCCTGAAAGATCTCCGCCCCACGCGGGAACCATTTCCCCGTGTAAAGGCTCTCGATCTTGCGCATGTCCTGCTGCGAGATTCCCTGAAACAGGTCAGGAACCGTAATGAAATGTCGCCACTCGCTTTTCGCAATGACTGATCGTTGCACCGTGGTGCACGATCATAGCATTGGATTACCGAAGACCTCAACGCTCCGATGTGAACGTCAATCTGGACCTCAGAAAACTTCGCACCTTCGCAGTGTTGCCCATCTCCGCGTCTCGTTTGAGCCACGACAGCCAGTTCAGGTGCCGCTTCTCTCTGACCAAAGCGACGAGCACAATAGCGAACAAGCTCA
This sequence comes from Terriglobales bacterium, assembly GCA_030038475.1. Lineage (GTDB taxonomy): Bacteria > Acidobacteriota > Terriglobia > Terriglobales > Acidobacteriaceae > Acidiflorens. The sequence goes on along the minus strand of JASHOU010000213.1, from coordinate 43,502 downwards.
CAACGTCGCACAAATAAGCCATCAGCAGGACATCGTGAGGCGAACCCAGGTGGGCGGAAGTGGGAGGAGGATCGCCAGCATAAAGCACCCCTCCGAATACTATCGGCGCGGCCCAGCCCACCCATTCCGGGTCCATCGAAAAAAGGGCTGAACTAAAAAGGACGCAGATCACTGCAAATCCCAGCAATTCGTTGCGGGTGCAAAGCGGCTCTTTGGCAGGATCTCCCACAGCTTCTCCATACCCTGCTCGGAGTTTAGAGCACTCGAGTCCAATTTCCGGTGAGAGCTTTCACAGATTCAGGGAATATCTGTTGGGTCATCTTCAGACAGGAGCACAAAACGGCCACACTTTTCCGTTAATTTGTGAAAGGTTTCACAGCTATTGTTAGCGGTTTTACACACAATGTACCCGATCTGCTAGCCCGCCTGAGTGGCGCAATGGAGCAGAGCGCTTCTGCAGGTGACGCTCTGTCGGCCCGATTTCCAAGGATCATAGGAAGAACCGACAAGACCAAAGGGCCGTTCGTCAAATTGAAGGGGAAGGGGGCTGAGATCCCCTCGCTGCTCACATACCTGAAAAGGAGAATTGACCATGGCAGACGCCGTGAAAGTTGCAAACCCAGCGCCTCTGGGACTGGCCGGGTTCGGACTCACAACCGTCGTGCTGAGTTGCATGAACGCGGGTTTGTTCCCGACTGAGGCAACCCCCGTAGTTGTTCCTCTGGCCTTCGCCTATGGAGGCTTGGCGCAGATAATTGCCGGGATATTGGAGTACAAGAACGGCAATACGTTCGGCATGGTGGCATTCACTTCTTACGGAACTTTCTGGTGGTGGTACGCCCTGCTCCTCTGGACCATTGGGGCAGGATGGATTAAGCCGCCCCATCCTGCGGGTGTTGGCATTACGCTGTTGCTGTGGGGGATATTCACGTTCTACATGTGGATCCCGACCTTCCGCATCAACATTACGCTGTGGCTCGTATTCCTAACGCTTTGGATCGCTTTTGTGCTGCTCGCCGGAGGCGACCTGGGTATGGGAGCAGGGTGGCACAAGGTGGGTGGATGGGATGGTTTGCTCTGCGGGATTTTGGCGTTGTATTTGTCTTTTGCTGAGGTGACAAACGCTACGTGGGGGCGTTCTGCGATTCCAGTTGGCGGGCCGATCTTAAAATCCTAGGACGCCTTGGGAGGCGGCTGGAAATCGATCTTCCCGCATAAAACGGGACACAACAAGAGCGCACAACCGTCAGCGCAACGACAGCTTTTGAGACTGAAGCTGAAGGTGCCTTTCTCGCCGAGTTCCGGGCAGCATTGGATGCAGCATGGACGCTGATGTAGCTTGCTCAAGTTCTTTCTACTGCCACGCTGTCGGGGTCTGAATCGCGGGATTGAATGCCTGCATTATTGCCATAGTCTCCCCTGTGACCGCCGCTGGTTCGCTATGTCGGCGCACCTACTTTACTCTCGACCCTCCGCTGAAAAGACCTCATCGCAGTAATGCAAGAGCAGGCGGCTAAAGCGTCGAATGGATTGCCCGAGTGACGAAATCAGGTGATAGCGCTCATTGAGGGGTTTTGAACGTAATGACACCGCCGACATTGTTAGAGATGGGATTTAACAACAATTGACGAGGCATTCGGGGAATCCTTTTCTGTCACTGTTTCAAGTATCGAAGCGCATCACATCCTGATTTAAGGATCTTTGACTCTACAAGTTTCAAATTCAATCTCTCCGGCAGGCTAACACGGTCGAACAAGCGTCTTCCTTCTCCCGCAACGATTGGCTGAACGACAACACGATATTCATCCACCAGACCAAGCTCGGTAAGTTGTGAAGGAATATCCACACCACCAGTCAAAATATTTTTGCCCGGTTGTTGCTTCAGTTTTAGTATTTCGTCGCGAAGGTCCCCACGAACAATTCGCGTATTTCGGTCTTCTTTTTGAACTTCAGCGCTGTCTAATGATCGTGAAAAAACGATCTTGTTGTGAGAATCAAACTCCCGGGCAAATTCGATCGATGGTTTTGTCTGCGACGGGTCTTTTGCGACTTCAGGCCAATAAGGAACCATCAATTGATAGGTTTTCCGCCCATAGACAAACAGGTCAACCTCTCGCAAGAGCTGCGTATAGTGTTCAAGTATTTCGTCACCACCATGTGTTTTGGCATGGTCGCAGCAGCCATCCAGGGTAATGTTGATTGCGTAGATAACATTTCTCATTTTCGGCTCCGTGCACGCACATCAATTGTCGCACGCGGATTTGAAGGTGACGAAATCAGGCGATAGCGCTCAAAATCCATCGGGGATCGTTTGCCGTTATTTGTACGGAATCGTTATCCCACCCTTTTTCGTCACACTGAGGCGCACGTCGGTATCGCTGCACCGGCGGTCGATGGACAGGTGGGAGTCGTCGGTCCATGCAATACCGATCTGCGGCCGCGTCTCCAAAGAGGCGAACGATGCGCCTATTGCAGACAATGGAAGGATAGTGAACGGCTCCGCTGCGAAAATTGGCGGGCACGCCCTGCTTGGCGAACCCGGCCTCAGCCCCTAAGGTACGATAGTTTGTAGCTCGCTTCTAGCCAAAGCGCCCAACAAAAAGTACATTTATAGAAGTCAGCTATTGGCTCCGATGCCGTAACTGGCAGCCGATCCTCAACCATGCCCAGCTTGCAGACCTTCGAAGGTAGCGAATACCAGCAGGTCAAGGCCGATCTGCATCGCAAAATCCTCGACCGCCTCGACCTCGAAAAACTCGGCCGCACCGCCGGAGACTCGGCACGCAACGAGGTTCTCACTCTCATCCGCAGCTCGGTCAACAGCGAGGCCGTCCCGCTCAGCTTCGCCGAGCGCGAGCAGTTATCGCGCGAAATCCTCGATGAAATCTTCGGCCTTGGCCCGCTCGAACCTCTGCTCAAAGATCCCACCATCTCCGACATTCTCGTCAACCGCTTCGACCGCGTCTACGTCGAGCGTTCCGGCAAGCTTGAAATCACCGGCCTGTCGTTCAAAGACAACCAGCACCTCATGCAGATCATCGACCGCATCGTCAGCCGCATCGGCCGCCGCGTCGATGAATCCAGCCCCATGGTCGATGCCCGCCTGCAGGATGGCTCCCGCGTTAACGCCATCATTCCGCCGCTCGCGCTCGATGGCGCCTGCCTTTCCATCCGCCGCTTTGGCCGCGATCCCATCACCGCGCGCAACATGCTCGACAACAAGACGCTCACCGAGCCCATGCTCGAACTGCTCTCCGCCCTGGTCAAGGGCCGCCTGAATCTCATCATCTCCGGTGGCACCGGCGCCGGCAAGACCACCGTTCTTAACGTTCTTTCCGGATACATCCCCAACTCCGAGCGTATCGTCACGATCGAAGATGCCGCCGAACTACAGCTCAAGCAGGAGCACGTTGTCCGTCTCGAAACCCGCCCACCCAACATCGAAGGCAAAGGCGCAGTCCGCATGAGACAGCTGGTCATCAACAGCCTGCGTATGCGTCCCGACCGCATCGTGGTTGGCGAGGTGCGCGGTGAGGAAGCCTTCGATATGTTGCAGGCCATGAACACCGGCCACGAGGGTTCGCTCACCACCGTTCACGCCAACTCTCCGCGCGACGCTCTCGCCCGCATCGAAAACATGGTCTCGATGGCCAATCTCAATATTCCCGAGCGCGCCATTCGTCATCAGATCGCCAGCGCCATTCACGCCGTCATTCAGGTCGCGCGCCTCTCCGACGGCTCGCGCAAAGTAATCACCATCTCCGAAGTCACCGGCATGGAGTCTGACATGATTACCCTGCGCGACATTTTTGTTTTTGACCGCAGCGGTATCGACGAGAGCGGCAAGGTGCGCGGCGTCTTCCACTCTACCGGCATCCGCCCGCAATTCACCGAGCGCCTCGCCACCGCCGGTTGCCGTCTCAGTCCCAGTCTGTTCGAGTCGCAAATGGAGGTTTAGCCGATGTTGCAGATCGTCATCGCCGTGTTGGTCTTCATCGTGGTCACGATGGCGGTTTTCGCTTTCGTCTCGCTCTTGGATCAGCGCAAGGCTCAGGCCCGCGTTCTTCGTGATCGCCTCACGGCCGCGCAACAGAAACCTGCCGAACAAGCTGCCGCCGAGACCGCTTTTGTTCGCGACGAACTGCTCAGCCAGATTCCCGCTTTCGATACTCTGCTCCGCCGCTCCGAGCGTGTCTCGCTGTTACAGAAAATGCTCGCTCAGGGAGACGTCAACGTTCGCGCCGGCAACTTCCTTATGCTCTGCCTCGTCTCCGGCCTCGTCCTCGCGGTAGTCGCGTTCATCGCCGGCGGCAATGTCGTATTCGCGTGGGCTGGCGCTCTGGTTGGTTTTTTTGTCCCTTACGCGTACGCCTCGCACATGCGCACCAAGCGCTTCCAGAAATTTGAGGAAAAATTCCCCGAGGCCATCGATACCCTCGCCCGCGCGGTTCGCGCCGGCCACGCCTTCACCACCGCTCTCGAAATGATCGCGAACGAAGTCTCCGAACCCGTTGCCGGAGAATTCCGCCAGCTCTATGAGGAACAGAAATTCGGCCTTCCCGTCCGCGATGCCCTGCTCAACCTCGCCGATCGCATTCCCCTCGTCGATGTCAAGTTCTTCGTCACCGCCGTGATGTTGCAGCGCGAAACCGGCGGCAATCTCGCCGAAATCCTCGACAATCTCTCCTACGTGATTCGCGAACGCTTCAAAATCCTGCGTCAGGTCCGCGTCCACACCGCTCAGGGACGCCTCACCATGATGTTGCTCATGGCTCTGCCGCCCACCGTGGTTGCCGCCATGTTCATCCTCAACCGCGGTTTCATTGAACCTTTATTCTCCGATCCCCTCGGCCATGCCTTGATCGTCGGGGGCATCACTTTGCAGACCATGGGCTACTTCGTCATCCGTAGAATTATCAGGATTCAGGTATGAAAATGCAGCCCTCAGCTATCAGCAAAAGCATCTGCCTTCGTTTTTTGCTGAGAGCTGAGAGCTGACAGCTGATAGCTGAAAGCCGATTTATGCCGTTGCCCCTAATACTCTCGATCGTAGTTTTCTTCACCATCGCGGTGATCGTCTTCGCCTTCGGCGCCGCTGCTGTCAGTCCCTCGTCTGTCCTCGGATCGCGCCTTCGTGAAATCGGCTGGCAGCGGCCCAAAGCCGAGACCCGTCCCCCCATACGCGAACGCATGCAGCAGGCGCTCGATCCACTCAGCCGTGCTCTGCCTACCTCGCCCACCAACGTCTCCCAGACTCGCGCCTGGCTCATTCAGGCCGGATACCGCAGCCCTCAGCACATCACCATCTATCGTGGTTTGCGCGTCCTGTTCGCGGCGCTCGGTTTTATTTCCGTCTTTCTCTTCACCGGATTCAACTCGCCCATGTTGCTCGCCGGCATGGTCGGCTTCGGTTTTTTTATCCCGCGCTTCCTGCTCAAAAGAAAAGTAGCGGAACGCCAGCGCCGCATCCGCCTCGCCCTTCCCGACGGACTCGATCTCACCGTCATCTGCGTCGAAGCCGGCCTGTCTTTAGATCAAGCCATGATGCGCGTCGGCGACGACCTTCGCCACGCCCACCCCGAACTCAGCGCCGAATTCCATCTCTTCGATCTCGAAACCCGCGCCGGCAAACCTCGCGTCGAAGCGCTCCGCAATCTCGCTGCCCGCACCGGAGTCGACGACATTCGCTCGCTCGTCGGCACTCTGATTCAAACCGACCGCTTCGGAACCAGCGTCGCCCAGGCCCTGCGCGTGCACTCCGATTCCCTGCGCACCGAGCGCCGCCAGCGCGCCGAAGAACAAGCCGCCAAAACCACCGTCAAAATGATCATTCCCCTTGTCCTGTTCGTCATGCCCTCTCTGATTTTCGTCACCGTCGGTCCAGCCGTAATTCAGTTACTGCATGTTTTCGTGCCGGTCGGGGGAAAACGGTGAGACCAATTTGTAATTGATAATTTGTAATTTGTAATTGGAAAACCCAACACCACGCCCTTGCTGGTTTTCAATTACAAATTGCCAATTACAAATTACAAATCACCAATAACTAACCACTAACCACTGGGAGCCATCATGCCCCGCGGGCCCAAAGGATACGCCTTTAACCGCACCCGCCAAACCTATCTCGCCACCGATCTCCTCATCGCGCGCACCCACTGGTCCCGTTTTCGCGGCCTCATGGCCACCGACGCCTCCCGCTTCACCCGCGGCCAGGGACTCTGGATCAATCCCTCCCGCGGCATCCACACCTTTGCCATGCGCTTCCCCATCGACGCCGTTTACCTCGACCGCGACCGCATCGTCATCCACATCGAAGAGGACCTCAAGCCCTGGCGCATGGCCGCCGTGCGCATTCAAGCCGCTTCCGTGTTGGAGCTTCCCACCGGAACCATCCGCGAATCCCAAACCCTCCTCGGCGACCACGTCGACATTTTCCTCGAGCACCCCATCCACACCGAAGCCGCCTGAGCGCCCTGCCCAGTACACGCTAGGCACAACCTGGCCATTCCGCTAGCATATCTATCGCCATGTGGCACTACTACGTCAACACCCTCAAAAACCTATGGGAGGGTATTCTGATTCACTCAAAGCCGAAACTGAGGCAATCGAAGAATTGGCTAGTCGGCGAACCCGTCAACGCGAGGGGAGACAGATTCGGACTTACGCACCTCGAAGTATCGCTGGTTCTCATTCTCTTCCTCGTGCAGGTGGCTATAGCCCTAACGGGCATCCAGGCGAACTTCTGGTGGGCCGTCCTGTGCTGGATTGCCATCGCCCTTCTGACGATACGTATCATTTGGAAGTGGGAGGTTATCGCCCATTTTAACAATCTAAAAAAGATACTCGCGAGTGTCATTGTTGTCGGTACGATTGTGGTGCTTGTACACGCGCAGCTAACGAAAACTTTCTATCTAACAGTTAGGCCATCGTTCATATTGCTTATGCCGGGACAAGACTTAGTGGACTGCGAGCGAAGAGCATTTGTGGTGACGCATAAAGGCGCGAGGGCACTACAAAACGCAGAAATTGCGTTATTGGATCGAGACGCCAAACAAGGCAACGTGACGCAGTACGCAGAGATCCCGCCCGGAGCACCCGATCCAGCGAACCCGAAGTATATATGGTGGAATCCGGCCAATCCGTGGAGAGAAGACTACACATTCACCATCACATCTGGAGACGAGAAGATAACCCAGCGCCTAATCGTTACGAGCGCAAGAGGAAAACTGCAACGCGCCACTGAAGTATCGGTCGGCGGTAAACTCGTCTTCGAGTGCCGCGACTTTAACATGCCATCCTCGTACACCTTGGCCTCAGACTCGCCGGAAGTGTGCAGCTCGCTAGACATCCCTGAGGAAATTACACGGAAAATGGTTTCCTCCGCCTTCAATATCCAGCGCCCAGACGGCTCGCTAGTAATGCAGCAGCTGAGGAAGCTTTCACCTAAACCGGGAGTCGAGGGTCAGTCAGAAACCCGGCACATCTGGGAGTATCAAAGGATCCATATGATTCGCGGACTCTCCAAGTACTCCGGCACGAGAATCTCACTGCTAGCTAGCAGCAGCGGGGACGATACTTGGAGATTCGCGGAAGAACTGGGCGACGTATTGCGTCAAGCCAAATGGGACGTCGCCGGGCCGCGGAAGTTGCCACCCTCATACGATGGGCTACTTGACGTACAGCTCTCCTCCGACAACGTCACAATAGAGCGAGCGGAAAGAACGGCACTTCTGGAGGTCCTCACCGGGGTTGGAATAAAACACCGCAGTCGCTACGTCCTGGATGCCGAGGTACCGCGGGACACGATCCTGCTCTGGGTTGGTTCGCGAAGCCCGGAAGACGTCACCTCCGATGATTGCCCTGGAGTTACGTTGCAACCGCCTCGCGACGAGGCGAGCAAGCCGTGCGGGATGGTTGCACAAGAAAAGCACTTCTGCCCGTTCCCACCGTAGGCCGCTTTGGCTGCGAGAAACCATCCCTTCCGAGCCCTTGAGCACCGGTGCAAGATACACTTGACTCGCCTGCTAAAATTAATTCAGAGCAAACAAATTGCTGCTCGAGCACGATTCGCTCCTTGACAACCAGAGCTGGGGCGACGGGATTTCCAACCGCTGCCCGCGCAAAGTTTCGGACTTTTGCAGCTAACTCCATTCCTCTCAATATTTTGAGAGGAATGTGGCGGACTAATCTCCATTTCGTGGGAGAAGTGCCAGCTAAGTGATTGATTCTTCGTGGGCACTCTCGGCCGAAGCCATCGCTGAAGCCAGTGGATGATCGCTAACTCCTTATTCCGTAATATTTTGCATATAAGTCTTTATTCCCCAATATTTTGGCGAAATTTTTTCAGCTAAGGGCATAAATTAACTTGACTAACCCACGCCAATTTGCTATATTGTTGGCATGGACAGCCCACAGACTTTACAGCAAGCAATTCAATACTTTAGCGACGAACAGGTTTGCATAGACGCCGTGGCTGCCATGCGCTGGCCCGATGGACCGCGCTGCCCTGATTGCCATCTGGACGACGCCAAAAACCCCTACTACATCAAAACTCAGAAGCGTTGGAAGTGTCGCACGTGCCGTCGCCAGTTCTCCGTCAAGGTCGAGACGATCTTCGAGGACTCCCCGATCCCGCTGCAAAAGTGGCTGCCCGCTCTTTGGATGCTGATTGGCTGCAAGAACGGGATTAGCTCCTACGAGATTCACCGCAACCTTGGAGTATCACAGAAGTCGGCATGGTTTATGCTGCATCGTCTCCGACTCGCCTTGAAAACCGGGACAATGGGAACGAAGCTCGGCGGAAAAGAGAGCAACGGCGTCGAAGTCGATGAAACTTTCGTCGGCGGAAAACTCAAGAACATGCACCGGGATCGGCGTGAACGTTTCGCCGCCGCAAGCGGACACGCTGGCGGATGGACGGGCAAGGCCATCGTACAGGGAATGCTTGACCGCGACGAACGCAAGGTGCGCGCCACTGTAGTGCCTGACATCAAGCGGGAGACATTACAAAACGAAGTTCTTCGCAACGTAAAGTATGGCACGCAAGTTTTCACCGATGATGCCGTGGGATATGACAAACTCAAATGGCGCTACGTGCACGATGTTGTGAACCACGCCGAAACTTACGTCAATGGCCGTGTACATACAAATGGGCTAGAGAATTTCTGGAGTCTTCTGAAACGCGGATTGAAGGGAACCTATGTCGCAGTCGAGCCGTTCCACTTAGAGCGTTACATCGACGAACAGGTTTTTCGTTTCAACAATCGCGCCACGAAGGACAATCCATTGACGGATTCCGACCGATTTCTTTTGGCTCTTTCGCAAGTAGCAGGGAAGCGTCTCACGTTTGCTGAATTGACTGGAAAACCCGTAGCGAGTCCTGCGTAATCCCAGATATAAAAAGCGCGGACCAAAAGGAGAAAAACATTGAAGACTTCAGTCTACCTTGTGGCGTATGACATCGTGAACGGCGATTCCTTTGACTATGAACCTTTTTTCGAGTCGCTGAGAACCTTACATGGGAAAAGAATTTTGCAAACAGTTTGGATGGTTCCTGCTAGGTCTGATGATCACAAGGAAATTTATGGACGGCTTCAACCATTTCTGAATCATCGTGACCGCATATTGGTAATTGAAGTGATCGGAATGGCTAACTGGGATAAGCTTCTTATTGAGGGTGACGACTTCAAACTTTTGATGACGAAGTACGCAAGAGATTTAAACTCTCTCCAGTAACTTTTGACCATGATCCCCATCTTCGCCACTCAATGAGAATCTTTTGGCTGTGCGATAAAGCAGTTTCAGAGCTTGTCCTTCTTCTGCCGTTTCCGGTTCAATGTGCACTCCGCCTTGCCACCAGTAAACCTTCATGCATTTTTCCTATGAGGTTTAGGCCCGCGTTTCGGTTTGCCTTCATTCACTCGTTTTTCTTCCGCGAGCATTTCTTTCAGATCAGATTTGGAGACGCGCAGAACTTGTCGGAGTGCGTTGTTGAAGGCCGTCGCGTTGGGAAGGGATTGCTCTGAATTCGCCATCTTCCCGCATTATAATCCTGAAGGTCGGGCATGGACGAAAACCCGCTGCCATCGGTTTGCGACTAGGTGACCCGTGACACCTAGGGTGCCCTATTAAACGTCCTCGCCAGCCGATGGGATGATTGGCGCGCTCGCCTCGTGCCCGACCTGATACTGGAATTCTCACTGAAGCGCCGGTGATATTTGGGTTAGCCTAGTCAATTATTGCCCAGCTAAGTTATTGATTTTAAAGATCAGTGGAGGGGGTAGGGGGACAGTACCAAATGGTAAACAAAGTCCCGAGTAAAATCATACCGCGCTAAAACTGCCTTCGAAGAAAATCAACAATTTCCGCCCAGCTTTTCTCCGAGCTGTCAAAAAATATAAAAAAAACACTGAAGTGACCGCGAAAATCCGAGCCTTTTTCTGGCACACTACTCTAAGCAATCCCCTCCAGAAACGGTACGAAGCAAAGCGCGAATTAATGCCCGAAGTCGTAACCATTCCAGAAGGCGCCGATCCTTCACCGACGAATCGTCGGTCCGATGATCGTCCCTTAGACGATCGTCAAGGACCCGATCATCGCGTAGATGATCTCTTGCTCGATTCGCCGCATTTGCTCGTCGAATGGTCTTCGCGTTGGGACGAGTTCAAATCCGCTCTCGGCCCCGCGCTCATTCGCCCTCCGAAAGCGTTGGCCGGAGAAGCTCCAGTTGGCATGTTTCCTTATCGCGGAATGCTTGCCTGCTGGCTTCTCGAATGCCTGCTCTTCATCGCCGTCATCGTGCTTCCCGCCCGCTTCGCCAGCCTCGAGATCCCGCTTCCACCGGCCATTCCGCAACACGATGTCATCTACTTCTCCGGCGACGAGCTTCCGCAGACGCAAGACCGCGGCGGCGCAGAGTCCGGCAAATCAGGACGCGCTGGAGGTCAGCAGGCTCATCATCGTACGCAGGTCATCCGCGTCGCACGCGGCAATAAGCCTGCGGAAAAGGTCGTCGACGCGCCCGGCATGAAGATCAATCTGCCGCATTCCGATTCCGCCGTCGCCAACCTGCTCGCCTTCAAGCCGAATCCTGGACCGCCTCCGGCCGAAGGCCTGCGTTCCTCGCTCACCGCGCCTGCGCTGCCTGAAATGAGCGCAGTCGCACCGTCGCCCGAGCTGGCTTCGTCGGCGAGCCGCAAGGCCGACTCGCTGACTCCCAGCATCATTCCGCCAGCGGCCGATGTTTCGCGCACCAGCACGCGCACATCGCCCAGCCTGACTGCGGAAATCGTAGCGCCTGCGCCGAATGTCTCTCGCGACAAGATGCGCGCCGCAACCTCGCTCGCTCCGAATGTCGTCGCGCCCGCTCCGCGCGAAACGCCGCAGGATCTCGCCAGCGCGCGCACGCCGCTCACGCAAACCGTCGACGTCGTTGCGCCGCCGGTTTCTGCGCCGCCACGTGATGTCTCGAAGCCCAAACTCACGCTGCCCGCTCCCGCTGTGGTCGCGCCTCCGCCGTCGCAGGTCAGCGCCGATCTCAACAGCTGGGGACGAACCGCAACCGGCGATCTGCGCTCCAAGCCCGTTCCTCCACCGCCATCTGCGTCCGGCGAAGCCTCGCTCAACGGACGCTCGTCGGGCTTCACCGCTCCCGCTGCTCGCGTCGTTCCTCCGCCAGCCAGCATCGACGGGCAAACCAACGGTCAAGGATCTGGCGGACGCGTAAGTCGCGATGCAACTCCGCTCGTCGGCCAAGCCGAAGTTGTTCCGCCTCCGCCAAGTCTCGGCGGCGGAACATCGCTTGCCGGCAGCGGGCGCGGCAACAAGGGCAATGGAACCGGCTCTCCGCTTGACCTCGGCTCATCCGTTTCTCCGCCAAAGAACGCCGGAGGAAACGCTCCTGGTTCAGCGGTCGTCGTCTCGAACTCGCCCGGATCGAAGGTCGGACTGCCAAACTCCAGCGCCGGCGCGCTCGCCATGTCGCCTTCCGGCACAGCTAAGACCGGTCTCGGCGGCAGCGGAGGCGGATCGAGCATCGGCAAGGGCAACGGCTCAGGCAGCGGATTCGAGGGAACTGGTTCAGGCGCGGGTAAGGCCAACGCAGGCGCAGGTCTCGGCTCCGATCCCAACGCTCGCGCCGGCATTTCTCCCTATCCAGGTTCAGGCGGCGCGGGCAGCGGAGCGAATGGCTCTCCCGCTTTGCCCGGAGTCTCAGTCGAAGGCGGCACAACCACCATCACTCTCCCGAGTTTCGGCGCGCCCAACGGCGACGCGCCATCGTCCGGTCCCGGCCATTCCTCCGCCAATGCTCGCGGAGGACCAGGTTACACAATCAAGGCGACCTCCAGCTCCGGAGGCGTCTTCAACCGTTACGGACAGCTCAAGGGCGTTAACTATTCGATCTACCTCGAGACCTCGCTTGGAACCGCCGTGATGCAATATGCCGATTCCGACTCCGCCGCGCACCCTTACTCCGACCTGACTGCGCCTGTCGCGATTCGCGACGAACTGCCGCAGGGATTGCACCCAACCTACGTTGTATTTGCCTGCATCCTCGACCGCTCCGGCGATCTGAAAGATGTTCGCGTGCTCGATCCCGGCGCAGCCGAAACGACGTCGAAGCTGCTTGTGGCTCTGCGCAATTGGAAATTTCGTCCCGCATTCCGCGGAAGCGATCCGGTCGAAGTCAACGCATTTTTGGGATTCGGGATCGATACCCGGTGAACGTCTAGCGTTTGTGTCGTCCCGACTCCCCGCGAACCTGCCGTGAGCTCGCCAAAAGCCCATTTCTTTTTATCGTCGCGGATTCCCTGTTGGACGTGACTTTCGATACGTTGTAACTCGCATAAGTCACCGAAAATTCGGCGCAGCCTTCTACCCTAAGATCAATGGCTGCACGGAACCGATATGCGATGGTGTTCTTCATTAGCCTCGCCATTCTCGTGATCGGAATATCGGCCGCGCCGATGGTCTTCGACGAACCCGCTTACGTTGGCGCGGCGCGCAACCTTCTCGCCGGAACGCCATCCATAAACCCCGAACACCCACCCTTGGCCAAATACTTCATCGCCTTATCGATCGCAACTTTCGGCGACTCTGCATTCGCGTGGCGTTTCCCCTCGGCTCTTGCGGGCGCATTGCTTGCGCTTTCGATGTTTGGGCTAACGTTCGCCATGACTCGCAACCTGCGCACCTGCTACGTGGCGTGGTTGTTGATCGTCGTCAACGGCTTCTGGTTTGTGATGGGCCGCATTGCCACGCTCACGACCATTGAGCTCGCCTTTGAAGCTGCAGGTGTATGGATTTTTCTGCTTGCCGTGCAGAAAGAGGCCCAGCAGACAGTCTTGTTCGTCGGTAGCGGCCTCTTATTCGGACTGTCGATTGCCTCGCGTTGGTGCGGCATGTTCGGCTTTGCCGCGTGCCTCGCCTACGCCCTGATTTACTGTCGTTCTTTTATAACGCGCGCGGCAATAATGGCCGGAACTGCATTGTCTGTATATGTCGGGAGCTGGATTCCGCTCCTTCTGCGCGAGCATCGAACCGCTGGCTACTTACTTACAGCCAATAAGTTCATCTTTGACTTTCATAGGTATGCCAAAGGCGATCCGCGGCTTGGCGAGGCTTGGTGGTCCTGGATTGTCAGGCTACAGCCGCAGCCGAGCCTTTTGTATCTGCTTGGCAATCCGGTCATTGCAATCTTGGGGATAGCAGCAGTCGTTACTCTGCTCTGGCAGAGGAAACCGTTGTTGCCCGCTCTTTACATCGCTCATGTCTTGCCCTGGGCAATAGCGATTAAACCTCTAACCTTCTATTACTACTATTTCGAAGCCTTCATGTGGCTGACCGTAGCTCTCGCGGTTGCCATGCAGGGCCTCGCCGTCCGACGCGTAAGGTTAGACGTCATAGCGACAGGCTGCGCGGCTCTGCAGTTTGTGAACTGGTTCGCAGGGTGATTCGCAGGATGAGAGGATAATGGTCGGTCTTAATATCCTTTCCGCTTATCCACTACGGCCAGCAGCGGTTCACCACTCAGATACCTTCCCAGATTCGCTGAGAACAGGGAGTAATGCCGTTCCCATAACTTGTCAGTAAGTGCGGCCGTGTGTGGAGTAATCAGCAGATTTGGCACGTCCCACAGTGGAGAGTCGGCGGGCAATGGCTCTTTAGGAAATACATCGAGCGCCGCACCACCAATTTTCTTTTGGCGCAGTGCGTCGGCCAGTGCGGTTTCATCGACAAGCGGTCCACGTCCGACGTTGATCAGGCAAGCGTCTGGTTTCATCAGCGCCAGCCGCTCGGCATTCGCCATCGCCTTCGTACTATTCGTAACCGGCGCTGCGAGCACGATGTAATCCGCTTGTTGGAAGATGTCGTCGACCTGCGCCGGCCCAAACACGGCATCGGCTCCGTCGTTTCCCTTCTCCGGATGCTCGCGCACAGCGATCACCCTCATGCCCAGAGCTTTCGCGCTCTTTACCACCGGCCATCCAATGCTGCCGAGACCCACGACGCCCAACGTTGCGCCCGCCACTTCTCGGATGCGAGGCATCTCATCCCACAGAATCTGCTGCCCCCAAATGTGTTTCTCCTGGAGGCGCGTGGAGTCGGGAATCTTCTTCGCCAGCGCGAAGATCAGCCCGATTACGTGCTCGGCTACCACCGGGCCATGCACTTTGCGCGAATTGGTGAGAATGATGTCGCTGTTGACCAACTCCGGAAACATCAGCTGATGCACGGCTGCCGCTGGAGAGTGTATCCAGCGCAGCTTCTTCGCTGCCGTGATCTGTTCTGGACGAATCGACCAGGCAATAACAATCTCAGCGTTGATGATTTCTTCATCGACTCGCTTGTAATCGGGAAGGTTTACAACATTGACTTGGGGAAATTCCCGTTGCACCCGCTCCGGGAACCAAATCGGCGCATTCCATTGATCGAACAGGTGATGAACGAAAATCAGCAGCTTGCGGATCAGGACATCGGGTGATCGGGTCATCTGGTCATCGGGTAATCTGATTTTCGCTGCGCACTCAGAGCCCTCCGCGGCCTAAGCCTTGAGCGGCTTCCTCAAATCCGCACCCGTCATTTCTTTTGGCTCATCGATTCCCAGCATTCCCAGAATCGTCGGCGAAATATCGCGCAGCGAGCCGTCCCGTTTCAGCGTGAATTTCTTCGCGTCCTCCGAGATCACAATCAACGGCACCGGATTCGTGGTATGCGCCGTATGCGGGCCACCGGTTACTGGATCGATCATCATTTCAGCATTGCCGTGGTCGGCCGTTATCAGCATAGCTCCGCCACGGGCGCGCACAGCTTTTTCTATCTTGCCTAGACAAGCGTCGACCGTCTCAACCGCCTTGACGGTGGGCTCGATCTTGCCCGAGTGTCCCACCATATCGGCATTGGCAAAGTTGACGATGATCACGTCAAACGTTCCGTTTTTCGCTGCTCTTACCACGGCTTCGGCAATGCCGTCGGCACTCATCTCCGGCTTCAAATCGTAAGTCGCGACCTTCGGCGATGGCACCAGCACTCGCTCTTCGCCAGGAAACGGCTGTTCCACGCCGCCGTTGAAAAAGTAGGTGACGTGCGCGTATTTCTCGGTCTCGGCAACGCGCAGGTTGCGCATGTTCAGCCCCGCCATCACATTGGCCAGAATGTTGGTCATCGATTCGGGCAGAATCACGATGGGCAAGCTGAAATTCTTGTCGTATTGCGTCATGCAAACGTAGTTCAGATTCCTGGGCACCCGAACGCGCGGAATCGTCGCGTCGAGTTCCGCCGCTCCCGGCAAATCGCTCCCGCCTTTTTCGTTGAGCCCGCTGTTGCGGCACAGCGCGCGCGTGATTTCACGGACGCGATCTGCGCGAAAGTTGAAGCAGATGCAGGAATCGCCGTCGCCAATCTTCGCCACCGGCTCCCCATGCTTATCGGAGCAAACGAATGGCACCACAAACTCGTCCGTCACTCCCTTGTTGTAAGAATCTTTCATACCCTGCACCGGATCTGCGCAAGCGCCACCCTCGGCCTTGCCTTCGACCATCGCCGAGAAGGCCTTGGCGATCCGCTCCCAGCGACGATCGCGATCCATCGCGTAATAGCGCCCGCTGACGGTCGCGATTTTGCCGCAGTTGTACTCCCGCATCTTCTGCTGTAGTTGTTCCAAGTATCCCGCGCCGTTGGTCGGCAACGTATCGCGGCCATCCATGAAGGCATGAACAAAGACGCGCTCCAACCCTTGTTGCTTCGCCATTTTCACCAGCGCATAAAGGTGTTCTTGCCGCGAGTGGACGCCGCCGTCCGAAAGCAGCCCGAATAAATGCAGCTTGCGTCCGTCGCTGCGCGCATGTTGCATCGCCTCTACCAGCACCGGATGCGAAAAGAACTCACCGTTCTGAATCATTAGGTCGATGCGAGTGATATCCATGTGAACGATGCGCCCGGCGCCGATATTCAGATGCCCGACTTCGCTATTGCCCATTTGACCTTCGGGTAATCCAACAAAAGGCCCGCTGGTATGAATCAGCGTGTTCGGATACTCGCGCAGCAAGCGGTCATAGGTTGGCTTGCGTGCCAGCGCAATCGCGTTGGCCTTGGTTTCGGCGCGATATCCCCAGCCATCGAGAATGATGAGAACGAGAGGTTTAGGACGGGACATGAATCCGGATTTTGCTCCTTTAAGTATGAATGGCGCAAAGAAAGAGGCTAACTATGATCACTCGAATCGCAAGAGTTATCACCCTTGATAGTTCAATGCCTCAATCCCCAAGAACCGCGCCGCCCCGCCTAACTCCTCTTCAATCCGCAGCAACTGGTTATATTTGGCGATGCGGTCGGTTCGCGAGGCCGAGCCAGTCTTGATCTGTCCCGCGCCCGTCGCCACCGCCAGGTCGGCGATAAAGGTGTCTTCGGTTTCTCCAGAACGGTGCGAGATCACGGACGTATATCCGTTTCGCCGCGCGAGATCGATCGCGTCGAGGGTCTCGCTGACGGTGCCAATCTGGTTGAGTTTAATCAGAATCGAGTTGGCGATTCCCTGCTCGATTCCCTTGCCGAAAATCTCGATGTTGGTCACAAAAATATCGTCACCGACCAGCTGAATCTTTCCGCCCAATTCTTTGGTCAGAAGCGCCCAACCTTCCCAATCATTTTCAGAAAGGCCGTCTTCGAGCGACACGATGGGATAATCGTTCACCCATTTCGCCCAGTAACGCACCATGTCTTCCGAACTTTTTGCCGACTTATCTGATTTCTTGAAGACGTATTTGCCATCTTGATAAAACTCGCTGGCCGCCGGATCGAGCGCGATTGCAACCTCCTCGCCCGGTTTGTAACCCGCCTGCTGAATTGCCTCCAGCACAACTTCAATGGCCTCGACGTTCGACTTCACCGATGGAGCGAATCCGCCCTCGTCGCCAACCGAGGTGTTGTATCCTCGCTTCTTGAGCACGCCTTTAAGCGTGTGGAAGACTTCCACGCCCCAGCGCAGCGCTTCAGAAAACGACGGCGCGCCCACTGGCATCACCATGAACTCCTGGAAGTCGACATTGTTATCCGCGTGCGCTCCGCCGTTCAGGATGTTCATCATCGGCACCGGCAGAATATTCGCCGCAGCTCCGCCGAGATAACGATAGAGCGGGAGATCGCACGCATTCGCCGAAGCGCGCGCCGCTGCCATGGAAACCGCAAGAATTGCATTCGCGCCTAAACGCCCCTTGTTGGGCGTGCCGTCCAGCTCAATGAGCCTCGCGTCGAGCGTGCGCTGGTCGGCCGCATCAGACCCGGCGAGGGCTTCTGCAATTTCGCCATTGACGTTCGCGACCGCTTGCAAAACGCTTTTGCCGAGATACAGGCTCTTGTCTCCGTCGCGCAGCTCAACCGCTTCGTGCTCGCCGGTAGAGGCGCCGCTCGGCACAATGGCCGATGCGTTGGCGCCGCCATCGAGAAATACCTCCGCTTCAACCGTGGGATTGCCACGCGAGTCAAGCACCTGGCGTCCGTGAATCTCGGCAATACTGGTAACTGGCATAAGTAGTCCTTTGTTGTTCGATGATTGATATGTTCGACAACTGAGAAGTAACAATCCTAACTCTAAAGATTCTGCGCGACGCGTTCTTCCGCTGCGACCCGAAATTATATCGGACCTGGAAGCACCCGGTCAGCGGCGTTCGGACATATCCCGACGATTGCTCAATTTGGCCATCCCCGGTACCGCATCCGTTATTGTTCCCGATTCCTACCTCGCTTAAAGTCGAATTCAATATGCAGAACCGCACCGACACTCTGGAGATCGGTTCGCTGGCTCCCGATTTTTCTTTGCAAGCCGCGAACCGCGAGGGAACGTTCACCCTCGCCGGCTTGCTCGCGCAGGACAAGCTGATTCTTGAGTTTGTTCGTGGCACATGGTGACCGAACTGCGTGAAACGCATGACTCAGTTGGAGTCACGAAACGAGGAAATTGAAGCGGCAGGCGCGGGGTTGGCGTTCATCGCCGCGGAGAAACGCGACGGCGTTTGGCGGCCGGGAAAATTTCTGGAGAAACATCCCATCGCCAGCGTCTTCCTGCTCGATGAGGATCGCGCCGTGACCAAAGCCTATGGACTCCATCACGCCTTCGGCAAAGACGCTATCAACATCGCGCATCCGGCCACGCTGATTATTGTTCGTGACGGCGATCGCGGCGGAATCGTGCGTTACATCTATCGCGGCGACAATCAGCTTGACCGCGCGCCGCTCGAACACATTCTGGAAGCCTTGCAGCAGCTTTGAAGCATAAGAAATTCCATTTGGAGGCGATATGAAAAAGACTCTTTCAATCGTGCCGTGCATCCTGATGGCAAGTTTCGCGTGGGCGCAAACCGCACTGCCTACCGGCACCGCCGTCAAGATGAAGCTTGAAACTACGCTTGCTACCTTCAGCTCCAAAGCCGGAGATCCATTCTCCGCCCGAGTCACCGATCCGGTCGTCATTGACGGCAAAACCGTCATTCCCATCGGTACCACGGTCGAGGGCCGCGTCACCAAGGCGAACGAGCCGCGACGCATCGCCGGCAAGCCCACCATCGCCATCTTTCCTGAGAACCTGATTTTTCCTAATGGAGACAGGCTCACGCTGAATGCGACGCTGGTTGATACCAATGCCGGTCACGGCACCGACGTCAACCGCGAAGGCCAGTTCAAAGGTGCCGGCTACGACGGCAAAGACCTCACAGAAATCGGTATGGGCACCGGCGGCGGAATGCTCGTTGGTGGATTGGCTGCTGGCGGCAAAGGCTTGCTCATTGGCGGAGCCGTCGCAGCTACACTCACCGTCAGTCATTGGCTCGGCAAGCACCGCTCTGCGACTCTCCCAGCAGGCACAGAGTTGGTGATGGAGTTGAGCCGACCCATGACAATAACAGCGACCAGCGCCAGCACTGGTCAATAAGGAAAAGGAACCAGGTTTCAGAATTTCAACGTTTCAAGGGAGCCGTAAGGATCGTAGTTCGAAGCGAAACGCTCGTTGAGACCTCGCAACTTTGAAACCCTAGGATTGGGTCCAGTGCTTGGGGTTCCTTTGAAACCTTGAAACTTTGAGACCTTGAAACCTTGGCCCTATCCGCTCACCGCCACCAGATCCTCTTCCGTCAGCAACTCCAGCTCGATCCAACCTTCCACCGGCAAGGCATCAACCGGCAGACGGTTCTGCCACAAACTGAAGCGCACACGCAGCCTCACGGTCAGCAGATCGGAGCTTTTCGTTCCCCGCA
This sequence comes from Terriglobales bacterium, assembly GCA_030038475.1. Lineage (GTDB taxonomy): Bacteria > Acidobacteriota > Terriglobia > Terriglobales > Acidobacteriaceae > Acidiflorens. The sequence goes on along the minus strand of JASHOU010000213.1, from coordinate 23,760 downwards.
CTTTGTCGATTTCAAGAGGCGCCGCGAGCAGCCACGTCAGCGGCAGGCGAAACTCAAAATTCCGCATCAGCGCCACGCGCGCAAGGTCGCTCGCATCCCGCGAGTCCGCCATCGCCTTGTCACTGCCCTCGGTCACCTTCCACGATTGCATGTGGCCTTCGCTGACCACCACATCCAATCGCAGTTCGCGCCGCGGCTTCGCGGCATGATTCGCCCACGACTCAACATTCACCACCAGTTCGAACGCGTCTTCCGGAATCTTGCCGGCGAAGTCCAGCCGCCCGTAGACAAATTGCTCGTCGATGCCGGCAAAAACCTCGTCTATCAGAAACCGTTTGCCGTGCATCGAGCCTGAGCGCCGGTCCGCCGTGTAACACGCTGCGCCCATCCACTCGAAATAGCGCACCATGTCGCCGCTAACCCTGGGATGGATATACGCGCTTTGCGGCACAAATGACGGCCGCACTGCGGCGCCAGTAATCGGCTGCGCCAGATAATCGGGAGGGATACCGCCCAGCGCCTGGTAAACATTCGAAAGGTGTTTACGGTAAAGTTCGTCGAAATCGCGATCGTTGGCTGAATGGTGCTCGGGTCCATACCACCAGTTCCAGTCGCTGCCCTCGGCGATCAGGATTTCTTCGAAGGCCAGCGCGCGCTGCTTCTCGCTAGCGCCGGCATTTGTCTGCGCGTAGAAGTTCCGCGCCTGGTTCAGATAATCCCACGCTTTGTTGTCTTCCGGCGCTCCGATCCAAACGTTGAAGTTGGCATCGATCCACGAACCCGGAATCAGCGATTTCAGCGGCGCAAAATTCTTATGGCGCGCAATCGCCTCCGAAACCGTCACCGCCTCAATTCCATGATCCTTCTGCAACGCCTCATAGAATCTTCGCAAAAACTCCCGGCCCGATTGCGGGTAGTATTCCCACGCATTCTCGCCGTCCAGAATGATCGAGACCACCGCGTCCTGCCCTTTTGTGATAAGCGGTTGAGCCGATTCCTTAATCTTGTGAATGAGATTGTTCGCAGCATCCTGCGGCGGCATGCCCGAATAAACGAACCCGATCAGGTCAGAAAGCGTGTGGTCGCGGAAAATCATGTTCATCCGCGTCTCGTCGTTTTCATAGCCATAAATCGTGTAGAGGCGGTGCGCCTGTTCCGAATTAAGTCGCCCCGACCCGTCGCGCGAGAAGTTCGTTCCGAGACTTCGTCCCAGCACGCCTTCATCGGTCGCCATCCAGTGCACGCCAAGTTCGTAGGCAATCGCCAGCGCCTCCGGCGAAACGCTGCCCTCAGACGGCCATACCCCTTTCGGCCGCACACCAAATACCTTCTTGTGGAGTTCCAGTCCGCGTCGCAGTTGCTCGCGAGCGTCTTCCGGATGCCGGTATCGGTTCTGTGGCAGCGGCAGGCCCGGCGATGAAACCGCTCCCATTTGCGTGTCGCAAACCAGCGGCAGAATCGGATGATAAAAAGGTGAAGCTGAGATTTCGATCAATCCCTTCTTGGCCGCCTCCGCATGTACCGGCAAAACCCGGCCCAACAATTCTCGCTCTCGCAGGATCACCAGCCGCTGCTCTTCGAGCGTGTAATTCCGGCCTTTGCGGATCAGCTCCGCAATGTCTTTCTCCGCCAGGAAAAATTCGTCGAACCACCCAATCTGCGAGAGCACCTGCAAATCGGTGAAGTCCTGCGTCTGAAAGTATTTCTCCGCTCGCTCGGGCGAGTCCCCCGCCCCGCGCAGTTTTTCCTGTAGCTCGCGATAGCGCGGATAGCGCCCGATCACATTGACCGGATGCGCCTGAAAAAAATATTGCAACGCAAATCGCCGCTCCTCCAGCGTCAGATCTTTCGCGGGCTTCGCTGCCACCTGAAGAAAAGGATCCTGTGCCTCGCCCGAAACATAGTCCTGAATCTGCTGTATCAAACATGGAACCAGATTGAACGTCTGATGCACCTGCGGGAACTCATCCAAGAGCTTGACCATCCCGTAGTAGTCCTTCAATGCGTGCAAGCGCGTCCAGGGTAGGCGATACTGTCCCGTCACCAGGTCCTTATAGAAGGGTTGATGTTGGTGCCACAAAACGACAACGCGCAGTTGAGCCATAGATCCCGGCTTACACTTACTCTATCGGCAATTTTTTTCAGTTTAATGCATTTGATCATCTTTCCCGGGCGGAATCACCCTCCGCCAGCGCGATAATGGAAGAACGAAACGCACAAGCATGAACGCAAGAGTCAAAGTCGTCTTCTTCGATGTAGGCAACACGCTGCTCTTTCCAAATCGCCAGCGCATTCACGCGCCACTCGCCCAACGCGGTCTGGCGCCGGATGACGAGCATCTGCGCGATCTGGAATGCCGAACCAAGAACCGCTTCGATGCGATGATGAGCAGCAATGGCGGCATCGACCAAGGTTTCTGGTGGATGTTCTACTCGCAACTGCTATCCGAAATCGGAGTGGCCGACGACGCCCTGCGCGATGAACTCGTCGCGAGCATCCGCAACTCCGCCAACTGGGACACGATCTGTCCCGGCACAGCCGACCAATTGCAGGCGCTCGGCGGGCGCTATCGTCTCGCTGTCATCTCGAATGCTGACGGGAGAATCGAAGAGGTTCTCGAAAAGTGTGGCATCGCCCGATGTTTTCACACCATTACAGACTCCGGTGTCGTCGGTTACGAGAAGCCGCATCCGGAAATTTTTCGGAATGCGCTGAAGAGCATGAATGCCGCGCCCGAAGAAAGTCTCTACGTCGGCGACGTCTATTCTGTCGACTATCTCGGCGCAACCGGCGCCGGCATGAATGCGATTTTGATGGATGTGCCTGGCGCCTACCGAGCCAAAGAAGTGCCAAGAGTGGAATCGCTCGACGAGCTAGCGACCGCACTGTGCGTTTGATTTCGGTGGATTCTACTGCAGTCCAATCACTTGGTGATCGTGGCAATCGAGTGAAATCATCGAATAGAGATTCAGCAGTAATTCATTCCCATACCGCGCTACAAAACTCACGCCCGCAACCGTGCGCTCCTGCAACGCCTTATTCGGAAAGAGCGCGTGGCTCACCGTATCCGCATGTCGGGCGATGACTTCGTTTCGAAAAAGTTCCGCTCGCGCCGCCCGCATGTGCAGCCGGTTGATCTTGTACCACATGCTCGTTCTGGTACGATCCGCCGCTTCGACAAGCGTGGAATCCAGCTTGCCGACGGAGTCGCGCACTGCAGCCATCGACTTCTCCGCGCTCGCATAGGCCTCTGAAAAGCGTGTCCGCAAGTCGGGCGGTAGGGATTTCGCTGCAATTGCTTCGCGAACCTTTTCTGGGCCAAGGAACACATCGGTCAGACCAAGTTGATAACGGGTCAGAATGCGCTCCGGTTTAGGCTCGAGCAAAGTCGCTGAAAATCGCGGCAGGATGGGCGTCACTCGTCCCAGTAATTTTTCATACACCACCGCGGCCTGCGCGAAGTATGCGACCTCGGCCGCGCCGCCCGTATAAACGAGTGTTGGCAGCAGAAAATCCTGCACCACCGGGCGCAGCAACACATTCGGATTGAATTTTTCGGGAGCCTGTTCGATGAGCCCAAGCAGCTCCTTGGTCATAAGCCGTTGCTCACCCACCGCGAAGTCTCCACGGCCAGCGCCATTGCTCTTGCGTCGCACCGCCGTGCGAGCGCCATTCTTCACTTCAAACAGAAGCGTGGTCGCCGGTGTGACTTTCACTTGCTGGTGATATCCGGCCGCGTCGAGCGCCTTGCCGCGCGCCAGCAGAGCCTCATCGATTTCCGAAGCTCGTTCGATCGCCGCATGGAACAAAGGCTTTGCGAGATCGTGAAAATCCTTCTCTGCCGGGTCGAGTAGAATCACGCCCCATTCGGCAAACAGCCGCGCGAACAGCAAGGCAAACGCGCTGCCGAAAGTTTCTCCAGGCCGATATGCCGCCCTCAACCACTTTGTAACTTCAGAGTCTCCCAGCAAATCGGCCGCATGTTCGACCAGCGACTCAATTTCCGGGCCGAATTTAATCGCCCCGACAGGCGCATCATCGACCCCACGGCTTTCGACCGTCAATGTCTCCGGAAGCTCATCGTCGTGCGCCAGCGCTACGTGGTTCACCTCGGCCAAATCGTGATCCTCGGTGGCGAGCCAGAAAATCGGAACGCAGTCTACTCCCGCGGCCGTCGCCTCCGCTGCCAGTTTGACCGCAGTGAGCGCCTTGAAAATAGAGAATAGCGGCCCACCGAACAAACCTACCTGCTGCCCGGTAACCGCCGCCAGCGCTCCTCGCCTCAGCCGCTCAATACTTCTCAGCGTCTCCGCTGACGCATTCCACCCGCGATTCTGCCGCTCGAGTATTTCGCTGATCTTTCCGCGACGCACGTCGTCATACACCACGTGTTGCGCTTCGTCTTTAACCCACTCAGAAAAAATCGGGGATCGCGGATACATGCCGCGAACGGAGGGAGTGTAAGCAAGATAATCGAGGAAAAGACGGGTCGTATGGGGAATCTGCTGGAAGGGCAAACACTCCGCCTTCATCGGCAACTCCGCGGAAATCCGGCAAGTTGGTGGCTAGCCGAGCATCTCGGGATACGTCGGGGCGTCTTTGCGATCCGCATAACTTTGTCAGGCGCGAAGGCGCCAACTTCCGCGGCGCGTTCTAAGGTAGCATTTTTATCGTAGCCAGCGCCAAACCCAGCTACATCAGATGACCTGGAAGCTTTCCGGTTGCAGAGAGTAATCGCAAACTCAGGCTAGAAAGAGGCCGAGAAGACTCCAAAATGGCCGTGGAGTAACCGACAAGACAAACCAATTACACCACAAACGTAAATCCCGCGCTGTTCGGTTTCGGACAGTGGTTTTCGTTTTCGGACAAGGACGTTAGTCGGGAGAATCGCGTCATGAGCGTATTTGTCTGTAAATGGACAATCTACGTCTGGAACAATTTGGCTCGGAACCTGCCATACCCAAAGAGCGTAAAGGTGTAGGGGGAGACTCATATGCAGACCCTGCTTCAGGACTTGCGCTATGCATTGCGCCAACTGCGCAAGTCGCCGGGGTTCACTATTACGGCGGTCATTACGCTGGCTCTGGGCATCGGCGCCAACACGGCCATCTTCACCTTGGTTCATGGAATTCTTTTGCGGTCCCTTCCGGTGGCCGATCCCGCAAAGCTCTACCGCATCGGTGACACTGACAATTGCTGTGTCAATGGTGGTTTTGTCAGCGATAACGGCGACTTCGACATCTTCTCCTACGACCTTTACCTGCACTTGAGGGATTCCGCGCCGGAGTTCGAGGAACTGGCCGCAATGCAGTCCGCCGAGGACGAGTTCACCGTGCGCCGTGAAAATGCGCTGGCAAAGTCGTTGCGCGGCGAATTCGTCTCCGGCAACTACTTCTCCACGCTGGGGCTTGGCGCGTATATCGGCCGCCCGTTCAGCGAAAGCGACGATACGCCTTCGTCCGCTCCAGCTACAGTGATCAGCTACAGCGCGTGGCAAACGGAATTCGCCGCCGATCCTTCGCTCGTTGGATCGACGATTTTTATTCAGGCACATCCCTTCACCGTTGTCGGCATCGCTCCGCCCGGTTTTTTCGGTGATCGAGTCTCTGACCGTCCCCCTGCCTTCTGGATGCCTCTGGCAAGTGAACCGTACGTCCAGGGAACAAACTCCATCCTCCATCATGCAGACTCCAACTGGCTTTATGCTCTCGGCAGGGTGCGTCCCGGAACCAACGTCGGCGCATTGCAGGCCAAGCTTTCTGCGGCTCTGCGTCAGTGGCTGGCCACTCTTCCGCACTATACCCAAAATGGTGGGGCGGCCGAGATTCCCAAGCAGTATGTGGTTCTCGTCCCCGGTGGCGGCGGCATCCAGATTATGCAACTGCAAACGGGCAAGGGCCTGAAGATGTTGATGATCCTCTCCATCTTTGTCCTGCTCATCGCTTGCGCCAACATCGCCAACCTGCTGCTGGCGCACGCCACCACGCGGCGTGCGGATATGGCGGTGCGCACGGCCTTGGGCGCAAAGCCGCAACGGCTCATCCGCCAGATTCTCACCGAAAGCATCTTGTTGAGCTGTATCGGTGGTCTGGCCGGCCTGGGAGTGGCCTATGCAGGTTCTCACACCATTCTGGCTCTCGCCTTTCCCGATGCGACGAAGATGCCCATTGAGGCACGCCCCTCGCCCGCCGTACTGCGCTTCGCGTTTCTGCTTTCGCTCGTCACCGGCATTCTGTTCGGGACAGCTCCTGCGTGGTTGTCGTCGCGCGCACAACCAGCCGACGTTTTGCGCGGCGTGAACCGCTCTACGCGCGACCGCTCTTCCCTGCCCCAGAAAACACTGGTCGTCATACAAGCGACGCTGTCGGTGGTCCTGCTTGCGGGTGCGATTCTGATGACCAAGTCGCTTCAGAATCTGCAGCACCAGAATTTCGGCCTGGCTACCGCCAACCGCTACGTGCTGCATCTCGATCCGGAAGGCGCCGGTTACACGGTCGAGCGGTTGCCTGCGCTCAATCGCGAGATCGAAGATCGTTTCTCCGCACTGCCCGGCATAGCGAGCGTCGGCATATCGCTCTACAGCCCGCTCGAAGGCGACAACTGGAGTGATTGCGTGATCATACCGGGCCGTCCTGCGCCACGCCCGGGCGACAAGTGCAGCGCGACCTGGGATCGCGTGAGCCCGCATTTTCTCGACGCTATCGGCGTCCCGGTGCTTCGCGGTCGCGGCCTTACCGATCAGGACACGGCAACATCGCCACAGGTCGCTGTCGTGAACCAGACCTTCGTGAAGCGCTTCTTCCCCAACGAGAATCCCTTGGGCCAGCACTTCGGCATGGGTTTCCCACAGGACTCCGGCAGCTTTGAAATTGTGGGCGTCTTTGCCGATTTCAAAATGAACAACCCGCGCGAGCCGGTCCGTCCGGTCCTCCTGCGCCCCCTCACCCAGCAGTACACCGGCTACCGGGAGCCGATCCTGGTTTCAGGCGAGACGCGATCGCTTTTTATCCACACCATGATTCTCAATTTCGGCTCGGCGCAGCAGAATGTCGAAGCTCTCGTTCGCCGCACCCTGGCGGGCATCGATCCCAATCTGACCGTGGTCAATCTTCAGCCTTTCAAAGCGCAAGTTGCGGGCAACTTTGATCAAGATCGCCTGATCGCGCGGCTCACCAGCTTATTCGGCATGTTGGCGCTGGCCCTGGCTTCGGTGGGACTCTACGGCGTGATGTCGTACTTCGTCGCCCGCCGCACCAGCGAAATTGGCGTTCGCATGGCGCTTGGTGCTACCCGATCGAGCGTGTTAGCCATGGTATTGCGTGGGGCGCTCTGGCAGATTCTTATCGGACTCGGGCTAGGCATTCCGGCCGCGCTGTTTGCCGGTCACCTGATGGCTAGTCTACTGTTCGGCGTTGGCGGCTACGATCCGCTGGCGCTGGCCGGCGCGACGCTCGTTCTCGGCCTCTGCGCCACCATGGCAGGATTCATTCCCGCCCGTCGTGCCGCTTCGATCGAACCCATGCAGGCGCTGCGCACGGAGTAACCTCATCGTTTCTCAAACACCACCGCAACTTTATCTTCGTACGCCACACGCCATTCCTGCGGCAACTCACGCAGCAGGTTAGCGAGCGTTGAATCCGCCGCCAACAGCGCCGTCCGAATCTGCCATTGTTCGAGCACACTACGCCATCCGGGAGCAACCTGCATCACAGTCAGCAGCTGCCGCACACGATCGGAACCGTACAGATCGTGACGATCGTCGACCACAACTTTTCGTTCTGGATACATCCGGTAGATGAGATACCCTCCCCAGCTGTCGTTAGAGAAAACCGGCTCCGCACTCGGCTTGCCAGCCGATTCGTTCAGCAGAAAACTCACCGCCGCCGCCGGCACCTTCTTTGCATCGAACTGCGCGTGAATCAACTGCCGCTTGCCGAGCCATCCTCCGTGTAGGCAAATTGCGAAGGCGCAGACGACGGCAATTGCTGGCCAGAAATGGCCGCGCAGCTCCATTTCCTGCGCGGTCATGCGGCAAGTAAATTCTGAAATCCGCGCGGCGCCCTTCCGAACCCAGGGCCACGCGCCCAGTTTATGCGCCAGCGCGGTAAAGTCTTCCCACAAGATAGGCCCAACAATCAGCACCAGCAGCATCGAAGAAACCGGAATATTGCGCGAGGCATAAAATCCAGCATAGGTAGCGAAGAGCGCGACCAGCAGTTGACTCAGCGGCAGCGGCCTTCGATCTTGCGATAAGCGATTGCCGGCAAATGCCATCAGCACCAGCAGCAAAATGACCGCGTAACAGCGCTGCGCCCAGCCGTGAAAATCGGGCGAGGCAAATTCGTTGATATGGTTCATGAGATAGCGGTCGCCGAGATAGCGAACAATGTGCTGGTGCAGGCGCCAGCCGTAGGGATTTACCAGCGTAGCGGCGGCCGCGGCAATCCACGCCGCTGCCATGCCACGAGCGCGATTCCTGGTGCGGATGGCAGCCAGCGCATCTCGATTAGCCACGCGCACACTCTCAATCCATGCCGCGAACGCATAAATCGCGAGCAGAACCATGCCAAACAGCCAACCGGCATGGAGGTTCACCCACAGCACCATCGAAACGGGAAAGAACCAGAAAATCCAGCGTGGTCGATCTGGGCGCTCCCATCCCTCCCATCGCTCGAGCGCGACAAACCAGAGCAGCGTCAACAGCCAGCTCACAATGTGCGGCCGCGCGAAAAGGTGAATCATCGCCGCCGCCTCCGCCAGCAGCATGAGGACAACTGCCAGCAACAGGCCCGTGCCGCGCCGCAGTAACTCCCCTAGCAATAAAACAAAAACCGAAGCTGCCAGCACCGCGCCGAGCCATACCACTCCGTTCAGTCCGCAGGCGTGATCAAGAGCCCCAAGCGCCACGTCATACAACCACTCCCACGCATACCACGGCTGCCCTTGCATGATCGCGGAAAACGAATCGGTGCGCGGCAAAGTGTGCGTCGCAAGAATCTGCTCACCGGTTCGAATGTGCCATCCGATGTCGGGGTCGGCCAGCGGACGGTTCGATAACGGCCCGGCCAGCACCGACCAGAAAAGAAAAATGAAAATGATGTCGCGCACTGACGGCATCAGAAAGCGCGCTGCGGAGGAAGTGGGCTGCGCCGAACTCATTGGAGTCTGAGCAAGCAAAAGAAGAAAGAAGCAGTGTATAGGGTTTATGACCTTCAGGTTTCAATGTTTCAGAGTTTCAAAGTTTCAATGATTTCGAGGGCGGGATTCAGCCGAATTGCTCATTGGAACCTTGAAACTTTGAAACCCTGAAACCACGCTCCGAATCTCTAGAGTAGAGCGGTAGATTCTCATGCCAGCGAGCAGCAACCCGATCAGTAACGCAATCAACAATCAACGACCGCATGTGGTCGTCGTTGGAGCCGGGTTTGGCGGCTTGACTGCCGCGCGCCGCCTCGCCAAGCTTCCGGTGCAGCTCACCCTCGTGGATCGCAGAAATCATCACACCTTTCAACCGCTGCTCTACCAGGTCGCGACCGCCGGCTTGTCTCCCGGAGAAATCGCCGCCCCCATTCGTTCCATCCTGAAAGCTCGCTCCAACATCGAAGTGTTGCTCGACGAAGTCATTGATTTTGACCTCGATCGAAAGCAGGTTATAACCAGAGCTCAGCCGCTCGACTACGATTTTCTCATCGTCGCATCCGGCGCAACCCATGCTTACTTCGGCCACGAGGAGTGGGAACCGCTCGCACCCGGTCTCAAGACGATCGAAGACGCGCTCGAAATTCGCCGTCGCGTCCTGCTAGCCTTCGAACTGGCCGAGCGCCAGGCAACCGAGGGCCAGGCAAACGAAGGCAAAAGCCCGACGCCATTGCAATTTGTCGTGATCGGAGCCGGCCCCACCGGCGTAGAACTTGCCGGAACCCTGGCTGAAATCGCGCGTCACGCCATGAATCACGAGTTTCGCAAAATCGACCCGCGCCAAACTCGCATCCTGTTGATCGAAGGAGGACCGCGTGTTCTGCCGGCCTACTCCGAAGAGCTTTCCCGCAAAGCCGAAACCCAGCTACGCAATCTCGGCGTCGAGGTCCGCACCTCTCACATGGTCACCGGCGTTGAACCCGGCACGGTTTGGACCGGCAGCGAAAAACTGTCCGCTTCCGTGGTCCTGTGGGCCGCGGGCGTTGCCGCATCGCCGCTCGGCAGTAAGCTGAAAGTTCCCGTCGACCGCGCCGGCCGCGTGCTCGTGCGACCCGACCTCAGCGTTCCCGGACATGCTGAAGTCTTCGTGATTGGCGATCTCGCCGCCCTTAACGACGAAAACGGCAAGCTCCTGCCCGGAGTCGCGCAGGTCGCGATCCAGCAAGGCACCTGGGCTGCCGAAACCATCGCACGCGACCTTGAGAATCAGCCCAGGCGCGATTTTCATTATCATGATAAAGGCAGCCTCGCCACCATCGGCCGCGCCGCTGCCGTCGCCCAGTTTGGCAAATTCGAAATATCTGGATATTTTGCCTGGCTGGCTTGGCTGTTCATCCACATTCTATTTCTCATCGGCTTCCGCAATCGCCTGCTTGTCATGACTCAATGGGCATTTTCCTATTTCACGTATGAACGCGGGGCCCGCCTCATTACCGGCAGCGACGAATTGCCGGGCTGGATCGAGTCTCGTTCCCAATCGCCGCGCCAATACGAACAAAACGGTGGAGAGAGCGACGTCTCGCCAATCCAGTCAAGCGGAAACACCCGACTCTCCGCTTAACAAAATGGGACCTGCACGGGGGACTATCACGCGGTCGCCACGTTAGAGCAACTCTGATTTCCTCTGTGCGACTCTGTGTACCCTGTGGTTACGCTTCGTTCCGCCACTGAATGAGCGCCTCCTTGCCGATATAATCGTCTTGTCGTGAAACCAGCCGCTGTTTTCGCCCTGGCATCCAAGCTCGCGGAGAAAGCGCAATGAAACCAGTGCTCAGTTCCCGGTTCTCAGTTCTCAACCGTGAGGTCTCTGGTCTCAGGGATCAGGGGCCGTGGATCATCATCATCAAAGGGCGGTGGCCAGTTTTACTTTTCGCATTCCTGACGGTAATGCTTGTTGCGGCAAACGGCTCCGCCGCCGTCCTGCGCATTTCCATCGACGACGTCATCCAACCCGTCACCGCCGAATACGTTGGCCGCGCCATCGAAACTGCAACTGCCAACCGCGACGAAGCCGTTCTCATCGAAATGAACACTCCCGGAGGATTGCTCGACGCCACCCGCCAAATCATCGACAAGATCGTTTCCTCGCCTGTGCCGGTCATCGTCTATGTAGCTCCTGCGGGCAGCCGTGCTGGCTCCGCCGGAATCTTTATTCTCGAAGCCGCCGACGTGGCCGCCATGGCGCCGGGCACCAACGCGGGCGCAGCGCACCCGGTCGCGCTCTTGGGCCCGACCACCGTAAAACTCGACGATGAGATGAAACGAAAAATTGAAAACGACTCAGCCGCTCTCATGCGCTCCATCGTTTCCAAGCGTGGACGCAACGTCGAGCTCGCCGAAAGCGCCGTCCTCGAATCAAAGTCCTTCACCGACCAGGAGGCTCTCGACAGAAAGCTGATCGATTACATCGCTCCCAGCGAGCAAAATCTCTTCCAGCAACTCAGCGGCAAAGGCATCAAGCGTTTTAACGGCGCGACCATATCGCTCAATCTCGACGGCCAACCTGTGCGCGACTATCCGATGACGCTCAAAGAGCGCATCCTCGCCTACATCATGGACCCGAACATCGCCTTCATTCTGCTCGCCATCGGCGCGCTCGCGCTTTATGCCGAATTCAACCACCCCGGCGCGGTCATTCCCGGAACCGTCGGCGTCGTCTTCATTCTTCTCGCCGCCTTCGCCATGAACCTCATGCCCGTGCGCTTCGCGGCCATCGCCATGATCATCGGCGCCTTTGCCCTCTTTGCCGCCGAAGCCAAATTTGCCAGCCACGGTGTGCTCACCACGGGAGGAATCGTTCTGCTCACCCTCGGCGGTCTTTTCCTCGTCGATTCGCCCATTCCCGAAATGCGCGTTCGTCTCGTGACCGCGCTCGCCGTCAGCATTCCGCTCGGAATCATCACCGCTTTCTTAATGGGCATTGCCGTGCGCGCCCGCCGCAACAAAATCGTCACCGGCGAGCAAGGATTGATCGGCGAAATCGGCATCGCCGAAACTCCGCTCGCGCCCTCGGGAAAGGTTTTCATCCACGGCGAATTCTGGGACGCTGTCTCTACCATCCCCGTTTCCGCTGGCGACCGCATCGTCGTCCGCCACGTCGACGGCCTGACGCTGCGGGTAGATCCCGTATCCGCCGCAAAGCCGGTCACCGCCTAAATCGGCACCCCTATACCCTTTCATCTTGAGCGAAGCAAAAGATCTAGCACGTGGCCCCGTGCATGCATCTGAGACATCGACTCGTCAGCCTATTTGCGCTGTTCGAGCTTGACCGAAGCGGTTACTTGCTGGCCGTCGCGCAGCACCTTCACTTCAACAACTTCGCCGACTTTGCTGCGCCGGAGAGCGTCTGTAAAGTCGTAGAGGTTCTTGATCGGCTTATCGTTAAACTGGACGAGAATGTCTCCGGCTTTAAGGCCGGCTTTAGCGGCTGGCGAATTAGGTTTTATGTCTGCAAAACGCACGCCGGTTTCGACCTCGCCAAAATCTGGGATGGAACCAAAATAGGGACCATAACCACTGCCGCCGCCTCCAGGTGGTTTCTCGTCCGCGACCACCTGGAAGGCCGGACGATCCTCAGCATCCGCCAGCTGCTCTCCGGTCGCGGCGACCACATTCAGCAGACGCGCCGCCGATTCCGGATTGATCTTCTCCCAGGTATCGGAAGGCTTGTGGTAATCGGAATGTAATCCGGAAAAAAAGAACAGCACCGGAATTTTCCTGGCGACGAACGAGGTGTGGTCACTCGAAGAATATCCTCCGGGCGAGTATTCGATCTTGAAACCGGAGTTCTGCGCCGCCTGCTCAACCACGGCTTTCAGCGTCGAACCGGTCCCGACGCCTCCGATGTAGACCTTTTCGTCTTTGATGCGCCCGATCATATCCATGTTGAGCATGGCCACCGCTTTATCGAGTGGACGCGTGGGATCCTTGACCCAGGCGGCCGAACCGAGCAGCCCCAGCTCTTCGCCGGCAAAATTCATAAAGAGAATGCCGCGCCGCAGCTCGCCTTTGTGCGGCGCCAACAGCCGGGCCAGTTCGAGCACACCAGCGGTGCCCGAGGCATTGTCGTCGGCCCCAGGATGAATCTGCCCGATCTGCGAAGGCGCAAGCGAGTCGACGTTGCCGCGTCCCAAGTGATCGTAGTGCGCGCCAATGATGACGTATTCTTCGTTCGGGCCGGGAGTTTTGCCGGGAAGATAGGCCAGCACGTTGTTTACTGGGGAGCGGGTGGTGGCAATGCTGACGGTGACGGACGCGTTTTGATTCTCCGGAAGCGCAAACGATGCCGGCTTCGACGCCGCGTTGATTTGCGCCTGTAATTCGCCGAGCGATTTGCCCGAAGGTTTCAGCCAACCATCGGCGACGTCATTTTTGACCTGAAGAAAAATGATGCCGACATTTTCCGGGCCGCTGACGCTGCCAAAGCGGGTGAGCAGGTCTTCTTCCCCGTCCCCGAGTTTGCCGTTCACCAAGATGAGTGCCTTGGCTCCATGGTTGCGGGCGTTGATGGCTTTGGTGACAACCTGGGAATGCTGCGTGAGTCCGTGGTCGCCGCTTTGCGCAGCGAATGACGGAGGCTCATAGCGAAGGACGAGCACGATCTTGTCCTTGACGTCGAGGCCGGCATAATCGTCGTAGTGAAATTCGTCCGCCGAAATGCCGTAGCCGGCAAATACCATGGGTGCCTGTACCGAACCTGAGGCGGAGAAGCTGAAGGGAACAAAATCCTGCTTCACTTTGAGTTCGCGTTTCCCACTGCCAGTTAGCATGACGAAACTGTTCTTACCCTTGAGTTGCGCGCCCGTGATGACGGTGAAAGGTTGAAAGTAGGAGTTGGTACCGGCGGGTTCGAGTCCAAGCGTTTTGTAACGCTGCTCGATAAGGTGCGCCGCACGCGTTAAGCCTTTCGTTCCGGCCCCGCGTCCTTCCATGGCCGGAGCGCTGAGCGCCTTGATGTCATCCAGGTAGCGCTGCGGATCGGCCGCGGGAACGGACGGTGCCGTCGCCAGCGATAGTGATGTGAAGACAAATAGGGCGAAGAGAGCCGTTACGAACCCGCGCGCCGCCCTATCGCTCGATCCGCGGATTTGGCCGGCGGAAACAATTCTTAAGTTCTGCATGATGACGCAAATCGTAGGTGGGATGAAGACCCATGTCAAATTCTCGACCCGTCGTTCGTACCATCCGTTCGTACGGAGCTTAGCTCCCGATTCATTGCTCCATCACCATTGGTTTCATCACGGACACATTGTTTGTTCATCACAGACAATCCTGAGTAATCGCCGATACATTCCCCATACGGACACGGAGACAACTTATGCTACGTCCAACCAGTTACTTGTCAACTGTAAGTTGATGGATATCATCCACAATATGCGATCTCGTCGTATCACCTATTGTTTAGCTCGCTGTCGACCACGGTCGCTACAGGCTAACTTGCGATACCATCCTAGGTACCTAAGGATATATCGCATCGTGAGAGGCGCCCCGCCTGCGAACCTCCGCTCACACCGATCCAGCAACGATAGGGTTATGCTAAAGATTGCTGATATTGGGCCGATGGTTAGGAATGCGGCGTAATGGCTTTATTGATTGGCGCCTCCTGACTGGAGCAGAACCGGTTCATGATCGGGAAATGGATGGGGCAAACTGTGAACAACAAATTTCATTCCAATTTCGAAGTCAGACCACATTGACGCCCATGACATGGATGACCAAGCGCCGGTGTCAAGGAGGGGCATGCGCATGATTATGCGAACCAATTGCAGGACCAGTCGATTTATTCTTTTTGCCGCTCTATGTTTTGTCGGCGCCGCCGTGGCCGCGTTGAGAGCTCAGGCTGAGGACCCTCAGAAAGCCAGCGCGTTGCCTGCTTCCGCATTCTCGGTCGACGCCTCAAAGTACGTGGGATCGGAGACCTGCAAGACCTGTCACGAGGACATTTACAACTCGTGGGAAAAGACGCCGCACTGGAAGACGACGCTCGACACCAAGGGCGGGCCGGCCCATCAGGGTTGCGAAGGCTGCCATGGTCCCGGCGCGGAGCATGTGGCCGGAGGCGGCGACGTAACCAAAATCTTCACCTTCAAGGACGCGTCACGGCAGCAGACCAGCGCCCGTTGTTTGAGCTGCCACGGCAATGCGCACGAGCAGTCGCATTTCGCCGCATCGGCTCACTCCAGCAGCGATGTCGGCTGCCTGGACTGCCACTCCCCGCATCATGCCAAAGAAAGCGAGCACCTGCTGGTCGAAAGCCAGCCGCAGTTGTGCTATGGCTGCCATACCTCGGAAAAGGCGGATTTCGCCAAGCCCTATCACCACCGCGTGAATGAAGGCCTGGTCGAGTGCAACGACTGCCACAACCCACACGGCACCGGGGTCCTGCGCCAGGTACGCGAGCAGCCTAACGGCGACGCGGTTTGCTACAAGTGCCATGTCGATAAGCAAGGGCCTTTCGTCTACGAGCACGTGCCGGTAAAAACCGAGGGCTGCAGCAGTTGCCATACGCCCCACGGTTCCAGCAATCCCAAGCTGCTTAAAGTCAGCCTGACCAACATGCTCTGTCTGCAGTGCCACACCTTCCCGGGGGTTTCGCCGGCGGGTCCGGTACACAATCAGTCGGCGAAATACCAGGCGTGCACCATGTGCCACAGCCAGATTCACGGCTCCAACTTCAGCGATGTCTTTTTCAAGTGAGGGCGAACCGATGCCGTTTCGAGGACAATTCAACCAGCCATTCTTTTCCGGCAATTCGTTTTCCCGGATTCCGTTTTCCGGTTTTTCCATCACCGAACGTGCCCTCGCCCAGGCAGACTCGAAAACGAAAGCTGCGGGCATGCGGACGGTCAGTGGACTCGCGATTAGGATTCTGGTGCTCTTGATCGCGATGTCATCCGCTCTCCTCTGGGCGCAATCCGCCAGTGGCAACCAGAATCCATCGGGCGAGCCGGAAGGCATTACCAGTGGCGGTTACCTGATTCATTCGTCGGTGGAACTCGGCTATCGCACCAATGACATCAACGGCAGCGGCGATATGTACGACACGCTGGTGAACCTGCAGACCGGGCCGCGCTTCCTCGATGAAACGCTTTCCATGCAGTCGGTTGATCACCAGGGCATGCTGTTCGACGATCTTTCTCTCAACAGCTTTGGCTGGGGCGGCGACCCGAACAACGCCCTGCGCATCCGCGTGGAGAAGAACAAGTGGTACGACTTTGTCGGCAGTTTCCGCCGCGATCAGTATTTCTCCGACTTTGACCTGCTCGATAATCCGCTCAATCCTTCCACTTCTACCCCCTCGATTCCGGTGGAGAATTCGCCCCACCTGTTTGATACGGTGCGGCGCATGAGCGATGTCGACCTGACCCTGCTGCCGCAGTCGCGGATCAGCTTTCGCGTGGGCTTTTCCCACAACAACATGACCGGGCCTTCCTACAGCAGCATTCATGAAGGCACCGAAGCGCTGCTGTTCCAGGACTGGAACACGACCATGAACTCCTACCGCCTGGGAGCGGATTGGCGGTTTGCGCCGCGTACCGTTCTCAGTTACGACCAGTTCCTCGATTATTACAAGGGCGACACCGACTACCAGTTGGCTCCGTTTGCGCCGGTGCTGCTCTCCACCGGTACTCCAGTGGAGTTGGGCTTGTCGATTGATACGGCCAACAACGAACCCTGTGCCGTGCCCAAAGGTTCCACCAGTCTGGTGGTTAACGGGGTGCTCACCAACAACACCTGCAGCGCCTACTTCGGTTATTCGCGAAACCAGAGGGTGCGTACTTCTTACCCCACCGAGAGCGTAAGGCTACGCAGCAACTATCTCCAGCGGCTGGATGTGATCGCATCGTATTCCTATACTTCCGCCGACATGACTACGCCCCTCGACGAAAACTTTGCCGGCCTGATCACGCGCACCCACACCCTGGCTTTCACCGGCACCGGCGCGGGTGGTGCGAATGAAATTTCGAATGTATTCGATTTCGAGGCGACCCTGCATCTGACGCGACATCTGCGCCTGATCGAGAAATTTCATCTCTGGGACTTCCGCAGTCCGGAGAATGCCAATTACACCGAGATTGACAGCGACTGCACCAACACCAGCAAGTGCAACCTTCTCACTCCTCTATCCGCAACCGCGCCGACCACCGTCACCACCACGGCCGCATCGTCGTTCAATCAGGATTGGACGAGAAATCAAACGGAATTGGCCTGGGATATTTCGCAGAAAGTGGGAACCCGTGTCGGTTTCCGCTATGGCGATCAAACGCTCAATGACTTCACCACCTACATGAGCGGCGGCTTGAACCACATTGACGCGGAGGAGTATACGGGGCTGTTTGGTTTCTGGGCGCGGCCCACTCATGATTTGCGGCTGAATTTCGACGCCGAACATTCTAATTACAACGATGTGTTTTTCCGCATCTCGCCGCGCAAGGAATCGCGCTATCGCGTTCAGACCACCTATACCCCGCGGCCTTGGGCGGTGGTGGGAGGATCGATTAACATTCTGCGCGATGCCAATGCCGACGCATTCACCCAATATGTGGGGCACAACCAGAACTTCGGACTCACCGCCTCGATCACTCCCCGCCAACGGGTTGGGTTCGATTTGGCCTACAACTTTAATGGCGTGATGCAAAACGGATTGATTTGCTTCGCCGACACGCCGCCTGCCGGTGTGACGCTGCCCTTTGTCTCCAGCTCTACGGCTTGTCCGGGACCGCAGCCGCTTCCTCCGTCCAATAATCTGCTCAATACTTCCTACTACGACAGCCATATCAATTTCGCAATGGCGACGGTGCGCGTGAAACCTGTGAAACGCGTGACCACCAATGTGGGCTACAACATCAACGCCGTGGATGGCCGCGTCCCGCAATTTAACATCCTGCAGCCGCTCGGCACCACTCAGTACAAATTTCAGCAGCCGGTGGCCAATCTCAGCGTGGATATCGGCCACAAATTCGCCTACAACATGGGCTGGAATTATTACCAGTACAACGAGGGTTCGCCGGACCAGAGTTCGTTTGTCGGCCCCACCGCGCCGCGATATTTTCACGCCAATGCCATAACCGAGTCGCTGCGCTATTCATTCTGAACTTTCTCTTCTTGGCTTCGGCATGCTGGTAAACCACGGCTTTCCCCGGCCCTCACTTGCCGGGAATATCTTTTGCTCTCCGACACTCTCGGCGATTGTCTCAACTCCTACGGAGATGATTTCTCCGCGCCTCGCCTGTTATCCTAGAAACCTTCGCCAACCACGGAGATTATGAAAACCAGAATCTCGACCCTTCTGTTCCTACTGTCACTCGCGATTTCCGCCGCGGGCCAAAGCACTACTCATTTTGACGGCCAGACTTGGTGGGATCACATCAAAGTTCTCGCCGACGATAGACTCGAAGGCCGGGACACCGGCAGCCGCGGTGAACGCAAAGCGCAAAAATATGCTGTCGAGCAGCTCAAGCGCGCGGGCGCGGAGCCGGCAGGCGTAAACGGTTTCTACCAGCCGGTCAAGTTCATCTCGCGGCAAATCGTCGAAGAAGATTGCAGCCTTGCTTTGATCCGTGACGGCAAGCGTGAACCCCTCACCCTCGGTCAAGACGCAAACATCAGCACGCGGGTTATGCCCGCGCCCGAGGTCGAAGCTCCGCTGGTGTTTGCCGGCTATGGACTCAAAGTTCCGGAGAAGAATTACGACGACTTCTCCGATATCGACGTGCGCGGCAAGATTATCGTGATCCTCGCCGGTTCGCCTTCGGAGA
This sequence comes from Terriglobales bacterium, assembly GCA_030038475.1. Lineage (GTDB taxonomy): Bacteria > Acidobacteriota > Terriglobia > Terriglobales > Acidobacteriaceae > Acidiflorens. The sequence continues at coordinate 4,804 of JASHOU010000213.1, read as the reverse complement.
TTCCCGGAGCGCTCGCTTCGCATTACCAGACTATGGCCGAGCGCTGGAAGACGTTGCGCGCGGCTGGCGCGGTGGGAATTGTTTCCATCATAAATCCTGCCTCGATGGATATTCCCTGGTCTCGTATCGCGCTCAATCGCACCAGGCCGTCGATGGATCTTGACTATCCCGAGTTCAACGAAACGGAAGGCGCAAAGATCTATCTCTCTGTGAATCCTGCGAGCGCCGAAAAATTCTTTGCCGGTTCCGGCCACACTTTCGAAGAGATTGCGGCTCTCGGCAAGGATCGCAAGCCACTGCCCCACTTTCCGCTCGCCGTCTCGCTGGCCGCGAAAACGCACGTCGAACTTACGCACGTGAAGTCGGCCAACGTCGTCGCCAAACTTCCCGGAAACGACCCCGTCCTGAAAAATGAATACGTCGTGCTCTCGGCCCACCTCGATCACCTTGGCATCGGCGAGCCGATCAACGGCGATCGAATTTACAACGGCGCCATGGACAACGGCTCGGGCAGCGCCTTGATTCTTGACATGGCCGCGAGCTTCAAGAAGAATCCCGAAAACCTTCGCCGCTCGATTCTTCTGGTTCTTGTGACCGGAGAGGAAAAAGGCCTGCTGGGCTCGAAATATTTTGCGGCACATCCGACGGTTGCTCCGAAATCCATCGTTGCCGACGTCAATACCGACATGTTTCTGCCCATCGTGCCCTTGAAGATCCTCACCGTCGAGGGCCTAGAAGAATCGGATTTGGGCGATCGCGCGCGTGAGGTCGCCCAGTCGCTGGGGGTAAAAGTCCAGCCCGATCCCGAACCGCAGCGCAACATCTTCATCCGCAGCGATCAGTACAGCTTCATTCGTCACGGCGTGCCTTCCGTCATGATGGAGTTGGGCGCTGAACCGGGATCGCCGGAGCAAAAGATTTTCAAAGACTGGCTGACACAGCGCTATCACGCTCCCTCCGACGACATAAACCAGCCCGTCGATCTTGCCGCTGCTGCGAAATATGAAGAGATCGTGCGAGGCTTGCTCATCAACGTTGCCGTCACCGAACATCGCCCAGAGTGGAAACCAGATAGTTTCTTCCGCAGGTACGCGGAAGATGTAAAAATTGGACAGTAAACGCAGTGTGTTCCATTAAGCAAAAAAGACGCGGCTGGTCGCGTCTCCACAGTCAGTAAATCGAGGGATCGCCTTGAACGACTATCTTCTTTCTGTGCTGCTCGGAATTGTCGAAGGCCTCACCGAGTTTCTGCCGGTAAGTTCCACGGCCCATTTGCGCCTTTCCGAGCTTCTGCTGCACGTTCCGCTTTCCAGCGGCTATTGGAAGATGTATTCGATCGTCATTCAACTGGGCGCGATCCTGGTTTTGCCGATTTATTTCCGCAGCCACATCGCCAAGCTGATCTCGACATTTCCCGAGGGCGAGAAAAGAGACTGCGACTACCTGACCCACCCGCTGAGTCTGGTGATGATCGCGTTCGTTATCACCGCAGGGCCGTCCTATCTGCTGACCAAGGTGATTGGCAAAAACCTCGAGAGTCTCTACGTAATGGGAAGCGCGCTGCTGATCGGCGGTATCGTGATGTGGATCATCGATGCCATCAAGGCGCCGTGGGAAAAAGCTGGGCCGGGCGCGCCGAATTCGCCAATTCACACCTGGAAAATGGACGATATTCATGGCGGCCAAGCGGTATGGATCGGCGCCTGCCAGATTCTCTCTGCCGTTTTTCCCGGAACTTCCCGCTCCATGTCCACCATCGCTGCCGGACAGTTGGTGGGAATGTCGCGCGCCGCAGCGCTCGAATTCTCGTTCTTTCTTTCCATGCCAACCATGGCGCTTGCCACGCTGTACACGCTCTACAAATCAGTCTCCGGCAAAGACGAGAACCCGATCGGCGTCGCCTCGATCACTCCCCACGAATGGGTCATCCTCGGCATCGGCTTCGTCGTCAGCTTTATCGTCGCCTACGGAGCCGTTGCGTGGTTTATGGCGTGGGTGCGAAAACGCGGCTTCGCTCCGTTTGCAATGTATCGCATTGTGCTGGGGATTGCGGTACTGGTGTGGGCCACTAGATTAGCGGGAGGTTAAGACACGCGATTTCCAGCCCCAACTTCCGCGCCGTGTTGGCAACGCTCGCGAGAAACCAAAGGCTCGGAGAATCCTAACGAAAGCTATATTCGCCCGTACCCAACTTGCCAACCTATCCTATTTCCCGGATTGCCCGAACCGTTCCCTTCTTGTCATAATTATCAAGCTCTGGCCACGTAACGATGTCGTAGGGTGAAGTTTGCCTCGCGAACCTTGCCCTTGCGAACACCGTCGCTGCCACATGACATTCTTCTCCAAGGCTTTCACGCCCACGCGGAACCGCCGTCTGAATGAGCTTGTCGGGTTCCTGCTGTGCGTCTCCGCGCTCATCCTTTTCCTCGCGCTGGCTTCTTACTCGCCGCTCGATCCCTCGCTCAACAGCGCTTCCGTTCTTACCGGATCGCACGCGGCGCGCAACTGGATCGGCATCTTTGGAGCGTATCTTTCTGACCTGGTGCTGCAAGTATTCGGCGTCGGATCGTTTCTGCTCCCTCTGTTTCTGCTCTTGCTCGGCGCGCGCTGGTTCCGTTCGCGCGTGGTGCAGAGCCCGATTGCGAAAACCCTCGGTGGCATCTGGCTGCTGCTCTTCGTGCCCGCGTTGCTTGCAATTCTTCCCGGACACCTGCGCTGGATGGGCGCGATCCCCATTGAAGGCTTGCTCGGGCGCATTGTCGGAGATGTCTTAATCCGCTACTTCAATGTTGCCGGCGCTTACATTGTCTGCACCACAGTGCTGGCCGTTGCGCTGTATCTGACTACCGCTTTTTCGTTTGCGGCAATTGAAGTCTGGGCTCCGACTCGCTTTGCCTTCGTGCTGACGCTAAGAGATCGGTTCAGGGATTGGCAGGATGAACGCGAACGCAAACGCCAACAAAGAGAACTCGAGAAGCGCCGCGCGGAAAAACCAACCGTGACCGCGCAACTTGTACCGGCGCGCGCGGCTGCGCAGCGTGAGATAGTGCGCGAGGAGGACACTAGCAGAAACACAGAAAATTCGCGCGACATTCCCGGCGTGCAGACTCCGCGCACCGGCATTGAACGCATGTTGGCGGAAGAACAAGCCGAGTCTGCCGCCGCGACGCTACAAGAAAATCCCGGCGCAGCCTCCGGCGAAATCGAAGTCACCGAACGCGCCGATAGCGAGCACTCTGACAACTCCCACAAGCCGAAAACCACTCTGCCCAAAATCGCCGGCAGTTACAAGCTACCGCCGTCGAGCCTGCTGCACCGTCCTGATGAGCAGCAATCGGTGGACGAAGACGAGCTTAAAGTCATCGCGCAGGTTTTGACCTCAAAATACGCGGAGTTCGAAGTTCTCGGCCAGGTCACGCAAATCAATCCCGGCCCAGTCGTCACCACCTTTGAATTCAAGCCGGAAGCGGGCATCAAGTATAGCCGCATTGTCGGGCTGAGCGACGATCTCTGCCTTGCTCTGCGCGCCGAGAGCATCCTCGTCGAACGCATGCCGGGCAAGAGCACCGTTGGCATCCAGGTGCCGAACCGCGAACGCGAAATCATCTGGCTGCGCGAAAATATCGAATCGACTGAGTTCCTCGGCTCGAAATCGAAGCTGACCGTGGCGATGGGCAAAGACATCAACGGACGCATTGCCGCAGCCGATCTCGCCGGTATGCCGCACCTGCTGATTGCCGGCTCGACGGGTACGGGTAAAAGCGTGGCCATCAACGCCATGATCATGTCGATTCTTTATAAGTCGACACCCGATGAAGTAAGGCTGGTGTTAGTCGACCCGAAGCGCCTTGAACTGGGCAATTACGAAGGCGTTCCGCATCTCTACACGCCGATCATCACCGAGCCGAAACTAGCTGCCAATGCGCTGCGCAACGCGGTACGCGAAATGGAACGACGTCTGAAACTGCTCGCCGCAAAAGGCGTGCGTAACATCGACAGCTATAACCGGCTGTTCGATGATACTCCGAGCTTATTCAGCGAGCAGGCAAATCCCGACGACGGTCCGATTCCGAAAATTGTCATCATCATTGACGAGTTAGCCGATCTAATGATGCTCGACGGTAACAACGTAGAAGAGTCGATAACTCGCCTGGCGCAAATGGCGCGAGCCGTCGGCATCCACTTAGTGCTGGCTACGCAGCGTCCGTCAGTCGATGTGATCACCGGACTCATCAAGGCTAACTTCCCGGCGCGCGTCTCGTTCCGCGTCGCGACCAAAGTCGACTCGCGCACCATTCTCGACGCCAACGGCGCCGAATCGCTTCTGGGACGCGGCGATATGCTCTATTTGCCGGCCGGTTCGGCGCGCGTGCACCGCTTGCACGCTCCTTATGTGACGGAAAAAGAGATCGAGTCCGTCGTCGAATTCTGGAAGGCGCAAGGGCAGGCGCAATATCAGGAGAAATTCCTCGAAGCGCCGAAAGAAGAATACGACGGTGCGAACGGCGTCGGCGACGACTCCGGCGAACCCTCTGGCGATGACAACGATCCGTTATTCAACGATGCGGTGCGGCTGGTTGTCGAGTTTGGCAAGGCGTCCACTTCCCTGCTCCAGCGCCGCCTTCGCATCGGTTACGGACGCGCCGCGCATCTTATCGATTTGATGGAACGCGATGGAATTGTCGGCGCTGCCGATGGTCCGAAGCCGCGCGAAGTGCTGAAGCGTCCCGACTGGATTTCGGAAATTGAAGAGTCGATGCGGTAGTGGAAGTTGAGTAGACCAGGTTTCTTGTCCCCCCCCCCC